>CALMEO010000043.1 GCA_937862935.1 uncultured bacterium | reverse complement strand
TCAAAGATCTGGTCAATAGCTGCTTGAATTTCCATAACGGGCATATGAAAAGTATTTGTGAAGAAATTATTGCTCAGTAAAAAGGTTTGTAAGGTATCAGAAGTCTCTTGAAGTGATCCAATAATAGTAGTGACTGAATGCATATCAGTAAGTATTTTTTTATTAAGTGCTTTTTTAAGATCAAAAAGATGATATTTAATTTTTATAATATTATCGATAACTACATTTACAAATTCTGACTCTACTTTATTTGCTGTAGTAACACTATATTGAGCAACAGCATCTGAAGTAAGATCCAATGACGCAAATAAACTTTTTTCAATATCTTTACATACTCATTCAATCTTTTGAATAAGTGTGTTTACATTACGAATAGACTCACTTGAAAGTTTTGCGTTGAGATTTTCCATAACAATAAGCTAATAAGAAGATAAATGATGAAAAGAATATTTTAATGTTTTGATGGGTAGTAGTTGTTTGTGTAATATAAGTATACCCCAAAAAAAGGAAAATCAAAAAAACAAGACCAGAAAAATATATTTTTATAAGCAAAAAAGATAAAGATATATTTTATTATTTACAAATATATTTTTTATTGTATTTATGCAAACCATGAGTTATCAAAAACGAAAGGATTATTGATATATAAGCCATTTATTACTTATGTCAAGATAAAGAAATTTGATTTATTCTTCTTAGAAAGAAGATCTTTATATTGAAGAATTTATCAAATTAAGTCAATTAAAAAATAGCAGGAAATTTGACAGAAAAAATTTTCTGAGTACAATTGACATAAAGCTCTTCATATCGTTTATTCGTTTCATCATTCATTATGCAAAAATCACTCCAGATAGGAAAAACACAATGGATTTTTATCCAAACTCCAGACAAAGAAACTATAGATAAGCTTGCTCAAGAGTACAATCTTCATGAAATGATTGTAAATGATATCCTAGATATCAACGCACAATCCAAAATCGATACAAGTAGCAATCATTTTTTCTTAGCACTTACCTTCACCAAATATATCACACAAGAAGATAGATATATATTCAATGAACTAGATGTTATAATAGGGGACAACCTAATAATAACAACTACAGGATTAGAATCACAAAAACTAAATGATGTATTTGAAGAAATCAAGAAAGATATAAAAACTATCGATAGATCATATAAAACATCACCATATTATATGCTATACAGAATCATCGACGCGTTTTATGATAAAACCCTAAAATCATTGAGTATCTCTTCACAAAAACTCTTAGATATTCAAATAAACATCAATAAAAGAGGAGAAAATATTATTGACGAGCTCATCAATGAAGATCTCAATAAAATTTTTATCAAACATAATTTTCTTTCTCAGGAAGAGATCATTGATGAACTCATAGATCACGTAACAAACCTTCATGAAAAACATTTAACCACCTATTTCAACGATCTCAAAACAAAATTAGCAAAAATAACAAGAACAATAAATGTACTTACAGAAAAAAATGATTCACTCATGACAGCATACAACACCTTCCTAAGCATAAAAAGCAATAAAAGTGTAAATAGACTGACATTTATTAATTCTATTTTTCTCCCACTTACTGTCATAGCTGGTATAGGTGGAATGTCTGAACGAACTATGATGACAGGACCAGAAAATTGGAAAATCGCGTATCCACTATTTATTCTTTTATGTATCGGCATAGCATACATTACCTATCTCATCTTACACAAATATTTCCTTAGAAAATAAGAACTGAGGGAATCTGGAACGCAATACTTGGTCCTCATCATCGCTCGTCCCTACTCCCTAGTCCCTCATTCCAATATTTTTCGCACAAACATATGCACTCGTCCAGGCTCGTTGAAGATTATATCCTCACGTTTTTCCAGTAACATCCAACGCCTCACCGATGATATATAATCAAGGGATATTTTTTGATTGGAAATGGTGATCAAGATTCTTGAGTAAAACACCTCAAACAGTTACTTTAGCTTCGGTAAGAGGCCTCAAAGAAGTAATAGGAATATCACGCACCGTATCTCAAGGAACAAGAGAAAATGCTTGAATCACTTTTTTGCTCGTAGCATCGAGATCAAAATCACATTGAAGCATATAATGGGAAATATCATGGTCTATAAACAAAGTAGCATCGAAGATCACAGGACCACTAAGTCCTCGATGAGTAAACAGCAAAGATCATTTCTTTGTATAGACAATCTTATTATGAGCATATAAAATAATAGTAGCTTGGATAGTATTTCAAGATAATAAAGGAAATCAGGATCTTGTTTCTATTCCACATAAAGCAGTATGGGGAGTTACCAGAGAAAGTCACAGTTGTTCAGCAATTTCATAAGCGAAAGGACTCGCACCTATTTGAGGATAACTCATCCCTCACGTAGCTATAATAAGTTGTTTTGATGTATATACACCTGCAGAGGTAGTAAGAACAAAATCACCAGAAGTAGAAATAGATATTGTATGGACATCATGAGAAAGAAAATGATCCGTATCATTATGTTGTGATTCATGGATAAGAAAATCTACGAGTTCTTTAGCTTTTCAGCTTTTAAGAATAACTCTACCATTATCCTCTACCTTGGTTTCTATACCATGATTATGAAGATAGTTCATCATATCTTCAGGACCAAATGCATGGAATAAGGAAGGTAAAGATTTAAGAAATTGTCCGATGTAGTGAAATTGAGGATCAAAATTAATATTACTCACATTACATCTTTCTCATCCAGAGAGTAGGACCTTAAAACCAAGTCTATCCGTCTTCTCTATAATGCATTTTTTGAGCTCTTTTGGCAAAAATAAGGAACAAAACAATCCCGAAGCACCTCATCAGATAATAATTATATCATAAACCATACAACTAATTTTGAATATTAAATGTTAAATGAAAAAAATCATTGTAAGTAATTTTCGTAGTTTGCCTAAACAAACATCTATCGCAATATATGTATCAATATGTATAGCGAACGTAACGAGCTAGAGTTTATATGGTTTTAAAATATCTTGATAAGATTGAAGAACAAAAACATTAGCAAACAAACATGCCACAGTAAGTGGTCAAATACCTCAGGGAACTGGAGTATATGCAGCAACTTTATCTTTAATCACTTCAATATCTACATCACCAACAGGTTTTCCATCTTTATGTCCATATCATACATCTAAGATAATTTGTGATGCATCATTACGAAGAAAGCTTTCATCAACAAGATGAATCTTTCCCGTACAAGAAATAATATATTCAGAATGTTTGGTTATTTTTTTGATGTCATCAATAGGCGTGTCTGCATTACAGGTATAGACGGTTGCTCCTCTCTTGATACATTCCATAACCAATGGTTTCCCAACAATATTACTTTGTCACAAAATCGCGACAGTTTTACCAGCAAAATTATCAAGTTGATAATGTTCAAGTAAATACACTACTGCTTTGGGTGTTGCAGGGACAAAATCAACAAGTCCTATTTCTGAAAGTCAGAGGATAACTCCTCCAAGACCATCAAGATCTTTCTGTGGAGTAATAGCAGCCAAAAGTTGTTCTTTATACATTTGAAATTGTTCGGGCAAAGGCAACTGGACAATAATACCTACACATTCATCATCATGATTGAGATATCTTATAAGTTCCATTATTTTTCCTATACTATCATAATGCTGATTGATATAGATACCGACATCATCAAATTTCCCCGCTTGATTTCTATCATATTCAGCCTGATGATTTTGTCCAAAGACAATCACTGGCAACCCTATAGAATCTCCATAAGTTTTTTTATGTTTGACATACGTAGCTGACGAATAATCCTCACCAAAAAAAAGGATAGCTATATACACATGTTTATCACCAAATAATTTATGTTTTTTTTCAATAAGCTCTTGTTTGAGTTGAAGAGACAATTCTTTTCACGAAAGTAACATAGAAACAAAGAGTTAACAAATAAATATATCGATAATATACTATACATTCAGAGGCTCATCTCAACATCAAAAATCCTACTCAATAAATAGATATGTATTATTGACAATTAAAATAAAATCATTATTGTACTTAGCATAAACAAAAAATACTAACCAAAAAACCCCAAGAGATATGAGAGAAGATAACGATTTAGCAAAGTACAAAGGACGCCAGGCAAAAATTATCTACCAGATAAATAGTGGCGGAACATCATTCGCTATCGAGGGTATTATTATAGGAGGAAGAATTGATGAAGATGTTCATTTGAGGGCATTAACATCGAAAGAAGACTCCAAAGGATGTGCTTTCCCCTTCAAAGGGAAAAAAATAATTCAAAGACTTCTTATCCACAAAGAAGATAAATACTACGAGGAAATCTACAATGATGGGACACCACTCATCAAACCCACCAAAGAAGACATTCCTATTCAGGACCGAGAAAGGCCCGAAAGGTAATTTTTACCAAAATCATCTAATGAAAAGGCTTCCGGAATCCCGGAAGCCTTTCACATATCAAAGTTTTTAGACAATAGCAAATATATTATCACAGATTTTTTATTGCGGTAAATATCTCTACACTATCCAATTTTTCCCAAGTAAAGTCCTCTCTTCCAAAATGACCATATGCAGCAGTCTTTTGAAAGATAGGTGTTCTGAGATCTAATTTTTCAATAATACCCTTGGGGCTCAAATCAAAATTATTTTTTACTGCATCTACAATCTTCTGTAAATCAACCTTTTCCGTTCCAAAACAATCGATATAGATACTTACCGGCTGAACGACACCAATAGCATATCCCAACTGGATTTCACATCTTTCACAAATACCACTCGCTACAATATTTTTGGCAAGATATCTTGCAATATATGCCCCACTTCTATCTACCTTAGTTGGATCTTTTCCACTAAATGCACCACCTCAATGTTTTCCTACTCCACCATAGGTATCTACAATAATTTTTCTTCCTGTCAATCATGTATCTCCAGCAGGACCTCAGACATTAAACACACCCGTAGGATTAATATAAAATTTAGTATTTACATCTATCAAACTACCAAGTACAGGTCCAATGATATGTTCATGAATATCTGCAACAATCTGTTCTTGACTAATATTCAAAGAATGCTGGCTAGAAACCACAACAGTATCCACCCTTAGCGGTTGTAAACCCTCATATTCTACCGTAACTTGAGTTTTACCATCAGGATAAAGCAGAGGGAGTATTCAATTTTTTCTCACTTCACCCAATCTATATGCCAACTTATGTGCTAAATCGATAGGTAATGGAAGATAATTTTGTGTCTCATTACTCGCATACCCATACATAATTCATTGATCTCCTGCTCATCAGGTATCCACACCTTGAGCAATATCAGGTGATTGGGTATGGATAAAACTTATTACAGAACATACCTTAGCATCAAAATATTTTTCATCACTATCATATCAAATATCTACAATAACTTTCCTAGCCACAGCTTCATAATCTACCTGAGCCTTGGTGGTAATTTCTCAACTAATAATAAGTGTTCATGTAGTAATCAAACATTCACAAGCAACTCTTGATAAAGGATCTTGTGCTAAACATGCATCTAAAATAGCATCAGAGATCTGATCACACATCTTATCAGGATGTCACTGAGTAACAGATTCGCAAGTAATAAAGTGTCTCATTTTTATTAATTAACAAATAAAGATAATATTCGTCACAGATTGATACAAATCCTAACAGAATAGAATGTCACATATCGCTACAAATTGTAGCAAATTTACTACAACGTGAGACAATCCTGAATCTATCTGGATCTACCTGCAACAATTTTTTTAAAAAAAACCCTTTCGGAGACGAGAAAGAGTATATATAAACTTGTATATCAGTTTTTATAATATCTTCCCCGTGAGGGTAGGAATTAGCACCTTCCCTGGATTAGCCGGGGTGGTTGCTGGAACGCTTACGAGCCTAGTCTCTATCGTTCACTCTAGATATATGTACACCAAAAATAGGGATACAGATAAATAATACAAGAGATTTTTTATCGTTCAAAAAAACATATTAGATAACATTTTTATATTTTTGGTAAAGAAACAACCCTTTCAGACAAAAAACAAAAAGAGAAAATTGCATTTTTGAGCGTATTAGATATAATTATACATACCCTTTATAAAGAGATTTTAGTGAAACAAAAATCCTATGTCTAACGTATTTATTATCATCATTATAGCATTAGGAGTACGATTGATTGGCTCATTGATAGTCAAATCAGTATTTTCATCAATGCACAAAAGTCATAGAGTACAACAAGCAAGCAAGCTGAAATACCTTCAAATAAAAATCCCCAAAAGTGTAACGACAAAGTGAGGTGACGATGGGGGGGATACCATCAAAGATATGAAGCAAAATATCCAAATCATGAATCAGATATACAAAAATTTTTATGCAATAGTAGAAGACAAACGAAAACATAAAAAATTTGGACACAACTATATCAGTATGGAAATGTTTATCGAAAAAGAAGTGATTAAATTGATTATGGGAGTACCAGAAGAACACGTAGATAATATGGAAAAACTTATCTCATCATTTTATATAGGTGCTGTAGTAGACCCTATCGACCAACCGAAACTTTTGGAAGCGGGAAAATATATGGCATGAGGTGAATTTCTTTTAAGTAAAGATAGTGCATATCCTATAAAAACTTACGAAACATTTGAGGCTGATCCTATGGATAGTTTACTTTCTGCATATTCCAAAGTACTTACGGATGAAAAAATGTGTTTACAAATACTTATTTCTCCTCTTGACGAAGATGCACTCAAAGAACTAAAAAAAGAATCCAAAAAGATAAAAGAAGGAAAAAACAAAGGATTTATAGGAATGTTATTAAAAGATATGTGGAAAGGAATTATAAGTGGAAGTGGTGATGGAAAAGATACAGCAAAAGAAGAAGAGAAAAAAAGTGACCTTTCTCAGCAACAATCTGGTGATCTCGATAAAAAAACTGATGATGAAATATTTTCCGTCAAAATACGTGCATTAGTCACTTCACCAGATCCCAAAAGACCAGAAAGAATCATTGAAGATCTTGCAAGAGGATTTAGTCAGTATAGTTATATAGGACTCAATGCATTCAAATTTAAAAAATCAAAAAAAATCCAAGAATTTGCCAAAGAATTTATTAATAGGATTTTTTATACAAATAACGGAAAACTCGCAAATCTGAATAATTGGAACAAAAGAGCAATCTTAAGTATCAAAGAGCTCTCTTCTATTATCCACATTCCAAACGCAAAATTTAATAGAAACCCACGTATTTCTCGACAAAAATACAAAATCATTCCTGCACCTGATAATATTCCTACAGAAGGGATACTCCTTGGATATAACACCTATGCGGGCATCAAAAAGGAAATCAGAATACTTTCAAACAATGATGATAGATTTAGACATATGTATATTATAGGACAAACAGGTTCAGGTAAATCAACACTTATGCTGACTTCGCTTTTAGAAGATATAAGACTTAGAAATGGATTTTGTGTAATAGACCCGCATGGAGATTTAGTTGAATTTGTATTAAAACACTATCCAAAAGAAAAAATAGATGATCTGATTTATTTTGATCTTGCCAATACTGATTATCCGATTGCTTTCAATCCATTAGATGGACCAGAAAATGACGACGAAAGAGATGTCGTAACGAATGATTTAGTAGAAATGTTTGTCTCTATGTATGGAGAAGAAATATTCTGACCGCGTATCCAAGATTACTTCCGTAACGCATGTTTTTTGCTTATGGAACAACCAGAATGATGAACACTCATAGATATTATGAGACTCTTTACGGATGATGCATTCGCAGAGAGTAAAATTAGAAATGTAAAAAATCCTATCATCGCCGCGCGATGGAACAAGACCTATAAGAAAATGGGAGATAGGGAAAAAGCAGAAATTATTCCATTTATCCAAGCAAAATTTTGACCATTTACTACAGGTACCTATATCAGAAATGTTATTGGACAACCAAAATCAGCATTCAATTTCTTTGATGCTATGAATCAAGGAAAAGTAATTCTTGTAAATCTTTCCAAAGGACTTACGGGAGAAGAAAATAGTAAACTCGTAGGAAGAATGATAACTATGCAGATAAAACTTTCAGCACTCAAAAGAGCAAAGTTAGAACCAAAAGACAGAACACCATTTTTTCTCTATATCGATGAATTCCAAAATTACGTTTCTAAATCTATTGAAAGCATCTTGTCTGAAGCAAGAAAATATAAATTAGGGCTCGTAATTGCTCACCAATATATTGATCAACTCAAGCAAGAAGGATTATGATGATCTCTTGACCTCTCCAAAACAATTTTTGGTAACGTAGGTAATTTTTTCTTTCACAAAGTTGGTGCTCCTGATGCAGAATTTTTAGAAAAAGAAATGGGACCGGAGTTTTCAGCAATAGATATGGTAAATGGAGATACATTTAGAGCTGCAGCCAAGATAGTAGTCAACAACCAGCCAACAAGACCATTCAGTTTCAACACAAGAGTACCCTATAGTGACCCTATCTTGAATATTCCAGAAAAAGTAGAAATTATGAAACAGATTTCTGCACTCAAGTGGGGAACCAAGAGAGAATTAGTCGATAAGGAAATATATTTTAGAGTCGGAGTATAGGTATTTATAATGTAAAGAGATATTATGAAAAAAGAAAAACTCACAGAAAAACAAAATGAAGTATCCAAAATAAATGAGAGAACGTATGAAATGAGAGACGAAATTATTAATAAAATCAGAAGACAAATAGAATATCTCGTTTGAACGGTATATGAAAGGAAAGAATTAAATAATCTTTCTCCTGTTGAAGCAGTTGATAAAATCATTCAAGATCTTTCTAGGCTTAAAAAAGAAGATGATTTCAAAAAATTAAACAATGAATATATTGGACTTAGAAAAGGGAAAAGTACTTTAGAAAAAAATATCGTTCGTATAAAATGAGAAATACAAGAATTACTTACTCATGAGGACATATCTTCTTTATCTATACAATCATTATTTAGACCAGCAGTAGTTCATGGGATAAACTATTGTTTGACACCATTTGGTCATAAAAGCAAAGAGTATACATTGTGAGACTTTGCAAAATATTGCATAGAAAACGACAATTGGGCTTCTAGTTTTATGAAATTCCATTGAATAGGACCTACTGATATTGAAAAAATAAAAAAAACATTTGATCAATATAACATCAAAATCTAATAGATTATATACTATAGAGATGTCTAAAGTTCTTTTCTATCTGATCAGCAAGGACATTTTTTTCTATAGACAAAAAATCCGCTACAAATTCATAGATATGTTTCACATTTGCCGGAGTATTTGTAGTTCAACGTACCACTTGTGGACTTAACCATGGTGCATCAGTTTCCAAGAGTAAGTGATCCAAAGGAAGTATAGCCAAAGAATCCCTCAATAATTGAGCATTTTTATAGGTTACATTCCCACAAAACCCAATAAATAATCTTCGTCACAACTTGGAACTCGCAACCTGCAACATTTTAACTTCTTCTGGTCCAAATCCTCGACAATGAACATAGATAATTAAATCAGTATAATTTTGTAAGATTTCAAAAGCTGTCTCAAAATCTTTTCTTATATGAAGCATCAAAGGAAGATGAAGCTTTTTTGCCAAATCACACTGCAAGATAAAGAGCTTTTTTTGTAAAGGTAAAGAACTATCAGTTCCTGGATAATAAGTATCTATTCCACACTCCCCTATAGCCACGATATACTCTTTATTCATGTCATAAAGTTTTTCTAGTTCAATCATTTTTTGCTGAAGATTCTCCTCAGTAATCTGGCCGTTATTACAACAATCAGGATGATATCCTATGGTCGACTTAACTATTACATTCTTGTATCATACATCATGTGTCTTGAGTTTTTGAACAGATTTAGTTATTTCAATCCCTCTCAGATTATACTCCTCACTAGCTCAAGAATTCACGAGTCCAATTCATCAAGTATCGATAAATATTTGGAGATATCATTGCCAATCCTGAAATAAAGGGTCAGAATTTATATGAGTATGAGAATCATAAATTTTCATTACAATTATACATAAGTAAAACAATATACAATAAGAATCATAGATGTTATTATAATTTCGAGCTTTTATCTTTTATCTTTCATCTTTTATCTTTCATCTTTCATCTTTTATCTTTTATCTTTCATCTTTCATCTTTCATCTTTGAGCTTTTAACTAATTAGTATTGCATTGGTTATACAATTTCTTAAATAGTAATCAACGAAAAACAGTAATAATCATATATATTGTATAGCCTGCACATTGCAGGCAAATTCGTAATTTTTAATTGGTAATACAAGAAAATGGGAGTAGTTTTGGGAATTGTAATGTTTATGAGTTTAGTACTCATTCACGAATTAGGGCACTTTATTAGTGCAAAAAAAAGTGGGGTAAAAGTATTAGAATTTGGTATCGGTATACCACCAAAAGTCTGTAAACTACGAACAGATAGATCATGAACAGAATACACACTCAATCTGTTACCTTTAGGATGATTTGTAAGACTCAAAGGAGAAGATCCCAAAGACGAAGCTGACTTTAATGCTAAAGATAGCTTCATTACAGCGACTATAGGAAAAAAAATACTGATTCTGATTGCTGGAGTAGGGATGAATCTCTTGCTGGCATGGGCACTCTTCACTGTTATCTTTACCACGGGAACACAACCCATTTCTATACTTCCAGAAAACGCATTGTCTTCACATGAAAATAGTTATCTTATGCCGACAGTAAATTTTCTAAAAACACAGTGATTTATCAGTGGTGATTTAGTATCTACACCAGCAAAAATAGAAAAGGTATCAGAAGAACTTCTAGGACAAAAAATGGGATTAGTTTCATGAGATACAATTATTTCGATAAACAACGAACCAGTAGATGTTTGGAATATTGGAAGTGTACTCAAAACAAATATAGGTAAAGATATAACAGTACTCTTCTCAAGAGATGAAAAAAAGATTATAACTGAGACACATTGTCCTGTTGATAATTGTATTCTTTGACTAACATTTTATGCAGGGACGCTCAATCTAAAACCTATTAAATTTCCTCTTTTCACTGCAATGTGAATAAGTTTAAAAGAGATAAAAGCACAAACAGTACTTACTTTTTCAGCCTTAGGGACATTAGGAAGCGATTTAATCTCCTTCAATAAAGACAGGATAAAAACATCGATCAACAAACTTACCTGACCCGCAGGAGCAATCAAATTTGGAGAAACATTACTCAATGTAGGAGGATTAAAACTCTATCTCGGATTCGCAGGAATAATCTCATTGGCTCTAGCAATATTTAACGTACTTCCTATCCCAGCATTGGATGGAGGAAGATTATTGGGAGTATTGATTCAATGAATCGGTAAACTCAAACCAGAAAAATATTTTAATGTAGAATGATATATTAACCTTGTATTCTTTATAGCACTCATGGCACTTTGAATCTATATCCTTCTCAAAGATCTCGTTCATTTTCGAGACATCAAAATTCCATTTCTAGGATAATTTATATGCATTAATAGAAAATCCCACAGATTTGTGGGATTTTTTTATATGGAAAATTCAAAATAAAGTATAATATAGAATAATCATTAAGTTTATAAGATAAAACAAAAAAACTCTACGATAAAGATAGAGTTTTTTTTATATATACATTAAAAAAATTATTTACTGCAATTATCAATCATATTTTTATATTCATTTGCCTTACGAATATATCCAGGCAGATTCTCATCTAATGTCTTGATCCCTTCTTTTTTGAGTTGAAGATAGGTTTCATTGATTTCTGTAAGTACAGCCGGATCTACACATTCTTTATTAGTAGCCATATTGATCAGTTCAGTATATGTTTTTTCATAATCATATTTTTTTTGAAAAGCTTCAGAGTTGGTATTAGTGAGTTTGTGTACATACACCACTGCTCTTTGCCAAAGTACTTGAAAACCTGAAAAAATAGATGCCTTTTCTGCAGGATGATTTTGAATATAGGAAAATGAAAATCCTAACAATATAAGTCAGATAATAAGTTTAATGATATTTCTTTTTATAAATATTCTTTCTTCTCTATCCATACTACATACAAAAAAACATAAAATAACTCTTTGGAAGGATATTACCATAAAATGCGATAATAAAACGAATGATTGATATAGTTTTTAGAGTTTTTTTCAAGTAGTTCTCATGACAAAATATTTTCCTTGCAATATGAACGCAAAAACGATAAAACGATAGAGCAATAAAACGCTTGTTTAATAATTGTTTTATTATTTAGTCATTTATACATTTAATCATTTTTATGAAGATTGCTTTCGTACATTGTCGAATAAGTCCATGATGAGCACTTTCCGTACTCCAGGATCTCATTGATGAACAAAAAAATATAGACCAAGCGAATATATTCACACTGTTTTCTGATAGCAAAGAAATTACAACACAAAAATACACATACAAGGTAATCACCGCTTTGCCTACATGGGCAAACACTCTTTTTCTTCGGTGTAGTACTCATAAGATTCCACTACTTTCTTGGCTTTTTGACTATCGTAACCTTATGTTTTTTTACCCAATACTTATGCAACTACTCTCTCATAAAATAAAAAAAATGAAACCTGAATATATCATCATTTCATCTTTTGCCATAGCAAAAAACATCACCCCGATTTCAGGGGTTCCGATGATGCTCTATCTACATTCACCCATGCAGTACATTTGGACGCACTATGATGAATACAAAGCAAAACTCAAAGGAATCAAAGGAAAGCTCTTTAATCGAATAGTCCCCAAACTAAGAAAACGAGATCTAAAATATACCAAATTTGATAAAGTATATGCAAACAGCAAATACACAGCTACAATAGCGGAAAAACTGTATGGAATAAAAAATATTCAGATAAAATATCCACGTATACCCAACAAATTCTTTTTACCAGCAGTCGAAGAAACACCAAATGAATATTATGTATACGTAGGAAGACTAGTAAATTTCGTGAGAGAATCAGATAAAATAATCAAATTATGTAATGAATTGAAGGTTCCATTAATTATTATGGGAAGTGGTCCCGATGAAGTATATCTCAAATCTATTGCAGGACCAACGATTATATTTATCGGACGAATAACTGATGTAAATGAAAAAATAAACATCATTAAACAGGCAAAAGGGCTCATCAATTTAACCAAAGAAAGTTATGGAATCGGAACAGTAGAAGCATTATTACTTGGTGTCCCAGTATTTGGCTACAATCAATGAGCAACAGCCGAGCTTGTTGATAAAGATTGCTGAATTCTAGTAAAAGATAAACACCACAAAACACTGATAGAAGAATTTAAAAAATTCATGAACATCCATCGAGAAAGAAACCTGATTGCAAAAAAAATGAGAGAAAAACGAAAAAATAAGTAAAAACAAGATAGGCATCCGACTCTTTTGAGAAAGTTTTTTTAAATATAAAAAAAGCCTCCCACATACGGGAAGCATAATAATAAATAATTTACGATTGTCTGACTGGCTGCCAAGCATCATCTTTGCTCACCCTGGTAAACAATCGGACATATTGACCCGAACGAACATAATTGGTAGCACTTGCCAATAATCTTTGTGCTTTCTTGAGCTCAGGAAATTTTTCTTCACTCAATTCCAAGGCTAAGAATTTTGAAAGATTTGGACCTGCCTTGACCTTGATCTTTACGACCAAAAGTTCTTTGAGTAGTTCAGACAGCATTGCAACGGTGTCATCCTCTGGTTGAATAGTTCTGTCAGGATTGATCCGTGCAAAAAATGCATCGATATACCCTTTTGCTTCTTCAACCTTGGAAATATCCATAAAGGTGATACTATTGGTCATGATAACGACACGCTTAGTCATCAGACTATTTTCAATGGTCTTTTGTGTGCCCTTTGCATGCAGCTGAGGAAACACTTCGGTCGACAAGTACTTGTCCATGTTTTCCAAAGCAGAGACAACTCCATCATTGAGAAGGAATACTTTAGCTATCATAGCATCTCCCTGTTCAAGTTGAAGTTGATACTCATAAAGTAGTTCAGATAAAAGCTGTTCTTCCTTGATAATCTCTTCTTTTTTTGATTCCATAGCACTGCGAGCAGCATCTCTTCGCCGAGTAAGTTCTTCTGATTTTTCATCCCAACCATCAAGAATTTCCCAAAGAGTTTGGACAGTTTTATTGACTATGCCTCCTTTGAGAATATCGGTCGTGAGATTCTTTTTCCGACGTTCATTCAACTCCCTCACCGCAGAAAGATTTTTCTTATACCCCAAAGTCCACAATCTCCGGGCTTCAGTTTCCTCTTTTTTGAGGGGTTCAAGCTCTTTTTTTATTCTAAGAAGAACTCGTTCTTGATGTACAATCTCTTGTTTGTCCATAAATTTAATCTTTATTTGTTTCTATTTATGTTTACATTTTAAATAATATATGTATTTATGGGTAGGTTTCAAGGTAATTTCCAATTCAATTCTATAAAAAAAATCCCTATCACTAGGAATTTTTTCATATAGTTCATTATCGTTGTTATGTAAATGATTTAGCAAATCTCAAGTCACCATTGGTAAAATACCTGATATCTTTGATTCCATATTTGATGGCAGCCAATCTACTCATACCCAAACCAAAAGCAAATCCAGACCATCATTCATCAGGATTGACGCCAGCCAACCTAAGAACCTCAGGATGAATCATACCACCAGGCAATATTTCCAACCACTTTGACATTTCTTTTTTACCAGTTTTTGGATTAAGATATTCATATCTTGCATCGATTTCAAATCATGGCTCCACAAAAGGAAAATATCAAGGTCTCATCCTAGTTTCTACCTTCTTTTTTAAAACTGCATCAAGGACTTTATCTATGATATCTTTGAAATGAGCTATACTAATGTTTTTAGCTATATACATCCCTTCTACTTGATAAAACATTACATCATGCGTAGCATCCATATTTTCAAACCTATAGGTTCTTCCAGGGACAAGCATTTTGAGGGGTACCCCATATTTTCTAATCAAGAAGTTTTGCATAGAAGAAGTATGTGTTCTCAAAACAAAGTTTTCTCAGCGAGAATCTTTTTCATTAAGATAAATAGTATCATGCATTTCTGTAGCAGGATGAGAAAGTGGAATGTTTACGGATTCAAAATTTTCAAATTTAGTTACCATTTCTGTTCCATATTCAATAACGAATCATAAAGATTTGAATATTTCCTCGACATCTCTCCTGACTTCAGCAAGAAGTGAATAGGAACCACCTTCGACAGGTACATCCAAACTGATATCCACAAGATCTTTTTCAAGTTGTTCATTGATTTGTTTTACTACAAACTGCTGTTGTTTTTGTTCATATGCTGAAGTCAATTGTGTTTTTATATCAGAAAGCAATGCTCCTTTATCTTTTTTTTCTTCAGGATCGAGAGAAACAAGCAGTTTAAATTCTTCATTGAGCAATCATTTTTTACCAAGATATATTTGAAAGAAATTATCAAGTTGAGCAATATCAGAGACCTTTTCCAATTCTCACAAGGCATGTTTCAATTCTATCATACGAATAAACTAAGAGAGTAAAATAATCATCAAAAACAAATCACCAAGACAAGATAAGAAAATCTACCGAAGTTTCAACCATTTTTTGATAATGTTAGGCTAAAGTAATGACAAAAAAAACAAGTAATTGATGCATTGTTAGCAATTTTGGTCTATTTTATAGATTTTGTCAATCTGAAGACAAAAATCAGACTGTTTTTTTTTGCAAAAAATACTTTTTGAGAGTATAATCAAAAGGCAAAATAAAAGCTTTTATATAAACAAACATCATGGAAAAAAATATGCCCTTGATAGAAATAAAGAATCTCAGTCGATGATATCGAGACAATCCAATGCCACTTTTTGAAAAATTAAGTTTGACATTGAACGCAAGTGATTTTTTTGTACTCACAGGAAAATCAGGAGCAGGTAAAACGACATTGGTAAAGTTTATTACAGGGAAACTTGTTCCTCCAGAAAAAACTATCTTTTATAATAACCAAGATATCTCTACATTTACAAAAGACGACATTCAAATATTAAGAAAAAGATCAGGGATTATCTTCCAAGATTACCAACTTCTAGAAGATCTAAATGTAAGAGAAAATATAGTGTATCCATTGCATTTATACGAGATCGGTGAAACGATTATAGAATCAAAACTCAAACAAGTACTTCAAAAAATACACATCAAACACCTTTTAGACACACCAGTAAAATTACTAAGTTCTGGAGAAAAACAGAGAGTAGCATTAGCCAGAGCACTCATTCATGATCCAGAAGTTATCATCGCTGATGAACCTACAGGAAACCTTGATCGAGAAAATACACAAATCGTTGCAGATATTCTTATCCAAGCAAATAAGGAATGAAACACCATATTCTTAATTACTCACGACATCCATCTACTAAACTATCTAAAAGCAAAACATTCGATAAAACTTCATATCATCAAATAATTATTTTTTATTCCTTTTGATAGCAATAGTCGTATGGCAGATAGCAAAAAAGACATTATTAGTAATAATATTGTCGATGAAATAGAAACATTGGATATTGCAGGATATCTCAAGCAAGAGGTAAAAGATTTTTTGAAATATTTACACTATTATAAAATCAAAAATATTCTTCAGAATATAGACGCACTAAAAGAATATCTCATATGTCTAGATCATCAAAACACCAACCAAATTCACGAACTAGAATATCAAAAAAACCCAGATATAGAAATGGGTAATCATGATGTTTTATATTATATTTCGACAAAGGGACTCAAAAAAATAGGAGATCATAAAATTCATCAAAAAATACGGGAAAACGATTTTAATCTGAGCTACATTATGCAAGGAATCAAGTGATTTCTCATATTAACTGCAGACGAATTTTGTAATGCCTCCCCTACAAGAATGTCAATCAATAGAATCCTCTGGCAAAAACAGTTACAAAGTACAGGAAATGTAAATACAACAGAAGATAGTACAACTATACATTAAAAAAGAAATATGAATAAGCTAAAATACAAAATAATTAAGCCACACAAGTGGTTTTTTTATTTTAGTCAATAAAAAGATAAGAATGAATCATATATATAAACAGTATTAGATTCAAAATAATCATAAATAAAACAGGCTTTTCTTATAGACAAAGTCAATTAGTAGAAAATTCCTTGAAAATCTATAAGGAAATCATATACTCTCATGGAGAATAAAAAAAAGAATTTTATAGCATAGACAAAGCAATTTCAGTAATGGTAGATTTTGATCAAAAACTCCTAGCTTTACTCGATGTAGTTATTGATAATTATATCAACAAAGGAGAGCCTGTTGGTTCAAAATTTTTGCATTCATTAGGTGATTCTGTATATGCTCCTTCCACATTAAGAAAATATCTAAACATTCTCGAAAAAGCAGGGATGGTATATCAACCCTACAATAGTTCATGAAGAATTCCTACTGTTCAAGGATTAACTACCTATATAGAAAACTACCTCGTTGCTCAAGAAGAAGAAAAACAAGAAGACGTGATCAAAGTTAGAAGTGGATTAAAAGAATTAGTAGAAAGTATAGGCGCTTTGGCCGATGGTGTCGTTGTAGGATTTCTAAGAAACGATGAATACTATTATCTAGGGATCAATAATCTCCTCAGAGACGATATGCTAGACGAATACCATACTACAAGAAGCATCATCCGTTTCATTGAAGAAAAAAGAATCGTAAAATTTATCGACAGCAAAATCCTCAAAAAAAATCAGATATATTATACCTTCATAGAAGACAAAAAAATATTAATTTCTTGTCTATATACCAAGATCACCATAGAAGATTATGATTGTATGTTGTGTATTATAGGACCCACAAGAGTAAATTACAAGAAAAACTTAGCAATATTTCAAAAAATACTGCAATCTTTAGATATATAATCTCTACGCATGGTAGATAGCATAGAAAAAAAAATAGATGTACCTGCTGGAGCAGAATGATCTGAAAAAAGAAAAGAATATATTCCTGCTAAGCCCATTTCTCTAGAAAAAGAAGAAAAAGAGATAAGCACTATAGATATAGAAAAGGCATATGATCAGACGGAGGAAAAAATGACGAAATGAAACGAAAAACAAAAAGACGATACAAATTTCTCCACAAACAACAAAGAAGCTATCAAACAACTAGATCGTCCAGAAGCTGAAGAAGGAATAGCACAGGCATATACAAATATAGAAACCACTATAAAAAATAGTTCACAAGATAAAAATCCAGTTGCAAGATTTATGGGAAAAATTATCAATCGAATCAATCCCACAAAATAAATATCTTTCTATCTCTCAATAGTGCAATCTTTCAATTAATTTTTTAGTTATTTCAATAATTATAATATGTCACCGATTATTCAAAGTGCTTGATGAATTGTTTATTTTATCGCTTCAGACGGAGAACCAAGATATCTCCTTATAAAAAGACATGCATTAAGTGGAAAAATAGAACGAGTAGCTCCCAAAGGAAAAATTCAAGGCAATGAAAATATTCAAAAAACAGCACTCAGAGAAGTAAGTGAAGAAACAGGTATTCCTATCAATCAAATGAGACTAAAACAACAATTAGGCACGACACAATTAAGAAATACAGAAAATCATAAAGGACAGATGGATAAAGATGTTACCTATTTTTTGGTAGAATATACAGGAAATCCTGATTTCGTAAAAATAATCCATGCAGAATGATATATTGGAATCCACAAACGATGTAGTCTCAATGAAGTATTGGCTCTTATTTATTACCAGGATATCAGAGAACTGATAAGAAAAAGCTACGCTATGATCAAAGAAGGACAAAAGAATATGAATATAAAAAAAGATTTTATCAATAAACTGTGATAATTGAAACAAGAGATAATAAAAATATCAACGATATACTAACTAATATATACTTATCCTATAATAGAGAGAAATAAAATTTTCCAAAGAAATCATTGGGAGTAAGCAGGAAAATAGAATTGAAATATTCAAGTGATTCGATATATATGTAGAGAACAGAAGCTTTGAGCTTCAAAAAATAGGCTTTTATCTTGTATATTGTATATCATGGAGAAAAAACCAGTAGTTTCATACCAATTTACTGATGTACCAGCAGACAAACAAGAACTCGTAAAAGAAATCGTACAAAAAAATCTTGATGTAAAAATGGATTCTTATCTCAAGAAAATTTATACGAACAAAGATGAAGCAGAAGTAAGAATAGAATATAAAATAACAGAGAATAAGCAAAAAAAATATGAATGATCATTCAATTTTACCTACGATGGAAAAACATTTTTATACACCAACAAGGTAGCATTCAAATATATAGAAGACATAGTCAATCATGCATTCAAACACTTCAAAGAGTTTTTGTCCAATCAAGAAAAAGTTAAATAAAAATAATTTTTACTTTATACTTTACACTAAAACAGATGAAAAAAAATTACCTTACCAAAGAAGGATATGATCAACTAGTCCAAGAGCTCAATGAACTCAAAAAAATCAAACTTCCTAGTGTATTAGAAAGATTAGGCGAAGCTAAAGCTATGGGAGATCTCTCAGAAAATTTTGAATATAAGTCTGCACTTGAAGATAAAGACTTTATCAATTCAAGAATTGGTGAAATAGAAACATTGATCGACGATGTAGAAATCATAAAAGAAGAGGCATCATGAGGTACAAAAGAGAAAAAAAATAAATCAGAAAAAATAGTAGATTATGGATCAAAAGTAACGGTACAAATGGATGATGATGACATCTATAGTATAACCGTCGTAGGTACATGAGAAACTACAATGGAATTTGATAAAAATTTCAAAACAGTTAAAGATTCTATTAAAATATCTCTTGAATCCCCGATGGGACTAGCAATTAAATGAAAGAAATCAGGTGATATAGTAAAAATGAGACTCAATAACGAAAAGAAAGAAATAAGGATACTAGACGTTAAATAATAAGGAAAGAATAACAAAAAAAATGAATAATGTATGATATGTACTACTATAATCTATTGTACCTACAATAGATCATAACAAGGCAATCATCTCCATTATTCATTTTTAATTTTCAATTATGTATTATAACTTAGTTAAATTGTACATCAGTAACTTCTCGATCATTTCGAACATCAAAAGTAATCTTACAGGTAGTAGGGGTATTTTTTTTATCTAATCATTGAAGTCCAAGGATAATAGTGTATGGATCCTTATAGGTGATAGTTCATTCTGAATGTATAGTACGAAGTTGAGAAAAATCATTTTTACAATTGGACTTAATAAGATCTAATTTATTTTCTACCACAAAATCTTTATTAACAATTCTAAACATAGTAGAGATATCCAAAACAGTATCATCAGAGATGTCTTTAAACAAAAAACCAAAAAGATTAGCATCAAACGTAGTCCAAAATCATGTTCCATGTTTATAAAATGTATATTTTCGATAAGATTCAAAATTATCTTTATTTGTCTGGATATAATCACTAACCAAATAACTACAATCACGAGTCTTAAGAATTTTACTACAAACAAAACGTTCGATAGTGACGATAGGTTTTTTATTAAAAAGTATCTGGACATCATTTCAAGACTTGGAAGCACTCAATTGTGACTGAGAAGAAAAATCAAGATACATAAGCTCTTTGACAAAGAGATATCTATTATTAGAGATAATAAGTCATTGATCTGGAAGCTTAAGGGTATCCAATTCTAGAATAGGAGTTATTTTAAAATATTTTTTGACTCTCCCGACAAGTTCTATTTTTTGACCAACATAGGTATTAAGATTGATGGTAGAACTCTTTAAACCGATTTTTTCTCATTCTTTTGTAGTGAGCGAATGGGTATAATTTGGAAAATTATTGTCAACTACAATCTTACCAGAAAAAGTAAGAGATGCTCATAAAGTATACATCCCTTCCATAGGAGATTGATTAAATCTTTTACTGATTGAGTCAACAAAACTAATCAAAAAATATATCCCTATACAAACAATGATAAACCAAGCAAAAACTCTTAGATTTAGTATTTTCTTTTGCTTCAGATTTCTTATAACCATAAGCAAGCATATGAGGTAAAAAAAACAAACACAGTGACCTATTATAATGATTTTCGGAAAGAAAGCAAGGGAATGGGAAAGGACAAAAATTTTAGTTATAAAGCATATCATCAATGGAAATGAGATGGAAAAACCTAATAAATGAGTTTATGTCTATAAATTCGCACACCAATCTCTCCGCTATCAGAGATGTAGAGGGTATTTGGATCAAACATATCCAGGACTCACTAGAAATCAATAAGGTACTAACGCTAAAACCAGGATTGACCCTATGTGACATAGGAACAGGAGGAGGATTTCCTCTACTACCGATAGCAATAAGTAATCCGGATATTCAATGCATAGGTATTGATTCCACAAGAAAGAAAATAGATGCTGTCAACGAAATGATCACTAAACTCAAAATAACAAATGCAAAGGGAATACGAACAAGAGCCGAAGATTTTAAAGAAAAAGGTATAATAGATATAATTACAGAATTTGATTATGTTACTGCAAGAGCGGTAAGTTATATAGATAAACTACTCCCTCAAGTTCATCATCTGGTAAAAAAATGAGGACGTCTCATTCTATACAAACAATATACACCGGAAGAAGCTCAGGATATCATTCATTTTGGTAAAAGATATCGTTTTGTCGTACAAAAAAAACATACATATACCCTTTTTGAAGGAGACATTCAAAGGATTATCTATGTATTGAAGAAAATATAGTTAGAAATTTTGAGAAAATATTCTGTTACAAAATCAAAGATACACGTTTATACGTACATAGACGATATTTTTGGATCTGCATGAGTCCATTGATGATGATATATGTTTTCTTTTACAATTGTAATAATGTACCCAGAGTTTTAGTCTAGAATATACTTCATCTAAAACTCATTTCATAGGTTCGATAGTGTATATTTTCACCTTCTCCCTTTCACCTTTTATTATTCAAGCAACAAGAGCGTCGACATAATTCAAATCCCTAAAAGGAAAAAAAATATCTGAGGAATACTATGTGCCAATGTATTTTCTTTATGAAGTTCAGGAATAAGGTCAGAACCAGCAATATAAATAAATGTCCCTGCTGCAAAAGGAATCAATATATGTGTCATATTAGTGGTATAGCGATAGAGCAGAAAAGCAATAATCACACCAACAACCGCCGTCAATGCGGTCAAAAAATTGAGCAATAGTGCTTTCTTTCTACTAAATCACCCATGGACAAGCACACCAAAATCTCAAATTTCTTGAGGAATTTCATGCAAAACCACAGCAAGAGTAGTTGCAATTCCTACAGGGATACTGACAAGATAACTAGCACCAATAATTAATCAATCTATTAAATTATGGACCATATCTCAGATCAAATTCATGAAAGCAACAGGGTGCGTATGGTGTTTGGTAATCGGCATATGACAGTGATTTCGACGAATAACTTTCTCGGTAATCAAACCAAAAAGAATTCACCCAAGGATTCATAATGAGAGGAAAAGTGTCCATCATGACTCCTCTACTATCTCTGGTAAGAGATGAAAAAAAACATCACCAAGCAAAGCACCGGCAGAGAAACTAACCATCCACAATACTATTTTTTTAAACAAGGACAGACGAAATCACAAGGTAACGATACCTATCAACGCAACGATACTAACAATAATTACACTTATCAACGCATATAAAAAAGACATATTACTATAAGACAAAAAGTAAATTATTATATTCTAACTGCTCAATCTTTAGTTATTTTAGTAATCATTATAACTCAATCTTCTATACTAGTTGTTTGAGTTACATTTACAACATCAAAGTCATTACTTATTCTTGAAACTGCCAATCATGATTGCATTGCACTTGAAACACAGGCATCAGGTATAAACATAAGTAATAATATCTTATCTGTACTTTTACAACTTTCAAATATGTTTATTTTTTGCTCTCTAATCAAAGTAAGTAAGTGAAAAAGTTCTAATGAACAAGAAGTAAATCCTTTTCATAAATCATTATAATATTGTTTATATGAGGGAAAAGATATAGTTTGTTTTCTTTTTTCGAATCTACGGACCAAAAATCTCTCACTCACTAAATAATCATTATATTTTCCTTTACCTCATTGTCTATCATATAAAATAGATGTTATATTACTTAGATGTATTTTAACTTTTTCTTCTCCTCCCAAACATTTTTCCAGTTCATATCTATAAGGATAAGGAATTGCACTATATCCTTGTTTAAGATAATCAATGGCTACTTCATTTTTTACATATTTATCATCATCAGACAATAATAACTGCTTTTCAATAGATATCTGAGAGAATAGAGCTAATCAAATTTGTAAAGAAAATAAAGAAAATTTCGTATCAAAATTTTTATTACTCATGTGTTGGCACAAATCGAAACTATCCTGATCTATAACTTTTCAATCTTTGATAAATGATTCAGGGACACAGGGCACGCACTCACCCCTATTATTGATTCATAGCAAAAAATTTCAACAAAAAACAACTACTCATGTATATCATCATTCATCTATAGTAGAAAGTAATGTATTTATAAGTTTATCCTGTTTCGGCTTATCATTGATTACTTTTTTTACAGATTCCTTATATTGATTCATCTATAGTAATTAAAGGTTTTAAAAGAAGATTTCAAAAAATTCGTCATTTGAAATTCCTTATTGTTTATAGTATTTCCCTTCTGATTCCTCTATCAAGCTTTACTAACGTCTCATACACAATAGTGCCGCTTTGTTCAGCAAGAGTAGGTAATGAATTCTTTGCACGGGGATTATCAGAAATAATTTCCACCTCATCACCAATATGCACAGAACTATCAACCACATACGTAGAAAGATTCATACAGATACTTCCTACCTGACGGAAAAATGTTTTACGATGTTTGATAAAGAGTGTACCAGAAGCATTTCTGGAAAGTCACTCTGCATAACCAAAAGGTACTGTAGCAACAATTTCTTTATCACTTGGTCTATACTCATGATGGTAACTCACTCACGATCAAGGCCAAATAGTTTGTAAACTCATCACCCTAGACGTGATAGAAAGTACAGGAAAAAGGTTATTGGTTTGTTTATAAAAAGGATCTTCAGGACGCAAAGGAGTATATCAATACAGGGCTATTCATGGTCTATAAGCATTGAAAAAATCATCATTAATTTTGAACATTGCTGCACTATTACCGATATGTCTTCGTTTTGGGGTAAATCATGAATCTAAGACCTTATAATACATACGTTTAAAACATTGAATCTGATCCGTAAGAGTATTATCAGACAAAGCATCGGCATCAAAAAAATGAGACAAGACTCATTCAACAACAAGATTTGGATGACTTTGAAGCTCTTTCATACATCCAGACAATTCATCCTCTTGGATACCTTCTCTATTCATTCCTGTATTGAAAAAAAGATGGATTTTGGTAACTTTCCCAAGCCTTCATAAATGTCTTATAGTTCAAAGATTATATACACAAAACGTAACTTTTTTATGATCAAATTTTTTATAATTTTCAAGCAACGTCTCTCCAAGAAGAAGAATAGGAAGTGAAGAATGTTTTTTGACTACAACATATTCTGGATAACTATCTACAGCAATATAAGGTACTTCAGTCTTTGCAAGCATCTGCACAACATGTTTTAGACCATGCCCATAAGCATTGGATTTGAGCACAGGGAAAATAGCAGCTTGAGGCTGAAGTCATTGAAGATATGCTAAATTTTGGAGAAGCACTTTTTTGCGTAACCAAACGACATTCATAGGAGTAATCCTAGGACTAAACAATGTTCTTAGAAATCACAACATAGATAAAAGAGAACAAATAAATAGGTATATACCCAAATAACAGACAATTGGACAATAAACAGATAGAAAATATCCACATATACAACAAGAATACGTATAAGGAGAAAATAATCAAGAAAACTTGAGAACAAAGCATTTTTATCTATTTTTCCTAATGAATCCTACGACATTTTTAGTTGTTTTACAAAAATCAGTTCTTGAATTTAGCCCTCAAAAAAATATTGTAGAGAAAGGTAAATTTTATATCGAATGTTGAAAGATATGTTTTCACAGATACAGACATTATTAACAAACAATTCTAGCTCATGTATAACTCACGCAAATAAATTGGCTTTTACAAACAAGCAAAGAACAATTCATGGAGAGAACTTATTTCGAGGAATCTCTATGTTTCTAAAACATCACGATCTCAGTACTATTTTTTGGAAATTGCTTGGCGTTTCAGAGGAACTCGTTGAAATATATTTTCAAAATAAATATAATATCACTGCCATCGTAGGAAACGGAAAAGAAACAAAAAATCTCCCTCTTAGCAAAAAGCTTTCCCAAGAATTTAAAAAGCATATCAATGAAAATACCAAGAAATTAGACTTAGACATACTGTTTTTTGTATCATTTCATGATTTGTCAAATCAATTTATTGACCACTTACATACCCACAAAATAAACATAAAAAAGATAGTTGAGAACTACAAAAAACTCAGCAAAAATCCACTAATAATCCAGATGTGACTATTTGCTTTTTTACAGATATTAAGTAAAATCTTTGTAACGTTCAATTTAGATATTAACAAGATTAAACTTATGGAAATCGAGAAAATGCAAAAAATGAACAACATTAATATGTTATTAGATGCTGTAGAAAGTGAAATTGTAGAAAAAGAAAATACAATAATCACCGGAGACAAAAACAAAAAAGAAGAAAAAAAGCTTACAATAGAATACTTCGGGACTGATCTAACCAAAGAAGTAAAAGATGGATTGATCGATCCTATCATCGGAAGACAAAACGAAATCAATCAAATCATCTACACACTTTTGAGAAAAAACAAGAACAATCCACTTCTTATCTGAGAAGCAGGAGTAGGTAAAACAGCCATCGTAGAAGGATTAGCACAAAAAATAACCCAAGGAGATGTACCAGAAAAACTCAAGAACAAGAGAATATTTTTGCTCGATATGGGAACATTGGTAGCAGGGACCAAATACAGAGGAGAATTTGAAGCAAGAATGAAATCTATACTTGAAGAAGCAATGGATCCTACTAATAATATCATCCTCTTTATTGATGAAATCCACACTATTATCGGCGCAGGAGGACAAGAAAATGGTGATGCTGCACAGATGTTGAAACCATTACTTTCTAGAGGAAAGATAAAACTTATCGGATCAACTACCTTCAATGAATACCAAAAATATATCGAGAAAGATGCTGCACTCAAAAGAAGATTCCAAGAAGTAGTCATCAACGAACCAGATATAGAAACAAGTAAACAGATTCTCGTGGGATTAAAACAAACCTACGAAGATTTTCATGGAGTACAAATCGATGACGAAGCACTCGATGTAGCAATCAATCTCAGCAAAAGATTTATGATGAACAAATTTTTACCAGACAAAGCTCTTGATATTTTAGATGAAGCCTGTGCAAGAAAATCTAGCATGAATCAAAAACTAGACAATGATAAAGAATATAAAAAATATGAAGAAACACTTATCAAAATACAAAATAAAATAGAGGATGCTATCGAAAAACAGGACTACTTTGGAGCTGCAGAACTCAAAGCAAAAGAAGAAGAAGCAAAAGTAGAAATGCAAAAAATCAGAACAAACAAAAATATTCCTAAACACCTCAGACAATTGATTGACAAAAATGATATTGGTAATGTCTTGGCTGACAAGACAGGAATACCTACAAATATTGTCAACGAATCAGAGATAGAAAAATTGAGAAGACTAAGTGAAGAGCTCAAAAAGAATATCATAGGACAAGATGAAGCAGTCGAAGCAATTGTAAAAACACTAACAAGAAGCAGACTATCTGTAATAAAGTACACAAAACCTATCGGTTCATTCCTTTGTCTTGGACCAAGTGGTGTAGGTAAAACATACTTAGCAAAACTCATCGCCAAAGAATATTTTGGCAATCCTGATGCAATGATTAGAATAGATATGTCTGAATTTATGGAAAAATATTCTGTTTCTAAGCTTATAGGTTCTCCTGCAGGATATGTAGGATATGAAGAAGGTGGAGGACTTACCGAAGCAGTTAGAAGAAAACCATATTCTGTGATATTATTTGATGAAATAGAAAAAGCATCCACTGACGTATTAAATATATTATTACAGATTTTGGATGAAGGACATCTCAAAGACGCTAAGGGAAGAATAATAGATTTCAAAAACACCATCATCATCATGACCTCAAATATCGGATCCGAAGAATTTGTAAAAAAACAAAGCAGAATAGGATTCGCAACAGGAGAGATATGAGATATCGATGATAAAGCATTTGCTATCGTCAAAGAAAGGGTTGTCGAAGAGATGAAAAATTTCCTTACTCCAGAATTGCTCAATAGAATAGATTACAAGATTGTGTTCAAACATCTGGGCAAAGAAACTCTCGCTAAGATTATGAAAAACAAGATTGGTACATTCTTAGATGCACGAAAAGTAAACTCTGATATTGCATTACCAAAATATTCTGACAAACAAATCAAAGAGATTATTGAGAAGATTTATGAACCTCAATATGGAGCAAGACCTCTCGATAGATATATCCAAGATGAAATAGAACCACTCTTGATAAAAAAAATTATGGAAAAGAAAAAATAGTGTAAAATCAGTAAACTAGAAAAATAGTCCGCAGAATAGCGGATTATTTTTCTATTCAAAATTTCTGTAGAGAAATAAAAAATCTACTATACTACTCTGCCAAATATATGACAAGACATTTATCCCGCAAGGCGGGACTCCCCATAGTCGAAACAATCATGATGGTGATTGCAAAGTTCCACAATTCTTACGCCAACGATGATGAAATTACTACACATGTTTTTTTAATAAATCAAGTGATTTTTAATATTTTTATAAATATAATGTCAAAGAGAAGAGTAAAACCAGTAAAGATATTTAAGAACTAAGGGAAGAAAAAATACGCCAAGGCAAATCTTTTATTTGACAAAGAAAGTATAAAATATATAATATAAAGAGTAAATATACGGTATAGGTTCATAGGAATTGCCTCATATAGAATGGAAGATTTATTCTTTATCCAATCATATGGTAAACAAACTCCAAGATCCAGCAAAAAAAGAGTGAATATCCAAATTTTTTAAGTCAGTACTCCTTACTGGCACTACGCTCTTGTTTTTGTTACAGCCAGGATTTAGTAAAAATAATGACAAAGTAAAAGCTGCCATCAAAGAAACATTAGAGCAATATGACGTCAAAGAATATCAGATAGAAGAAACGAACAATGATGAGAGTAAAACATATATTTTCGAACAAGCTGAAAACAACCTCGACTGAGGTAATAATGCACTCAGCTACGCAATCAACAATGTAGATAAATACTACCCCGATATGACAGCTCATCTCAATGGTATGATCAGTCAATTTGGCAATGACATAGAACGAAGAGATATTGTCATACAAATATTTGGAGAGACAATAATGAAGATTCAAGATCCTAAGCAAAGAATAGGAGCAATCATCTATACTTTAGAAGCTGCTGTTTTTCGAGAATCAGATTTTTGAGATAGTCATGATAGTGATATCACTAATGAAACTTTTTCTGTAATGCAAAAAGCTGAAATAAAATATAATACACGACTAAAAGCGCGATTAGTAGATATAGAACAAATCAATGCAGAAATTAAAAAACACCAACAAGAATTAATTAAAAATCAACAAGAATTAGCTAAAAATCAACAAGAATTAGCTAAAAATCAACAAGAATTAGCTAAAACGAATCAACAAATGATAGATATATTAAATAAAGTATCTGTCCAAGATGTAAAAACCAAGGAAAATATAAGACAAATGGTCATCGAGGCAAAAGCATTGTTTTTCAAATATAAAACAGAAATAAATCCTCATATCGATGAATTATTTACCCTAATACCATAAGATGTCAGAAAGATGACCATTACAAAAAGAAGAAATACGTATCACACCAATAGGGTGAGATAAAGAGCTTAATACATTAGAAAAAAGTTTACAAGATAAAATACCCAACGATAAAGAAAAATACAATAAATTTCTTGATATTTTTAGCAGCATCAAAGAGAAAGAGATATTTACCGAAGAAAATATAGTAGCATATATAGAAGAGACCAATATTAATCATCTTAATAGGCGAATATCTACAGCATGAGAAGATACAAATAAAATAGTTATAGAAAGTATAGATATGTTTTTAGGAACAACAATCAAAACACAAGAAACAAGAGAAGAAAAGAAGGAGATATATAATGAAGTAGTAAATAACAACAATGAAGTAGTGAATACTAGCAATGAAGTAATAAATACTAGCAATGAAATAGTAAAAGAAAACATTGATAAAGAACAACGAATTAAATCTCGAAAAGCAACCCAAAAATCCTACGATAATCTAAACAAGAAAGATCAAATCACTGACGAACAATTACAAGAACAAAAAGCTACTATCCCTCAAATAGTTATCGACGCAGTCAACAAAAAAACTCAAGGAACTGAGCTCAAGTCAGATGATTTTCTCAAATTTTACCTTTTGGGAGAAAACAAAGCAAACAAAGATAAACCAGAACTCCAAGACTTTATGAAAAATTATATAGAACTCAAAAAAGACTTAGAAATACCAGAAACCATATCATTTAGCACAGCAAGTACTCCGGAGCATACAGACCGTATCATACAAGAAAACAAACATTTATATAATTTCACCAAAAACTCAGATAAATTTGACAATATTTCTTTACCTACTCTACCTGAATTTAAAAATTTTGATGACGAATTTGTTTTTTACACAAAATTCATCCCTGATGACAAAATCAGAGAAAACATACAACAAAACAAAACACTTATCAAAGATTTCAAAGAGATATATGACAAAGATCAGGAAGATGCAAGAGACGAAAAAGGACAAAAAGTATATCAAGAATATATCAATGCTCTATATGAAATCAAAAAAACACTACCAAATAGAATACAAGAAATCACAAAACAAAGAGTATTATGAAGCTGTATTACGGGACTCGTAAAATACTTTGATACAACAACCCTCAACAAAGACAATTTTGCTGATGATTTTGATATCAACACCCAAGAAGGATTTCAGATACAAAACAATGATACACTCTATATCAATGGAAACATTAAAGGGAATGATATAGGATTTTATTATAATCTGACTGATGAAAACGCCCAGCTACAATCAGATGATTTTCTCCATCTCGACGGAATAACACAAAATTTCATGGTAGGGAAAAGTAATTGAGGAAAAAATAATCTTGGAGTACAATTACCAACTCTAAATACCTTGAGTTTGCAAGCACAGCGTATTTCAAAAGACAATCTTGCTACAACATTGGAAGATGCATCAAACATTGAAGAGCTTGAAACAACAATAAAAGATAAAATAAGCAATGAACTTCTCAAAAATTATGGTAAAGAAGTTTTGATCAAGACCCGCGTAGAAAGAGATATAGAAAAGAATATAACAGCACAAAAATTACAAAAAACATTTTTTCCAGAAAGTGTTCTTACAGAATTGAATAGAGACAATAAAACAGATAAAATCACAGAGACAACACCACGAAAAATCATGGAAACACGAGACAAAACAACAGAAAATATGAGATCAGATGAACTCAGGACATGGAGATCCTTGATAGAAAGATTAGATTCGCTCATAAGCAGAGAGAACCAAGGGAAACTAGAGCCAAAACGAAAAAAATTACTTGAAAACATAGAAGAAGAAAGATGAGCAGTGAATTACAATCAAGAGCGAGGAAA
>CALMEO010000042.1 GCA_937862935.1 uncultured bacterium | reverse complement strand
TAAAAAAAGCGCTCCGGAAACGGAGACGCATAGATATAAATATCTTATAATAATTTTTTAAACTCTGCATAAACACTTTGTAAAAGTTCAGGAGTCTGTTTACCTGTAGCTTTATTGCCGATATTGGTAATTTTATTGAAAATACTATTGTATTCAGTCATACCAATATCTTTCATTGTTTTAAACTTTTTTTTCAAACTCAAGATATCAGATTTGCTGATATAGGTTTGCTTCATAAGTTTATCGAAATACAAAGTTGTATTATTCAGAAAAGAATTATCTTTCCCCATTTTGAGGTGTCCTTTGATGATGTGGGTATTCCCTTTGTCATCAAAGATTTGTACGGGTTGCATCTCGTTACTATATTCCTGACAATATCCCCAAGCTACCATACGGTCCGGAGTATCTTCACCAATGTGATAAACACAGGAATCAATAATAACACAGGCACGATATGTGCCAGGAGAAGCTATCTCGTTAGCTGTATTCCCTCCTAATTCGCGTAATTTCGTTGTACTCATACTAATATTTTTTTTGTTTTTTCTTTCATATCAAAAAGTAAAGAAAAGTCAAGTAAAGTTCCTGGAATCATAAGCTAAAACTTTGCAAAAAAATTGCTTGAGGGTATACTTATAACGTGGCACCTTATTCTGAATATATCAGATTGAAGGAGTAGTCTTTAGCCTTGAATGCTATCAATAATATGTCGACACCGCTAAGTAAAAATATTTTAGAAATAGATGACTTACAAGGAATAAGTCCCAATTTTGACCAACTCAAAATTCTTTCCCAAGAAACGAGTCAGAAAATGGAAACCTTAATTTTTGCAAAAGATAAAAACACACTCAAAGTACTGACAACAAATAATTTTCCTGGGGCACTGACGACACTGCTCAAAAATCTAGAAGATAAGTGATATACGTATGAAGTATTTTATACTTCACCCCAATGATTTACATATGCAATGAGTCGATATAATGATATGGAAATTATTGCTGAACAAAAAAGAAAAGAAAAAACTGAACAGAAAGAAGCAGCAGGAAAATGAGCTATTGCAATGATTCATAAAATTTTTGAAATAAGAGATTCTATGGAGCCTGGTGATTTTATTTTAGAACTTATTAGGCTTGCATTCCAAACGTGAGCATCAGATCTTCATTTTCAACCACAAGAAGATGGAGTAATTGTAAGGATAAGAATCGATGGAGTATTGCAAGAATTACTTACATTTACCCATGATGATTTCAGGAAATATTTACAAAAAATGAAATTTATCTCTGGTACCAAAATGAATATCACCTATCTCCCTCAGGATGGTAGGTTTGCATTTACAGCGATTGATACATATGGAAAAGAAAGAAAAGTTGATGTGAGAATAAATTTTATGCCGGGAGTGGAATCGGAAAGTACAGTATTGAGATTTTTAGATTCGACAAGAGGTATCAGTACGTTTGAACAAATAGGATTCACAGAAAGAACCCACGAAATACTCAAAAGAAATCTAGAAAAAAACACATGAATAACCATATTCACCGGACCAACAGGTTCGTGAAAAACAACAACACTTTATACTATTTTGAGTTATCTCAATGATGGCAAAAGAAAAATCATCACGCTTGAAGATCCAATCGAATATGAAGTAAAAGGGATACAACAATCACAGATAAATTATAACAAATGATATACTTATGAAATAGGACTAAAAGCTATACTGAGACATGATCCGGATATTATCCTTATAGGAGAGATGAGATCACAAGAAACGGCAGAGATTGCTATCAATGCAGCATTGACGGGACACTTAGTATTTACGACTTTACATACAAATTCTGCTATAGAGTCTATCCCTAGATTGACAAGTATGGGAGTAAAATCATATATGTTGGCACCATCATTGAATCTGATCGTAGCACAGAGATTAGTCAGAAAAATTTGTCCTCATTGTAGCACGAAAAGAGATGCTAATTATGCAGAACAAGCTGAGATACAAGACACACTCAAAAAGATAGCTGATCTTGATCCAAAGCTTGCTGTGTCATTTGATGGGAAAATCCCTGAAATCGTAGGATGTAACGAATGTAATGGAACAGGATATAAATGAAGATTTGCAGTTATTGAAACTTTTGAAATAACTGACGATATGAAAAAAATGATCGTAGATGGAAAAATAGGAATTGATCTGTATGCAAAAGCGAGGGAAAATGGTTTTTTAACGCTTCAAGAAGATGGTATCATAAAAATGATGCAAGGGATGACTACATTGGACGAATTGAGAAGAGTTTTATAAATTATGTTATTGTCGTATGAAGAAAAAGGAGAAAGAACATAAGGTAGTAGAATCTACTAATACATCGTACACATTCACTAATGTAGCTGATCTCATAAAGACCACTAATGGTCAAATCGAGGACACCTTATATATTGCTGATGATATTTTTATTCCCAAAACAAAAAATATCGGTCGTTGTTATCGATCAGATTTTACGTTTGAAACTAGAGAACAGGCTGAAAAATTAGTAAAAGAAAAAAAGATAATAATGTATCATAAAGATAAAGAGAGTGACTTTTTTGTATATAATGAAAGGGCATGAGAATTACTTCCTTTCAAAAAAAATGATTATCGGATTTTTGATCATGGATATATTACTTTTGACGGCACCAATTATATCGAATACGATGACAATGGGAGTGAACGTAAAAGATTTTCTTATATAAACGATAATGAACCCAATGTGGAAGATATTGATTTTAGTAAGGAATATGCCAAGAAAAAAAATAAAAAA
>CALMEO010000041.1 GCA_937862935.1 uncultured bacterium | reverse complement strand
TTTCAACGTTTAGTCATTTAAACGAGTCTTATGAAGAAAATAAATGAATCATTTATTTGTATCAATTGTGGGAAACACGTTACTCAAGCAGCAAAAACTTGTAGAAATCATTGTCCCTATTGTTTTGTTTCCTTGCATGTAGATGATACAATACCTGGAGATAGGAATACGGAGTGTAGATGAAAAATGTATCCTATTGCCTATGAAATTAGGAATGGACAACTCAAAATATGTTTCCAGTGCAAAATATGTAAAAAACTTCATCGGAACAAAAGAACCGATGATGATAAGGTAGAAAAATTAGATGAATATATTAAATTATATAAAGAACTAATATATTAATATGGAAATGTGGAGACATTTACTATTCTGTCAGTCACTTTTGACAATTTTTTAATCGGGAGTTTTCTTTTATGCTACTTTATTGAGTATCTCGTCTTCCAGATATCCTGCATATGTAGGGTTTTCTTTTTTTACTGTAGAAATAATCTCTGGTAATGTTTCTCATTTTTTTGCTTTTTTTCATCGTTCGATTATTCATGTTTCGCTCATATCGTCCTTAAGCATTTCCTTATATTCTTTTTCATATTTCGCTTTTTCTCTTCGATCTAAATTTTTTCGTTCAGGGAATCTCTTTTCTTTATCTTCTTTATCTTTTCTCTCTGCTGGATCTTTATCATTTTTTTTAATATCATCCGTAGATTTTTCTTTTTCACTGGGTTTCGAAGCAGGTGATTTGGATGGTGATTCAGCTTCAGGTTTTTTCTCTATCTTTTTTCCTTTTTTATCTTCTTTGTTTTCTTTCTTTTCCTCAGATATTTTTTTTACTTCTTCTGATTTTTTTGGAAGATTTTCCTTTCCTTCATCTACTTTCTTTGCTTCTATCGGTTTAGCTTCTTTCTTTACTTCTTCTGGTTTGGTTTCTTTAACAGGTTCTTTTACTTGTTTTTCATCCTTAGGTTTTTCTTCTTTTTTTACCGTTTCTGTTGGTTTTGCTGATCATCCTTTTACTCCAAGGAAACCAAAACTATTTTCTTTTATCTTATTGACCCAGGTATCTTTTCCTGTTTCATGAGTGTCGTATGTAGTAAAATCAAAGCCTTTCTCTTTGCTGAATATTCTCGTAGCATTTCGCATACCTTTGAACATCTTGCCTGGAGTATAGAGTAATTTTTTGAATGGCTGTCGAACTCACTGATTCAATCCGCTTGCTACGCCACCTGCGGCTATCATCGCTGGTCTTCGTGTTGCCGCAGATACTAAATTTGCTGGTACTTTAAGCATTTTCTGATACCACTTGCCTTCTACTTTAGAGAAATTGGTAAAATTGTGTATCAATGCATCTCGTGTCTGTTTGGTTACTTCAGCTATATTTTTTGATCCACTTATTCATTGTCTAGGAATATTTCCTACTGCATTGAGAAGTTCTCCTCCTATTCTGACTGGAGTTGCTATGGTATTTCCTGTCCTAAGAGCAGCAGTATTGATTCCTTGTGTAAATTTTCCCATAAGTATTTCTATAGAATAAACATATATATTATAACTATTTTCTTTTATTTGTCAAATATTCTTTTGTGATTGACTTATAGGGATAAAAAACTATTTTATATAATGAAAAAAAATGAGTAATTAATAATGAACATACCTTACAGAATTGTCCTATTGTATACTATTATAGAATACTATAGTCTATATATACAATTCATAGCGTGTTCATTATTAATTTTTAATTATTAGCCTATCTTTACAATATGGATGTATCTTCATTTAAAACTACTTTTGACGGTGTATTGCAGACCTATATACACGACAAAATAGCACAAGCAGAAAAAATCATCGATGATAAAAAAATAAATACTTTTATTGCATATATTTCTACTTTTATCTTTTCTGGTGGAAAGAGAATCAGACCCTATGGACTTCGAGTAACCTATACTTGATTTGGTGGTATCAACGAAAAAGCAATTTTAAATTTTGGTATTATATTTGAACTCCTCCATTCTATGGCACTCATTCATGATGATGTGATCGATCAAGCACAGAAGAGACATAATGCCCTTACCGTACACGCATATATTCAGACACTGCTTGCTAACAAATCAAACGCTAAACATATCGCTGATGGACAAGCTATTCTTCTCTGAGATCTTCTCCTTTCTCGAGTATATGAACTTCGATATAAACAACATGATTTCCCAGAAAATTTACTCTGGGAAGCAAGAAAAAACGTCCATAACATGATTGAAGAAGTTATTCTCTGACAAATGATTGACGTCGATATGATGATTTCTGGACCAGCCGCATTATCTCTGATTGATAAAAAAAACATGTATAAAACTGCTTCCTATACTTTTATCAGACCTATGCTTACCTGAGCCATTTTGGCTAATGCATCCAAAGAACAACAAGAACTTATCAAAGAACTAGGTAGCTTTATGGGATTAGCATTTCAGATGAGAGATGATTATCTCGATATCGTATGAGGAGACAAAACCAAATCAACATTTAGTGATATGCAAGAAGGACAACAAACCTATTTTACCAATTATATTTTCGAAAAAGGGACTCCTCAACAACAAGAACTTCTCACCTCATATATGGGGAAACCACTCAATATTGAAGAAATAAAAATATTACAAACCATGTTCGAAGAAAGTGGAGCACTAGCGTTTGGAAAAGAAAGCATCCTTACTTACAGTCAAAAAGCTAAATCGACCTTAGAGAAAACTCAGCTCAATGATGAGGCAAAAGAAAGCATAATGCTCTTGATCAAAAAGATGGAAAAATTGGAACACTAAATAAGGTATCCAAAATAGGACTAAAAAAAAATCCGGATAAATTCCGGATATTTTTTTATATCAGATAATGTTTATATCAATACTTAAATAAATATATCTCTGGGTTTTGCACCATCTTGAGGTCCGATGATTCATTTTTCTTCCAAGATATCCATAATCCTTGCTGCACGAGCAAAGCCTACACCAAGTTTTCTCTGAAGTAATGTCGCTGAAGCTTTTCTTGTTTGTGAGATGACTTGGATAGCTCTTTCTACCAATTCATCATCATTATCACCATTATTACTTCCAAACAGTTGTTGCCCAGCTTCAAGTTTATTATCAAGTAAGCCTACAATCTCTTGATTGTAAATATCTTCTTCGGTAAGTCCTCCCATATATTTTGTTTTGAGTGCCATAACTACTTTTTCTATTTCGTCAGTAGAGATAAATGGCGCCTGTATTCTTATCGGTGATTTGGTCGAAGGATCCATATAGAGCATATCTCATTTCCCAAGCAAGGTCTCTGCTCCCATTTTTCCTAATATAGTTCTACTATCGATATCTGAAACGGTACCAAACGCTATTCTTGTTGGGATATTTGCTTTGATTAGTCCAGTAATAACATCAACGGATGGTCTTTGTGTTGCTATGATAAGATGAATACCTACCGCACGTGCTTTCGCCGAGATATGCGTTATACAATTTTCAACATCTCTCTTGGCCTTGGACAACATCATAGATGCAAGTTCATCAATAACGAAGACAATACGAAACATTTTTTCAGATGGAAGTTTTTTATTATATTCATCAAGATTCTTTACTCTATTTTCCTTGAGTATTCCATATCTTCTTTCCATTTCTTGTTCTGTCCATTTCAAAAGTTTCAATGCTTTTTCTGGCTCGAAGACTATCGGTGCAAGTAAGTAAGGAAGTCCTGCATAGAGTTCCAATTCTACCTGTTTAGGATCCACCATAAGAAATTTTAGTTCAGATGGTGTATTTTGATACATCAGAGATAAAATAAAATCATTTACCCCAACGGATTTTCCAGAACCAGTCGCTCCTGCAACAAGTAAATGTGGCATAGATTCTAGTGTTTTGATAATAATAGATCCGTCAATCGCTTTTCCGAGGGCAAGATTATTATCAGATTTTTTCATATCATTAGCAAATTCTGAAGTACTCAATACGTCTGCTAAATGGACCATAAGTGGCTTAGGATTTGGTAATTGAATACCTACACAATCAGTACCTGGGATAGGGGCAACGATTCTTACTGATTTGGATTTGAGTGATAGTGAGATATCATTGGACAGTCATTCAATAGTAGAGAGTCTGATTCCTTCATCAGGTTTGATTCTAATCTGTACTATAGAGGGTCCAATATCAAATCCTTCTATCATAATAGGAACATTAAACTCCATCAATTTGTTTTGGAGTGCTTTTGCTTTTTCCATAAGAAATGTTTCGTCAATCGTTACCGTTTGATCAGCATTACTCTCAAGAATACTATGATTAAATGTCGGTTTATCTGCAGAAAAATTGATTGTTGGTCTGATTTTTCTTTCTTTGGTTTCTTCTTTTTCTTCTATCTTTCTTTGGAGTTTATCTTTGATCAATGATTTGATAAGAGAGCGAGAAACTGGTTTTCCAAATTCTGGTCTTTCTTCTTCCTCTTCTTCCTCTTCATATCTTTGAGGTCTTGCTTTGGAACTAGATTTTGGCTTACTTTCTGTTTTGAGACTGATATTTGGAAATGAAAAATTAAGTGAATATAATATCCATATAATCGCCAAGATTAGTAAAATGATAATAAACGATTTGGTTGCTATGGCTTTACCACCAAACATTACTTGTAATAATGCAATCACTGGCCAAGAAATGTATCATCAGAATTTTTCGTACTTAGCTACGTCACCATCAATAATAGGAAAATTAATCACAGCAGAGATGATAACGATGATTACCATAAATTGTCTGATAACTAATTTCATCAAATATCCTTTGGCCATGATGATTATACCCACCAAAAAACACAATGCAAAAAATACATAGAGACCAACTTCTCCAAATGCGATACTTGCATATGTTCTCAAAAACATCAGCACGGGAGATCCTTCAGCAAAATAGAGCGAAAAGAAAAATAATGATCCTAAGACCGTGAGACTTATTCCGAGCTTAAATTTATTTAAGACGATATTTTTCTTTTTCCTTCTTCTAGCCAAAACGCGATAATAATACAATAAAATAATACAAGATAGATTCTAGATAAACTCCAGAGTTTTCTCAACTATATACCTCTTGGATCTTATATCTAGCATCTAGTATCCATTATTTATGGTTTATGTCAGGTTTTTCAATGCTAAATCCCTTGTAAACAAAGAAATACTAACATATTTTCTATCCTACCTATTGACATTTATTTTAAATTTCCTGTTTATATCTACTTTTGGCTAGATGATTTTCATGCTCTCATGGAGAATACGCTCTACTTTTGCTTGAAACTACATGTAGCTTGTATAATATTAAGTCCTACTTTTTCACATTTTACCTTCTAATAGTGTTGTACACGATGGAGCTCAAAGACGTAAGTAAAAAACGACAAAAAAAATGGAAAGATACTGATCTCTATAAAGTAGGAGAAGATAGTACTAAGCCAAAATTTTATATCCTGGATATGTTTCCCTATCCTTCTGGTTCTGCATTGCATGTAGGACATCCCAAGGGATATATTGCTACCGATTGTCTTGCGAGAAAAAAAATGCTTGAAGGATTCAATGTCTTACATCCGATGGGGTTTGATACCTTTGGACTAGGAACAGAACAATATGCTATCGAACACAAGATGAAGCCACAAGTTGTTTCTCAAAAAAACATTGAAAAATTTATACAACAGCTAGAAACTTTTGGTACTACCTATGATCGAAGTAGATCAGTAAATACTGCTGATCCAAAATATTTTAAACGAACTCAGCGAGTATTTTTGCAAATGTATA
>CALMEO010000040.1 GCA_937862935.1 uncultured bacterium | reverse complement strand
CTACCTACTAGTTTCTTTATCCTATGTATTTCTCTCTCTATCAAAAACCACCCAATGACTTGGGTGGTTTTCTTTCTCTTCAAATATATTTATTTTTGATTGATCATAGATGCGGATTTTCCTTCTAGATTTTCATTGATATAAATAATCTTAGCGTTGTTTACTCCTAATTTTTCAAGTGTCTCTATTCTACTACTATTTAGTAGAAAATCTAAAATATCTTTTCCTGAGAGTGATGCATCTGTTTCTTTTATTTCTCCGATTGAATTTTTAAATCACTTTGCAATAGCTTCTCTCTGAAGTGCCATTCCTTCTCCCAATAATTTTTTTACTTCTTTATCTCCTTCAGCACTCAATATCTGTGATTGTTTACTTCATTCTGCTTCAGTAATAGTTGCTTTTTTATTCTTTTGACTAGCAACCACATTGTTCATTGCCTCTACTACCTTCTGATCTAATTGGATATCTACCACCTGCACACTATCCAACTCCATACCAAATTCTGACATTTTGATACGCAATGTTTCTTTGATTTCATCTCCTATCTCACTTCTTTTTGCGAATATTTCCTCATGAGAAAATTCAAATATCCTAGCTCTCAATTGCTCTTCTATAAGCGAAGTAATTGTCTGTACGACATTGGAATTTTTGAACAATGAATCAATGATTGAGGTATCATCTGATTTTACACGATAGATGACATTAATATTTACCAATGTTTTTACATTGTCTTTGGTTATTCAATCAACCTTTACGCTCAAATTTATAAGTGCTAAACTTTGACGTCTAATAGATTCAAACAATGGGACTATAAAATTTATTCCTTCTCTGAGTATCCTTCATGTTTTTCCTAAAAACAATACTACTGCTACTGTATTTGGTTTCACGATTCTTATCGATAGAATCAGAAGAAAAAGCACAACACTTCATACAATAATATATGTAGTATACATAATGATTTTTTATAGAAGATAAAAACAATTTTTAATACTTAATTTTAAATTTTAAATGAAGGTATTGTTGGATTATGAACTATTGTATATTACCATAGTCAATATACACAGTTCCATCATTTTTCACTTTTCACTTTTCATTATTAATTAATTCTTAAGTCGTTTTTCTCGTCTTGATCAAATTCAAGCAGCAACAATAGCTATACACACTCCTAACGTCCAAATAATACTACTTGCATATATAGGATCTACAGCAACTCTTTTGATAATAATACCAACAAACGCCCAAACAATAACCAAGGCATAGATGATATTGTTCTTTTTATATAAACTGAGAAGTGCCAATAATGTAGCAACTATAATCACCAAAATAGTCCAAAATATATCAGACATTCACCAAGCACCCCATCATATATGTACGAGATATGTTGAAATATTAGCAATAGTTGCAACGGATATCCATCCAAGATATAAACTAAATGGAATCTGAACTAATGTTTTATCCCATTGATTTCATATTTTTTTTCATATCTCAACTTTATTATTGATAACAATCAAAACCAATAAAAATACTATCATAATAAGCACAGACAATCAAACTAATTTATAATGCCAAGCAAATATCCATCATATATTTGTTATACAAGACAATAAAAACCAGATTCATATTTTTTTTGTAATCTCTACGCCCTTCTTTTTATATACATCTACAATCTGTCGTATAACAAATCAAAGCAAAAACATATAAATCAGTCCTCGTATAGAAAATGTTAGTCCTGTTGGAGTAAAAAGATTTGGATACAAATCAGATAATTCTCCTGTACTCATTCATCATATAGGCAAACTAGTAGCTAAATAATTGACTATTATCACCGCTACGAATCCAATACTATTAGCAATCGCTAATACCCTAAGCCATGATTTTTTCTTTGGTTTATCTACAACCTTCACAAGAGATGATCTTTTTGCTACTGGTTCTTTGATAGCCGGTTTTTTTTTAATCATTTTCTTCATGTATATACGATAAAGAATATAAAAAAACACTTTACTCAACAATAATCAATGTCCAAATACTTTCAACAAGAAATATGTTTTGTAATCTTTCAGTTTTTTTTTATATTGAATACTATCTTTTATCATTTATTATGTATCATATGAAAACACACCTCAAAACTCCAGTTGCTGTATGACTTTCTCTTGGTATCTATTTTGGTATTGTATTATTTATTTTTGCAATTATCGCTCGACAGTTTGGATATGGAAAAATTTTTGTCAGTTTTATGAGTACATTTTATATAGGATATAAAGCCAATCTCTTAGGTGCTTTTATAGGACTTTTACGAGGATTTGTCGATGCTTTTGTTGGATGATTTGTCGTAACACGATTGGTGGGATATTTCCAAAAAAGAATGAAATAAATTTTCTGAATTTTTATCAACAAAAACCTTCCTATTTTGGGAGGTTTTTTTATTTTCTATATAAATAATTTTCTTTGGGTATATATTTTCTCTCTGCATACATAAATTATCAATTATATATATTTTTTTATTAAATGGTTATTAAAATCATACAAATGATCCATAAAAGATGACAAATAATCCTTCTGTGAATATAATCAGATGTGTATTTATTTAGTCAATCACGCATTATGTATTTATCACAACGTGGTATACGCAACATACTCTTCGAAATAATAGGGATGTTCTTTCTTTTCCTAGCTTTTTCGTATTCAGATAAAATCATGGTCGGGTTTTCAGAATTTAGTTTTTTATCAGGAGGTAATGAAGTAAACACTTTGAATATTGAAATGACTTGAGGAGAAACTACATGATTTTCCGTTATTGTTTATAATAAGGAGACAACAAATATGTCCTATAAATTGTGATTTGTCGATGCATGAGTAACCAATGATTCTTTTGCTCAAAAAGCCTGTCTCAGTACAAATGAAATAGAAAATTTTTGACAATATGTTTCTGGTGACACTTCATTATTTACCCTACCTGCATGAGGTAGTTGAATAAAAACCATCTCCGTACAATTCCCTGAATATTATAGCTGAATATATCATGGTTGTATTATGTTTTATCCATCAACAATAGACTGATCAACGGATATGAATACCTTACCTCGCAGAGGATGATTTGTTGATGTGCTTGTACATCCTGGTACTTATCCCGTTATCGTAAAAGCATTTCCTTCCAACCGTGTTTATCAAGCTACTAATAATACTAATACCTGAATACTCAAGATATATTCTAGTAACAAAGTACTCGTATCAAGCAGTCAGCCGTTTACACTCAATAGCGCAGGAACAGGTGAAGCATTTATTAATGCTCCTCTTGGTAATTATTATGTGGTATTTAAATGACAATCACATTTGGCATCATATTTGAGCTGAAAAACAATCTTTGCTACCTGATGAGACTTTTTAGACTTTACTACAGGATCATCACTCTATATTACTCAGCAACTCAATGACAATGAAAATGACGGAAATAGATATCAAACAGCCTGAGATCTCAAAAATAGCCAATGAGTGTATGACTTCCAAATCAATGGAAATGATATAGCTATCCTCACGATCAATGGATTTCAAGAATGAGGGATAGATGTTTTAGATCCTAGAAATTTAAATGGAGATATTGCTGTTAATGCATCAGATATCAGTGTGATTTGAGTAAATTTTGCAAAGACAGATCCTTACTTTGAACATACCACATTCACTTGGTAGTATACGTATAACTTTATTTTATCTCTACTATAGAACATGAAAAAAACACAATACGTCTATAAATTTCTTCTCCTCTTATGTTCACTTTTTTGAGGACTATTTTCTCTTGTTGCTGGACAATATTATT
>CALMEO010000039.1 GCA_937862935.1 uncultured bacterium | reverse complement strand
TCTATCCCATCCAAGAGAGTATTTCCTTCATTGGCACTTTTTTCATTGGACATAATGATAGCGCTATAGTCATAGAGATAGGCAGCAGTAACCAAAACAAAAGCAATAATACCACTGATAGGCACATGTCCATTATAATATCCTTGGGTATTCATAGCAAAAAGTTGAGGATCCATAGTCCTTATCATAAGTAATCTGGGAGCTCAAATAGTATCACCAACCACTTTATGGAGATAATAATCTTTACCAAAGGTAGAAGTATAAAATGGTATGTTGAGTTTTTTTATAAGTTCTACACTGACTAAACTATCTTTTCCTCATCCAATAGCAATCATGGGAATATTCGATGTTGACGAAAACATTGTGTTGGGCGATGTTATTATCCCATTGACGAAATGGAGAAATTTGCGAGGAGAAAGTTTGTTCGTATAAAAAAATTCTCCCAATCCCTGAGTATAAAATTTTTTCCAAAATTGTTGTTGATCCTCATTGAGAGTTCCTGTTTCTATGACTAAATCCTGGGTGGGATAGAGTTTATAATAACTGATTCCTATAGCCAATGAAAGATGAAAGAGGAGGGTATTCATGATCTCTAAGTTTATAGTCGATAGAGGGACAATTTCGGAAGAAGCAAAATCTATTGTTTCCGTAAAATTGACTTCATGATCAAAAGAATAAGAAAATGAGGCTTGAAGGGTGTTTGGATCAAAAGTATATCAGGTAAAGTAAAATTTCTGGAAAGGTTTCATAGCCCCATAAGGAGTAAAATACACCAATATATGATAGATATTGATGCAAAAAAATCAAGTATATGTCCCATTTTTTATGAATTGCAATTATTTCTTAAAAAACTATGATACGAACAATAAAACTCTTATATCCTTATATGATATATGATAAATTTTGAAAGGTTTCAAAATAAAAAAATTGCAATCTTGTGATATGGAAGAGAAGGAAAATCTTCTCTCCAATTTTTTCTAAAAATAGGAATTTCTCCAAAAAATATCACAATCCTAGATGGATCCAAAAAAATAGAAGGATTAGCAGAAAATTTTGAATATCTCAACCAAACTTTTAATAGCGATACAGAATTTAATCTAACGTTTGGCGATACCTATCTTGATAAACTCAACACCTTTGATATTATTGTGAAAACACCAGGAATCTCACTCTATCACGATAAAATATATCCATATAGAGACAAGATAACATCTCAAGCACAAATATTTTTTGATTATTACCAAGGGAAGATAATAGCAGTATCTGGAACCAAAGGGAAGTCTACTACAGCGACTCTGATCTATGAAACACTTAAATATGCAAAAAAAAATGTCCAATTGATAGGGAATATAGGGAATCCTGTACTTGATTATCTTGATAGTAATCATCTCGAGTCCCAAAAAAATGAATACGTAGTATTCGAGGTCTCAAGCTATATGCTCGAGGGTCTCAAAAAAAATAATTATATCAGCGTATTGCTCAATATTTATGCTGATCATATCGATTGGCACAAAGGGTTCGAAAACTACAGAGACGCAAAAATAAATCTCCTCAATGGTAGTAAGCATAATATAGTGAGAGATGAAATTTTGGAGAAAAACTATTTCACTAAAAAAGAAATTAAAGATACCCATATCTGCACCTTCGGACACGATGGAGAATATATCTATCAAACAGGAAAGTTCTATATAAAAGGAAAATTTGTATTTGATGATAGTTCCATAGTACTCCAGTGAGAACATAATATGATAAATATTGCTTCAGTACTTGCTGTTTGTGATATCATGGAAATACCATATAAAATTGTACAAGAAACCCTAACAACATTTAGAGGGCTTCCCCATAGAATGGAAAACATTTGAATATATGGTGGAATTAGTTGGATTGATGATGCAATTTCCACAACACCAGAAAGTACTATCCAAGCGATTCAAACCTTTGGAAAACAAATTGATACTATTTTCTTATGATGAACCGATAGAGGATATATATTTGATGATCTAATAAAGAGTATAGTAACTCACGGCATTAAAAATGTGGTAGTATTCCCAGATTCAGGGAAAAGAATATTCGATGCAATCAAAGGAAAGGACGCATGAGAGATTAAAATATTCCAGACTAATGATATGAAGGAAGCTGTGAAATTTGCATATAAACATACCAAGATAGGAAAGATATGTTTGCTTTCTACAGCATCACCAAGTTATTCATTGCGGAAAAATTTTGAAGAAAAATGAGATCTCTTCCAAAAATACATCAAAGAGTTAGTATAAAAATATTTTTGCAATTTTTCAATGTTTAAACCTTAAAAAGTAAGGAAACTGTTTAGACTTGTTGAATCTTTATGTAGTAATATGTGATAAATGAAGAAACGAAGTCTGTTATTATTACTACTATTTACCTTAATAGGATTTGCCTTTGCACATCAGCCAAGACTGGTATTTAAACAGCCAATAGGACAAATTACACAGATACAAAATCCTGAAGATTCTCAGGCATTTTACGGAATATTATCTGGACAAGAAGATATCTATCAAATCGTAGCTGATACGGGATTTTTATTGTATGTAAATTTAGTAGTGCCAAATATGTCTGGTAGTAGAACAGATTTTACGGTAGATATCATACAAGGGGATACAGTAGCATATGCAAGATTGGATGGAAGATGATTTATTTGGACCAATTTCTTTGAGCCATTTGGAGGAGATAGCTATCTTCAGTGACCTAGTCGAGAAAAAATCGTAGAGAGAGGAATATATACGATTAGCGTGAATAATCCAGACAATCAGGGAAAATATTCGCTTGCTATAGGTAAAAAAGAAAGATTCCCGATAAAAGAAATAATCAATATCTATAAGGTCATGCCGGAACTTAAAATAGTGTTTTTTGAACAGCCATGGTACATGATTTTTCGAAGTAGAATATGATTATTTATATTGTGAGCAATTATTGTAGGTGTCGTGTTTATTTTAGCGTGAATAAAAAATATAAAATATATTAGATAAAGAAATAAAGTATTGACATAAGAATATAAATAAGTAAACTGAACGGACAAAAAAACAAAAAAATATGGTTACAGAAGGAATTAAAAATTTGGTGGAAGTACATGATGTTGTGGGTACTAAAGAACTGCTCCAAAAAATCAATGCAGGAGAGAAGGTAATAGTATCTATTCATCCTAGTAGTGGACAACATCTTGTCCACAAACAAAAAAAATTGTTAATATTTGATGTGTGTCGAACAGGGCAGCCTCAATACAATGCGGTATCCGTGTTACGAGATCTTCTCAAAGCAAACCATTCCCATGGTCAGTGGACCAGAAGGAAAGTGGAAGCTTTAGTAAATTTCGAAACATCCACGCGCTAACAACCAACATTAACAAATAAAAGGTCTGGGAATCTCCCAGGCTTTTTCCCTTATATTTGAAAATCATTATGAAATCACTATGCTCATACAAAAGGTATAGTATTCATACATTTTTTATATTATTACGAGTGATAAGATATGACTCAGACTGCTCTAGTGCTTATTGATTTTCAAGAAGAATGGACTAATCCTCAGAGTGAATACTATATAGGAGATATCCAAGAAGTGATAGCAAAAGTAAATTATCTTATCGACCATTGTAGAACGAGAGGATATAAAATTATTTTTACTAAGCATAGAGAAATAGACGCATTAGATTATTTCTGACCAGAGACGAAATTCATCCCTTTACTCAATGGTGAAGAAACCGATACTATTATCATTAAAAATAAAATAAGCCCGTTCTATAATACATCATTAGAAAAAGAGCTGGATGGTATAAAACATGTTATCGTTTGTGGAATTCTCACAAACTTATGTGTAAGAAGTTTTATCCAGGATGCTTATGATAGAGAATTTAAAATTACCGTCATCAAAGATTGTTGTGTAGCGCATACAGAAGAAATACAAGAATTTACCTTCTATGATCTTGCCCAAACGAGAGAGGAAATAGATTTTACTGATTTGAGAGAATTTGTAGAATAATATCTGAGATATTGAAACAGGGAAATAATGAAAAATGGAAAGCTTAATTTTTCTAACTTTCCATTTTTTTTGCTCATTTTTAATGTTTTCTTTGATAAATTAGTCTATAAGTTGCTGAAAATCTTTGAGATTATTAAAGGATTTGTAGACGGATGCAAATCTGACATAAACGACGGGATCTATTTTTTTCAATGCTCTAAGGACATCGTCACCAATCTCTTTTGAGGTAATTTCATTTTTATCAATAGACCATTCTGCTTCGAGATTGTTGATGAGATTCTCTATTTTTTCTTTGTCGATTTCTCTCTTAGCAAAAGCCAACAAAATAGCTTTCTTGAGCTTCTGTCTATCATACATTTCTTTGCTCCCATCTTTTTTGATAACAACGAGTTCTGTGAATCCTTTCCTTTCAAAGGTAGTGAATCTATGCTCACAATATTCACATTCTCTCCTTCTTCTAATACTTTGGCCATCTTCAATGACTCTCGAATCGATGACTTTGGTTTCCATACTCTGACATTTTGGGCACTTCATAACTTTATAACTTATATAAATAAATAATGAATAATGAAAAATGAAAAGTGTTGGAATACTCATTGTATGAACTATTGTAACTTACAATAGTTTATACATATACAAATCATTCGTTATTAGTTATTCGTTGTTAGTTTTTCACTAATTTTTACTGTGGCATCAAAAATCTTTTATTATAATAGCTAATATTTTTAAGGAATCATTTAAACCATATGATATCTTCACTGATAATTTTTTTCTTGATTTCTTCAATGCTTTTATTGCCAGAGAATTTTATTCGGTTATCATAACCGATTTTGAGATAATCTTTATTATCATCAATTTCTATCCAGTGTTTGATAATCTCATTAAAATATGTTTGAAGATCATTAATAACGTCAAATATTTTATGCTGATAATATTCATCAATATGTAAAATATCTTGTATATAGAGCCTAATGAGGAGTTCTGTATCGATAGTGATTTTTTTTGTCTGTGATTGATCTCTGATATAGGTAAGATAGATAAGGAAACCAGAGAATGTTTCTCTGATAGCAGAGAAAATACCCAAGATGGCAAAATCAGAATAATCTTTTTTGAAGAGGATATTTTTCTCTAACATTGATCTAAAAAATTTTTTACTAATCCAAAAATCTAGGTTATAGATATTCTCTTTGATATGATAGATATCATTTTGAGTAAGTCATTTCTTGAGTATATTTAAAAAATCTTTATGCTCCAAATTTTTAGCAATATCTTCATAAACGGACGTAATGAATTGCGTATCTGAGATATGTACCATGTCAGAAATTTCTTGTCCCATAAGTCATTTAAAAAGTTCGATAATTTTTTTATTTTTTATATATAGTCTAATGTCTTTGGGGTTAATATCTTGTAAGATAGTTGCAATAAATGTTTCATCAAAAGATTTGAGCAGACTAATATTAGAATAGATATTTTTAATATCTGTTTTGTGAGGTAAGATAAATTTTTGTTTTCCTGCTCTTACGTTTTCGGAGGTATGTTTATAAAAGAAAACATTTTTACCATACTGATAGAGGAGTCCTCCATAATACAATAAGGTATAGTTTTTTTCATTAAGCTCATCTTCAATAATACTCATTTGATGAATTATCGGTTTCCTAAACAGTCTTAAGAAAAAGTTGTCTCATCTAGAAACCCACGATCATCAGATGAGGGTAATATAAAAATTTAATATTTTTTCCATCATTTTGGATTCTTTTTTGATTCTTTCTGGTATTTTGAAACTTTCAATATTTTCCACATCTTCTCCTATAGAGGACATTAAATCATCAAGATCTTCTTTGATTATATCTCATGTAGTATCTTGATCTCTAAATACGGTAATGATGTATTTTTGTACACCTCAAAAAAAATTTTTTTTAAAATTTCTATAATCTGTGATATAGGTCAGAAAATCTTCTAATTGGGTATCGTCTTTACGGAAACTTGTGATAAAATTATCAAGTATTTTTTTATCGAAAATCTTGGAAATCACAGTATCTGTGATAAGAAACATATCAGAATCGATAAAAAGATATCTCAGTAAAATATCAGCAGGAAGAATTGATTGCATGACTTTTGTTTCTACACTAGAGAATGTTTTTTTTGTAGTATATTCTTTATGATTTTCTACAAATTCTGCATATATTGATTTATCACTACCCCTGAGTTCGTCGTAAAAAAGCCAAGCATAGAGATCTTTGTCGCTAACATATTGGTGAACAAATAGAGTATTAAAATTTTTGTATACTGCAAAAAGTAAAAAGAAAAGTTCTATTTGATTGAGTAATGATTTCTTAAGCGTTTTGATAATAGTAGAATCTATTTTTTTTCCTGTTTGTTGGAAGACAAATTCATAAAAAGAAAACATAATCTCTACAAACCAATTATAGTTTTTTTCTCTATCTTTATAGGGAAATATTTTGATTCTCGATAAAAAAACAAAACTGAGTAGAAAAATAGTATAGAGAAAATTAAGATAATACTCAGGTGGATACGGCCTAAAAATATCTTTTACATACAAGGATACCACAAGAGATAAATTGTTGGCGATGTTGGCTGGAGAAAAAAATCTATATCCATTGAGGTTTGCAGTAGCACAATAACTATAGTATGTATCTATATCTTTGGGTTTGATCGATAGGTTTTCTCCAAATCCTATTTTAAATTCAAAAGGATCTAGGGTAACATCAAAAAGATTTAGTTTATAATTTTCTACAATCTTTCTGTTTATTACAGAAAAAAACTCTTTCGTAGAAATAAACGAAATAAACATACTTGCAGGATTTATGGTTTGTGCAACTATTTCGTCAGGGAAAAGGGACAATAAGACTCTTTTGAAGAGTTGCATACGAGCATGCTAAAACGCTAAAATATTATTTTTTTGAGAGAATAGTGACTTTATATTTTAATGTATCTCGTGTTTGTCTAGGATTGATATCAAAGAGAACTAAGACATTTCCGTTACTATCTGTCTCAGTTCATGTAACGATTCCTTCTATATCGCCCAATTTTTGTAATGTTCATTTTTCTGGTTTGATACTAAGTTTATCGAAAATAAGTTGAGATATTTTTTGAATTTTATTCTTATCGTATAGTTGCCCATATCATTTTGTGGGTTTCACAGTTATGGTTTTAGTACCGCCTACTTTTGTTCCAATAATACCTTGATCAAGTCATGGAATAACTTGTCATGATCCTACAGTAAAGATTAGTGGTGTTTGATCATTATATTGTTCAAAAATCTGTCCATCGGGAAAGGTGGCAATATACTCAATAGAAACCATATCTCCTACGTGTATACTATTTTTAGCAGAGCATCATACAAGTACAAGAAGAGAAAGTGAGATAATAGTAAGAGAGATAAGGTTTTTTTTCATAATAACATGATTAAATGATAAAACGACGAGTATATATTTGTCATTTTTATTGTTTAGAAAGAAATATTCCTCAAAAACGTAGATCCCTTGTCCTAGATAAAATGCTATATACAATTGGGAATTACTAAATAATCATAAGTATATAGGCATATAATTCAAATCAAATTACTATTTTTTAATCTTATCGAGGATAAATTTTTTCCATGATTCTTGGGGACTATGTACATCATTATCTTGATAATCAACATAGGGATCAGTCGTTCAGGTAGTGATTTGTTGTTTTTTGTACATTTCTTCGAATTTTATGATATATTCATCAGCCATAAGCATATTGTTTTCATGTTCAAGAAAATATTTAGCATAATCAGATTTTTCATAATTGACCAAAAAATTTTGAGTAAACGCGAGTTCATCGGTTTTAGTTTGTTGTTCTATTGTTGCTGTTTCAATAGCAGTTTCTATAGAAACATAATTAACATAAGTTCTAATAGTGATAATCATCGCAAAAACATCCAGGATAAAAATCCCATATTTGATACGATTTGGATATTTTCTCAGAAGTGCCTTTATTTCTTCCATAAATCAATGAATAATAAATAATTCCACGACTAATGTAGATAAAAATAATATGAAGTGAAGTCTAGTTCCACATACGGAGGAATGATAAATAATGAAGCTGAAGTACTACAAGTATATCTATACTCTTTAATCTTGCAACAATAATAGAGTATGGGTATTCCTGGTTGAAAAATCAAGCTAAATTAGTAGAAAGTGGAAGGTAAAAGATACAAGATAGGAAAAAAAATATATCATACGCTCTCCTTTATACTTTTTACATTCTCCATTCTCCTAAAAAATATGGCTATACGTAAACTCCCAGAATATCTTATTAATAGACTCAAAGCAGGTGAAATAGTAGAGAGACCAGCATCTATTCTCAAGGAATTGATAGAAAATAGCTTGGATGCTTGAGCAACCAAAGTTATCATAGATATTCATGATGGAGGTAAATCACTTATAAGTATAGAAGATAATGGATCGTGAATCGAACTTTCAGATATGGATTTATTATTTGAAAGATATGCAACTTCCAAAATTTATGGCGAACAAGATCTTTTTAATCTTAGTAGTTATGGATTCCGTTGAGAGGCTTTAGCAAGTATCGCAGAGGTGAGTAAGACAACGATCATTTCCAAAACAGCATATAGTGAAATAGGAACAAAAGTTACCAAACTATGAATAGATCCTATTATCAAACATCAGCCCGTAGGATTTGCTCATGGAACTCTAGTTACTATACAGGACTTATTTTATAATGTCCCTGCAAGACTAAAATTTTTAAAATCTTCACAGACAGAATTTTTTTATTGTTACAACTATATCGTGGATATTGCTTTGATGCATGCAGATAAAACTTTTATATTCAAAAAAAACGATAAGATAGTTTTTGACCTCGAGCCAAGAGATTCCTTGATGGAAAGAATTATGGATATTTATAAGAAGGATTGGTCAAAACATATTAAAGAGATAAACCATCAGAGTGAAGAGCTTTCACTGTACGGTATCATAGGAAATGCACAATTATTGTTCTGATCAACAGAAAATATCAAGATATACGTTAATAAAAGACCCGTACAGGATAAGGTTATTAGAAAAGCATTGATGGATGCTTATTATAGACAGATAGCACCAAGCGAATATCCTTTAGCTATTTTGATGATTGAGGCTAAACCAAGTTTCGTAGATGTAAACGTTCATCCGAGAAAGCTTGAAGTAAAGTTTGCTGACTCTAGAAAGGTGTATGATATGATATATTCTAATGTAAAAAATGCTCTATGAGAACAAAGAATATCTACAATAAGTCAACAATTTTCTAAAATGGAAATTTCCTGAAATATAAATCCAGAAGCATCATCTATGTTTGGTACTCAAAATTTTGGAAATACAGTACAGGCAAATGTAACGCAAGCAACCATGTTCTCGCCAAGTGAACAAGAACAATGACAAAATCAAGAAATAGGAGAATATAAAGTAGTTGGTCAATTATGGAATTCATATATTATTCTTGAGTCTGCTGATGCCTTATATTATATTGATCAACATGCATTAGCCGAAAGAGTTCTTTTTGAGAAGATAAGAAAATCATTCAAAACTACCGATAAACCTACATCAGAAATACTTCTCCAGCCAATAATTATCGAAGTAGCAGTTATTCCCAACTTGGATGAAAAACTTAATGAAATCAATACACTTGGATTTGATGTCTCTATGATAAGAGAAAATAAGATAGTTATTTATGCTGTGCCACAAATATTTTCTTTGTATAAAATAGATATGGAAAAGGTATTTAATACTATCTTATATCTAGAAATTATTACGTTTGATTATATCCTAGACAATATCTTTGCAACTCATGCGTGTAAGGTGTCCATAAAGGCAGGGGATAGACTATCACTGCCAGAGATGACAAATCTAGTAAAAGATTGATTCGCTGGTGTTCCATGACTTTTTGTTTGCCAGCACGGAAGACCATTTTTTATAAAGACAGAAAAAAAAGATATAGATAAATTTTTTGATAGATAAAATAAACTTATTTTATATAAGCTGATAAGAGATGAACAAATAGAGAGAGAAATACATAGGATAAAGAAACTAGTAGGTAGGGTTAGTAATAG
>CALMEO010000038.1 GCA_937862935.1 uncultured bacterium | reverse complement strand
AAAAAAGTTGCTAAGAAGGTAGTTAAGAAAGTAATTAAAAAGGTTGCTAAAAAAGTAGTTAAAGCTAAGAAAGTGGTAAAGAAAGCTGTTAAAAAAGCTGTTAAAAAACCAGTTAAAAAAGTTATTAAAAAGAAAGCGCCTAAAAAGGTTAAGAAAGTAGTTAAAAAGGTTGCTAAAAAAAAGGCTCCTAAAAAGGCTAAAAAAGTGGTAAAGAAAGCTGTTAAAAAACCAGCTAAGAAATTGGTAGGACGAGCTGCAGTAAAGATCAAAAAATAATTTCTATTTTTAGTATAAAAAAACGCTGCATCACTACAGCGTTTTTTTTATTTTTGAATACGCAATGATTCTTTATGTATACGCTCTCGTATCTCAATAATAAATGATTCAGTCAATCATTTTTCTATTCCCTTCGAGAGTTTGTTTTTCAGAAGATTTTCTCGTCTAATCAAATCTAAACTAGGAAATTGATGCATTTTTTTATATGCTCATATGGCTAAGACTAAAGAAAATCTTTCTGCAAGAAGAGTAATAAGACGATCATCAATACTATCAATTTTATTTCTTAATTGTGTTAAGTTGTCCATTAAAAAACATATAAAATCTAAATTTTTTGCCATACGATTTCACTATTTTTGCCCCTTTGTAAGAGCCATATGAGTCTTTTTTCTCTATGTAAAATTTCACTAGTTCAGGTATATATTATTTTTATTGTATAGCTATTTTTGTCTTGTTCTTTACTACTTGTGAGCAATCATTGAAAAGTTTCTTCTAATGCTTCTAGCTTATGAAAACGAATCTTTTTGAAGTTAAGAAATTTTGTAATCGTATTTTGATAATGGAAATATCAATAATTTAAAGGAACAACAGTATCAACCAAGGCATCCTTGAAATATCTCAGATCAAATTTTATGATTTTATGTACGAGGATATGAGAATAGGAAAGATGAGTAAGATAATATTTCCAAAGTGGAGTTTCTTTGACTCGATATCTAAAAGGGAAATGAAATTTTTTTATGACCAATTGATTAGCAGCAAGGGAATAGTTCTTTTCTAAGTTTTTTATCAATGTTTGCACTACTTCCACATCAGCAAAATCTCAGAAAAAACCAAGCTTACCTACAAGAGAATACTTGAAAACATAATCAAATAGATATGTTGTAAATATAGGAAGTATAGGGGCAGATATTTTTTTCTCTAATACAGCTAACTCATATACAGGGGGAATAATAATGGTTTCTACACCTTCTTTCATAAGATACGTAATACCTTTCTCTACATATGCTAATGATTGTTCAAAGGTTTTATCACCATATGGCCAATGCAAAAAATCATAATACACGACATAATCATGATTATATTTGGAAAGAAAGGTAAATAGCGATAGGGTCTCAGATCCAGAAGTGATTATTCATATTTTCATTCTATTTCTTTTTTGAGATAAACATATTTTGCAAGCAAATCAGTAAGTTCTGATATGGTAGATGCTTTAGCCAATGATTCTATAATAGTTACTTGTGTTTTAAGAAGTAAGGCATAAGAATTAAGAAATGGAGTAGAAACTCAACTAAGTGCATCGATTTTTACTAAAGATTTTTGGAGACTAATTTTGTAAGGAGTAATCTTGATAATAAAATAATAAATAGATTTTTGAATAAGTGTAGATTCAAAAAGTTTCATATTTGTACGAATCATACTCCTAGATGCCTGTAATTTATCCAATAATGCTATTTTCTGAGGCTGGATAGTTTTTCGATAATCTATATCACGACCATTAGAAATATAGTTTTGTATTTTGATAAGGTCTTTGGCTGTTGATATAATCAAATGTTCCAATGACGCTATTGTATCTTTGCATTTATAATATCACGTAGTCTGTTTGAGTGAAATAATAACTTCATCTTTTCTTATTAAACAAAAGAATCAATCTGAAAGGTCTGCATTAACCGTTCAGATACCCAACAATATAAAAGCTATTACTATGATTACCTTCTTCATCCAAAGTACTACAAATAAAACAAGAGACAAATATTAATACATATCATTAATCAATCTTTTAATACCTAGTCGAAAATAGGTATCAGGAAATTTTCATGATTTAATACCAACATCCAGGTCTATGAGTCAACGATAAAAATTTTCTATGTTTTTTTTATTTTCTTTCAATACGGAAATATTTGCATACTCATTTTTAACTTGCCAAGGATTCATTTTAAGAGATGTAGCGATATCCTTACTAGAATTGATGCCACTTTCATCCAAATCTATCATAAAGATATAGAATTTCAGAGCTCGATACAACATCCCAGCAAAGAGACTCCAATCTGCACCACCCTCCTGTATTTTTTCCAAAATTTGGATAGCTTTTCTTGTATCGACAAAAAGTGTCTTGAGTAAAAGAAATGAATTAGTCTCAACCTGACCAAAAACAATCAAATCTATCATCGATTGATCTATGACATTCTGGTGTTTGATAGCAGACCAGATGCTGAGTTTATTACATTCAGAACAAATACGATATAAATCTGATCCAACCTTACTAAGAAAATATTGAATCATATCTTGATCTATACTACAAGCACTCAATTCTTTTTTAACAAAGGACGTTAAATCATTATTTTTGAGTTGACTAAATTCTTTTACATTTGCATTTTTTTCTAGGAATTTATATAGTTTTAATCTTTTATCAGGGATAGAGCTAACAAAAACCAATAACGAATCATCAGGAATTTTACCTTCAGATTTGATAAGTGCATCGACAAAAAGCTGTAATTGTTGCGTTTGTCCTTCGTCAAGCTTAGTACTTGCATCCAATGGTAATCCATTAACAAGTATAAGTTTCTTGGTGGTAAAAAGCCCACTACTATAAATAGCCTGTTTAATCTGAGCAATATCCAAATTATCCAAACTAAATGAGAAAATACTATCAGTACCAAATTTTTGGAGAAATCACTCTTTTCGTCTAAAGAGCTCTTTATCCAAGAGATAAGTCTCCTGTCACGTAAATAAAAATACGTTTTGAAGCATAGTATAAAAAGATACAAGAAATAGAAACAAACGAGGTAATGTAAAACTTTGAGGATTTGTCTACTTTTAAGTTTTTACTAAACAATACTATCATTTTAGCTTGAATTTTCAACCAAGAATAACAAAAAGAAAAAACCATAAAAATAGACCATGAAACTTGAAACGAATAACGATTAGATAATTTTTATCTCTTGCACCTTTCACATCATTCCAAATAATTATGTTTAAAAAACGAAATAATCGATTGGCAAAACCCGTGATACGAGCCATAAAAATATATCAATATACCCTCTCACCTGACAAGTGATTGCCATCATTTTGGTTAAAAGGAAGAATATGTGCACATGAGCCACATTGTAGTAAATATAGCATCGCTGCACTCAAAAGATATGGATTTTGGCCCGGAATTTTTTATTCTACAGATAGAGTTTTACATTGTACAGCAAGTATGCACAAAAATTATGATCCCGATCATTATCGTGTAGTATTTTTTTCTTCTGCTCCTATAGGCGTACCTTTTCTTGAAGCATTAGCACAAGACAAAAGATTTGAGGTAGTCGGTGTAGTAACTCAATGTGACAAACCATCAGGGAGATGAATGGAAATGTGTGAAAATATAATCAAAGAAACAGCTAAAAAAATAAATAAACAGGAAAATCTAGATAGTGAAAATTTTATTGCAACACCTACAAAGTTACATCCAGAAAAATCTGAAGAAGGATATGAATTTAGTCAACGAATCAAAGAAAAAAAACCAGATCTTTTGGTCGTTATTGCCTATGGAAAGATTATTCCACAAGCGATACTCGATATCCCAAAAATTGCACCAATCAATGTCCACGGATCTTTACTACCTAAATATCGTGGAGCATCACCTATCCAATCTACACTACTCAATAATGACAAAGAAACGGGTATTACCATTATGAAAATGGATGCAACAATGGATACAGGAAATATGATCGATATACTCAGATTCAGGATACCATTCCAGTGGACAACAAAAGATTTGATAGCTGAGATGGAAAAAATAGGTCCAAATTTTTTGAATAACACCCTACGAAAATACGGAAAGAAATTATTGGGTGAAGTAGCACAACAAGAACAAAAAGCTAGCTATTGTGGAAAGATAGAAAAAGAATCCTGATTAATAGATCCACGAAATGATACAATCGAAACGATATACAACAAATATCGTGCATTTGCGCTGTGGCCGAAAATATATTTTATACTAAACGATAAAAGAGTGATTATAGAGCATCTAGAGCTCAATGAGCCAATATACAATAGCAATGATCAAACACCATTATTCCAAGATAAAACACTCAATCCTGCAGTACTCGATATTCAACTCAAACCAGAAGGAAAAAAAACAACGCCACGAAAAGAATTTGTAAATGGATATATAAAATAATATCTTCTCGGAAATATAACCTATAATTTTTATATTGAAATACAGTATTATATAATTACACTAGCCAACGACTTAAAACTATTTTTTACTATTTATCTACCCCAAAATGCTATTCGATTTTCAAGCATTTGTTGAAGAACTCAGAGAAAAACCAGAAAAGAAACAGATCGTAGAAAAATACGAAAGTTTATTTGGTCCTATTCAATGAGATATCAAAGACCAAATTTGGTATACAGAATACCTTTCCAAATTTGAAGCACTACCCTACGAAACACCAGAAGAGCTCAAAACAGACTTCGATCGAGATCTTTTAGAACAATTGGTTATCGGATCATTTAGTAGTGATTACGAACTCAAAAAAGAAGAAAAAAAAGAACAAAAAGAACTCTATATAGCAGTCAAAAGTTGAGATCAAAGTGTAGTAAAAACAGTTTCAGAACTACGATCATTCCAGATCCTCAGATTATACGAAATTTATATCGAAGAACAGATGAATCTCCATGCACTCAAAGCAGAAGATGAAAATGAGAAAAACACTATCGACCAAGAAAGAGAAATGAGACTCAAAAGATGGGAAGCAGTGATACAGCCTATCGATAGAGATGAATTATCACAAAAGGCAAAAAAAGAACAATCAGGAAAAATGGAAGACCTCATGGGAAAACTCTAATAAACAAGCATATACGAACATACAAAAAAACTCCGCTTTATGGGAGTTTTTTTTGATATATAAGCACAGATAAATAAAATATATGGCTAATTTTAGAGTACAAATAAACACCTAATAATCAGTATACGTACTAAACAAGAATCCAGGAATTGGCTGAGCATAGGAAACGTCTAAAGCAACATGTTGACCATTATATGATGCCTGACTTTGGATGAAGAATGTATCAGCAGACAATACAGGAACGACTTGAAGAGGAGCAGAAACCGTTTGTACACACAAAGACTGTTGAACTTGTGCAGTATTAGAAATCATAAGATATATTTTAAATCCATGATCTATAAGTTGGCTTGATCAATAATAATTAGTAAAGACAGGATCTATTTGAGTCATATATGTTTCAAAAGCGACTCTAAAAGAATTCAAAGAACTAGTACTGAGTACTCAAGTTTTAAAGAATACTCCATTTTCATGAAGATCATCACCAGATAAGATAAGAAGTCCAAAATTTACCATATCAGGAGTATTGGGAGTTATTATTTGGATTTTATCATTTTTGAAAAGATCAGCAAGATTTTGATAGTGAATTTCTCAGACAAAAGAGGGGCGTACTCATCATACATACATATCTCTAAAAAGTGGTAAGATAATTGATTGTCCACCACTAAGAACATAAGGATCATCACAACTAGTACTCTGCCAAAATTTTTTGGACAGTAAGGAAGATGTTCCAGAAAGTGTTGTAGACAAACTGCAATTTGGCTGACACAAAAGATTATCAAGAACAACAGCAGATCAGGTGTCGAGAGAATAATTAAATCATATTCAGCGATGCGTAGTTTGAGCAAGACCAAGTTCTATTCATGCTTTGGAAATATAATATGTCTTATAATAAGCATTTACGACAGCAGATTGTTTCATCATCTGTTGGACAAAATTCATAGACAGAACGCCCAAAAGCGATGAAGCCAATAAGACGAAGATGACCAAAATACTGATATTTCATTTTTTCATACACAAGGCAAACAATAGATAAATAGTATCTTGCATTACGCACCACGCATCATGCATCTATTATAATTAAAAGAATTGTTGGAAAGGAATAACAACATGAGTTGATCGCTGTCTACCATAATTTACACTATATGCCTTGAATATCATCCAAAATCAAGGATCATTGAGGCAATGGAGATAGTTCCCCTCCTGACATAAGGAAGAGGTATTTAGATATTGTTCATTAGAAGCAAAAGGGACGACCTTAAAAACTACTTTACTGATAGCGATTTTTTTGGTATTAATAAGTTCTTTGACAACACCGTCATCCATCATATATAATGAACATCATGTTTGGTTAGAGATATATTCCGTAGTAGATTGAATACAATTACTTCCACTTGAAAAGAAACGAAGTTGACCATCTTGCCCAGTTAAATATAAGATATCCGTAATTCATTGGGTAGCTAACAAACCAGTAGCAGATAGAGGGTCATATTTACTATAGTCAATTGTATTTCTATCAGAAAAATTTTGGATAAGTTGAGAAATTTGGAGTATCTCCTGAGTGACTTCTTTTTCTTGTTGAACACGAAATACCATAGTTGCAATCCGATTATACGTTCTAAGAAGCAATACAAAAAGGATACCAAGAATAACCATCACGATGATAAGCTCCAAAAGTGTAAATCCTTTTTTTATCTTCATGTATTAATAATTTCAAATAAAACTTTCCAGAACAACTTCTCATGTTTTTGTTCACTTATTATAGAGAACATGCGATTCTACTTTCAAAATACTATCACGGGGTAATATATTAACTCATTCACGTACACCGGTAAAGAGAATATATCTGGAAAAAAAAGTAGGAGTACTTCCTGCTACAGAACGTGAAGAATACCAGAAAATATCATGTCATCACAGAGTTCAGGTAGAAAAATAGAGTCTATTTCCACTCCAAAGCTGGAAAAACCCGACATCTCTAGTTACCGGAAGAGAATAGACATATCCATCAGGATCAAAAGATATTTGGAGAATTTTATTATTTTGACTTCAAGAAGAAAATTTCCATACACATGCTTGATCGGGATTATCAAGAAGAAGACCTGGTTTGAGGATACAATCTCGAGGCAATCATTTAGCAAGATTAGAATCTCTCATGTTATAGACAAGTTCTATTCATTCTTTTGCTAGAAAGGTTGCTGTTGTACGGGATTGAGTAATATCAAGACTTACCAAATTTTGCGTAATCAAACGCAGGACAGCAAGCACACCAATAGCAAAAACCGTAATAGCGATAATTACTTCGATAAAGGTAAATGCAGCCTTGTTTTTCATAGAGATGATATAGTCATTAAAATAGATTCATTTTATTCGTCACAACGATATTCAATGAGTTTACAGGTTTGAGAACTAATTTCAAAGCAATATTGCTTCCCGTTTTCTGGGATGATAAGATCAAAATATAATGTATTTCAAGTGGCAGAACCATGAGTAATCACACATCAAAGATGATAAGGGACAAGAGACAAATTAACTCCAGGGAAAGAAGTGCCTTCTGGCAAAAAACGTAAATTTCTAATCTCCAATTTGTTTGAAATAGTATTATTCATGATAGCTACATTGTCTAATTTATAATACATTCCCGTCATCAAGACAAACGTCAATGTATCATATTTTTGTCCGTTACGAAAACTAGAAGTCATATTTTGACCATAAAGATCATTATAATAGCCAACAAATTGTTCTTTGATAGACTGTGCTTTGAGATCAACAATACGATTAGATCAAAATCTCATGGTCGCTGCCATCAAGATACCAATGATCAAAAGTACGATAACCATTTCTATAAGCGTGAATGCTTTTTTCATCTAAACAAATAAATAAAGAATAGTATATATGTAGTGATTATTTAGAGAGTTTCAACAAAAAACTGTTATTATATTTTCCTAGGAAGGGATAATATCAAGCAAATAAAATAAAGAGGTAAAAGTTTGCATTTTATTATTTTTTAAGTATACTCATATTACCTATACCATAGGTATAGTAGATTTATATAGTAAAGATACATATGAAAAAAGAACATGAGAAAGCACTAATTGCACTCAAAAAAGCAAGAAGTTCATTAGATAAAATCATTACTATGATAGAAAAAAATCAATATTGTATCAAAGTGATCCAACAAAACCTAGCAGTAATAGGACTTATAAAATGAGTGAATCTGGCTTTGTTAGAGTGACATCTATGATGTTGTTTTGTAGATGCAGTGAAATCAAACGACAAAAAGAGAATGAACGAGATGATAAATGAAATTCTTACAATAGTTAAAACAGCACAAAATAAATAGCACTTTATATGGTGGATATAAGGTATGAGAAAAATTATATGATTAGCTATAATGCTAATATATATGTTCAGTGCAAGTTCTCTGGTACATGCAAGTACTATGGGGATTTTTCAACATCACACAGTAAATACGGATATTTCTAACTGTCATGAGAACACAGACACATCAAAAAACAAAAGTACCCAACAGAATATGGATTGTTGTGAATTATTTACTAATTATCAATACTCTCAGACAAAAATCGAATTTGAACACCAAATAAAAACATTTTGAAGTGATCAGTACATACATATACTTCCTAATTATACACCAACAGAAAATACTAAAATTTCTAAACATCTGATAGGATTCAGTCCCTGACAAAACACTCGTAGCAAATATATAAAATTTGCTGATCTTTTTGGTATTGTCGTAAACATCAGTTAAAAAAAATTTTTTCTGCATAAAGGCTTCTATGGAAAGCTATATTTTTACATACAATTTTATATTTTTACCAAGATAGTCATGATGTGATGATATTTCTAAGGGGTTTGAATGTTTTTTTGATGGATCATAAGGATTCTAGTAATAATTTTATTAATTCGTTTCTTTATTATGGATACAGAGGACAGAGAGAATTGTTGCTCAGGCAAGCATAAAAGGAAAACAAGTCCATGAGACGAACTCAAGCATCGTTATGCAAAATGAGAAATAAGCAAAAAAGAATATCAAAATATCAAAAAAGAAATCGAAGAATAAAAATTTTATTTATTGTACAAATACCATGAAAAAAATAACATTACACGTAAGAGGAATGCACTGTAATGCATGTAAATTATTATTAGAAAATTCTATAGGTAGTATAAAACACGTCAAAAAAATTGACGTACATGTCAAAAACGGAACAGCGATTATTGGATACGAAGAAAATGAACCAAACCAAGAAGATATTATTAAAGTAATAGAAGAATCCTGATATACAATAAGTGATCAGAGAATCTACCTTCCTTGGCTAAGTAAAAATATAAAAGAATACAAGATACTTTTTTTGAGCTTAATAGGATTTTTGGCAATCTATTTTATTCTCAAAAACACATGAATATTCTGATCAGATTTTGCTATAACAAGTTCACCATGATTGTGATTGGTCCTTTTGATAGGACTTACAGCAGGATTTTCTAGTTGTATGGCAATCGTAGGTGGATTAGTATTGGCTATCACAGCAAAACAGAATGTCAAGAATGAAAAACTATCTTTTGGCCAAAAAATTGTCCCTCATTTCCGATTCAATGCATGAAGAATAATCTGATTTGGTATTTTATGAGGAGTTTTAGGTTTGTTTTGATCCATGATTAGTCTATCGCCATTTATGATGTCAGTAATGACACTTATTGTAGGTGCGATTATATTAATTTTGGGAATAAATCTCACAAATATATCACCAAGAATAAGTACGATGTCTATTTCACTTCCCACAGGAAGATTGTTTCGCAAAAAAGAAACAGAGATTTTGGAAAACAAATGAAAGTGAACATTATTCCAAAAATATGCAAAAACATTTGGAAGCTGAGTACTGACATTCTTTCTGCCTTGTTGATTTACGTTTGCGATGCAAATGTATGCAATCAGTACAGGAAATTTTTGGATGGGAATGATTATCATGGCATTGTTTGCTATAGGAACAGTACCAGGACTTTTGGGTGTAGGAAGTTTGACAAGTATTTTTACCGGAAGGAAAGCAAAAATAGCATATCAGGTTATCGGAGTTTTAGTAGTACTGCTTTGAATTTATAATATATCCAACTCCTATGCAGTAGTCAAAACAAGAATAATTTCTCCTAGTCAACAAACCATTATTACCGATCAAAATATAGAAATTATAGACATGCAATATACACAAGTATGACTTGAGCCTACTACTATCAATTTAGAAGTAGGAAAAACATACAAAATAAAAATCGACGTACAAAAAACAGTATATGGGTGTATGAGCACTATATATATTCCATGACTAGACGAAAACATCCAAACTATCAAAAATTGAACTCCTATAGAATTTGTCGTTCACCCAACTAAACAAGATGAATACGATTTCGTTTGTGCAATGGGATTGTCTCATGGAGTAAAAATAATTGTTAAGTAATGTTTTTATAATTTTTTATATAAGACATATGGAAAAAAAGAATTTAGATATCGAGGGCATGCATTGTGCTTCTTGTGCACTCCTTATAGAGAATCAACTAAAAAAAATTAGAGGAATACAGCAAGCAAACATCAATTTTTCTGCTGAAAAAGCCACCATAACTTTTGATGAAGATAAAGTAAATCTAGTCGAGATACAAGAAGCAATAAAACGTCTAGGATATATAGCAAACCAAACTGATGAAACAATACATGCGCAGACAGAAATTAAAAAAAGAAATTACCTATCGACAAAAAAAATTTGTCGTAGCATTTCTTTTAAGTATACCGATGATTATATTTATGGTATATGATTTTGTCTATTGATTACCGTTTAACAATAGCATAATGCCAATTTCAGGGCTTATTTCTTTGCTTTTAGTAATTCCTATCCAATTTGGTATCGGGAAAGATTTCTATCAATGAGCATGGTCAGCACTCAAAGTAAGATCAGCAAATATGTATTCATTGATAGCTATAGGAACATTGGTAGCGTTCATTTATAGTATATATAATTATATAGTATTTTATCTTCAGACCGGATCACTCATCTGATTAGACGGAATGAAGATTCCAAATATCTATTTCGAGATAGGAGCACTACTTATTATGTTTGTGTCTTTGGGAAAATATTTGGAAGCAAAAGCAAAAGGGAAAACATCACAAGCCATTTCAAAATTAATGTGACTAACACCAAAGACTGCTAAAATCAAAAGATGAAATAATATTGTAGATATACACATAGAAGATGTACAAGTACATGATATCATTATCGTAAGACCAGGAGAAAAAATTCCTGTCGATGGAATTATCGTAGAAGGTAACTCTAGTGTAGACGAATCAATGCTGACCGGAGAAAGTATTCCTGTGGAAAAAAATATTTGAGAAAAGGTATTTGCAGGAACGATAAATAAGTTAGGAAGTTTTGAAATAAAAACATCACAAATAGGGACAGAGACGAAAATTTCACAGATTATCAAGCTCATTCAAGATGCACAATGATCTAAAGCTCCGATTCAATCGATAGCCGACAATATTTCCTGACTATTTGTACCAGTAGTTATCGGTATTGCTATAATAGTTTTTATAGTGCGATATTTTATAGTATGAGCAACATTCAACGATTCATTGATGTACTTTGCAGCAGTCATTGTAATCGCATGTCCCTGTGCCTTATGATTAGCAACTCCCACAGCAATCATGGTAGGAACAGGAAAATGAGCACAGTATGGTATTCTAGTAAAATGAGGAGAACCATTGGAAATGGCATGTAAAATCAGTGCAGTTGTGTTTGATAAAACAGGGACACTCACTCAAGGAAAACCAGAAGTAACAGATATTATCTCATATAGTAAAATAGGCATTCAAGATATTTTGGATATAACTATTGCTTTAGAAAACAAATCAGAACACGCATTAGCTGAATCTATTATAAAATATGGAAAAGAAAAAAGCAAAAAAAAACTTCATATAGAAAATTTTGAAGCATTACCAGGAAGATGAGTCACCGGAACTGTTGAATGAAAAAAGTATTATTTAGGAACAAAAAAATTATTGAATGAAAAAAACATTCCTATAAAACAAATAATAGAGATAGAGACATTGGAAGCTAAAGGGAAAACAGTTGTCTTGCTTGCTGATGAACATGAGTTTTTATGAATAATAGCTGTAGCAGATACGGTAAAAGAAACTTCACATGAAGCAATTTTGAAATTACAAGACGCAGGATTTAAGATATTTATGATTACTGGTGATAATGAAAGAACTGCTCACGCTATAGCTCAACAAGTAGGTATCAATATAGAAAACGTTATTGCACAAGTCTTACCAGAGCACAAAGCACAAGAAATAATGCGTCTACAGAATAAAGGATATAAAGTCGCAATGATTGGTGATGGAATCAACGATGCACCAGCATTGGTACAAGCAGATCTTGGTATCGCTATGGGAAGCGGAACAGATGTTGCCATGGAAACGTGAGGTATCATCATCATAAAAAATGATCTGAACGACGTATGGAACGCGATTACTCTAAGCAAACAAACTGTGGGAAAAATCAAACAGAACTTATTTTTCTCTCTGTTCTATAATACATTATGAATACCTATTGCAGCAGGATTGTTTTCTACATTTGGAATTATTTTAAAACCAGAATTTGCCGGAATGGCTATGGCACTAAGTTCAGTCTCTGTAGTAATAAACTCATTACTTTTAAAACTATATCGTCCAAACAAGAAAAACCGATTATCTAGTATTGCACCTATCATTATGACAATATTATTTTTAGGAATATTTCGAGAATTTGGTCAGATATCTATGGGTGGATTTTGAAATAATGTACGAACAAATACACAAACATCACCAGCAAAAAGAACATTCATTAATAATTTTTTAGTAAACAATCCAAACAAAATATGATTTACTCCAACAGGTGTACCAAAAATATTTATCTGATTAGAGACTAATACAAGTGGAATCACTCTCCTACAAGGAAGATGAGAATTGGGCGCACAAGAAGCTGAAATGATTATTGGATATAAGGAAGCACAAATGATGAAAACTGAGGGATTGTTTAAAAATATAGGGGATAGTTTATCGAATTTCTTTGGTCTAAAAAAAGTAAAGATTGTCTGAATATTTGCTCCGACTAACACAGTATTGGACGAAATACATATCATAAATATGAGGTGATTCAACGAACTAGATATCAAAGATTCACTCAAAATTTCTGAATCTCCATATAAAGAATTGGAGCTCTATTATTTCTATGATACGAACAATATTCCATTCAAATTCAAAAATATATTCAATCCTAAAAAAATATTTTATACGATAGAAGATAAGGAATATTCTGCAGGATATATAGGATATGATGAAGCACAAAAAATGATAACAGATGGAGATTTTAAAAACAAATTTGACACATTAAACAAAGGATGAACAGATATCATTATCGCTGGATTTTTAAAAAAAACATATACTGTTTTGGATATGATACACTTCTTACCAAAAAAATAAGTATTAAATTTTTTTAAAAAACCGACTCATACAGAGACAGTTTTTTTTATAATTTGGAATAATTATTTATTTTCTTTTTACATCCTACATACCTGATCATTCCATGATTTGAAGAATCAAGCCAAAAATACCAAGGGCAATCACAACAACAATTCACCCAACAAAGATCAACATAACTGGTTCAATAATTTTAGAAGAACGCATAATAATAGTATTGAGATCTTCTTGATACATTTCAAGGATATTATCCAAAGAATTGGAAAGATTTGCAGATTCTTCACCAACTTTAATCATTATAGAAACATCAGGAGGAATCAATTCGGTTTCATACTGAAGAACTTTATAGATATTTTCTCACTTATTCAATCATACCAAAACACGTTCAATCATTTCATGATAAGCAGGAATATGAAGGATATCTCTCAACAGTTGAAAAGTTTGAATATAATTCATTCCAGCATTCATCATGAGTTTCATATATCTACAAAACTTTACAATATAGAAATATTTGGTCATGGTACCAATCATCGGTATACTCAACAAAACTTTAAATCGATTTTTTTTACCAAACTCGGTAGAAAAAAATATTCCCCCCAATAAGGTAAGTCATGCAATAATTCAGAAAATAACCTTCCATTGGGTCTGTAAAAAGACAGAAATAGATTGTAATGTCCTAGTAATCCATGGCAATTGAAGATTTTGGAAACTCTCAGCGATAGAAAAGATATTGGGCAATACGAGAAGAAACAAGGCAAGTACAGCAACAATAGCAACTACGATAAGGATAGCAGGATAAATCAACGCCCCAATATATTTATTTTTCATATCTTTAATATACACATATTCTGTAGCAAGCGATTGGAGAATCAAAGGAAGTTCTCACGACATCTCTCAAGTTTTTATAAGCGAGTAATCTCCTGCATCAAAATAATCAGGAAGTCTATTGAGTGCATAAGAAAAGCTTTTTCATCTATTGAGAAATGCAGAAATATTTCTAGAAATCTCTTGAAGTGCATAGTTTTCAGAACTATCTCAAATAAGTTTTATTGCAGCAAAAAGTGAAATTCCTCATTTGAGCAAATATGCCAATTCTTTGAAAAACAAAATTTTGTCCTTGGTTCAGAAGCTACCTCTATCCATGGATTGCAAAGTAGATACGATAATACTATCTATCGGACCAGCAGAATACTCGTGTATGTCTTGTTGTTTTTCTACCATAAGCAAAGATAAAATCTAAATTTAATCGATATAGTAATAAGCATTTAAATCTACATCTACTTTTTGTTGGGTGGTATAATTAGCGATATCATAATTAACTTTATCTATCTTATATAAGACGCGATAATCCACATCAGCAAATACCCTTTTTTCTACATTGTCGATAAAAGAAAGCAAAGCATCCTTGGTATCAAAAGTAACATTGAGTTTGAGAGGAACGTAGTAGAGATTTCAGAAAAATTGTTTTGGTTCCCCGATAGCAATCTTATTGACCAAACCATTTCTTGCTTTAGTTAGTGGTTCTCTGAGCAAATATTCATTAATATTAGCAAGCAATATTTTTTCATTAACGAACATTTTAGGATCAGTAAGATTATTGAGTTGAATATATGATCTTGCAAATGAGAAATTTACTCTCAAAGTAGGATCTATAGTAGCACAATTTTCTCTCGTATTGAGACACGAGATGATATTTGTCTGTTGATCTTCGATCTTTTGTATCAATGCCTTATCAGCTTCAGATTGAAGTTTTTTGGTTTGAAAATTAGCAATCTGAAGATCAATATCACTTACTTCGACTTTTGTCGCTTGGTAATCATCCCATGCAGATAAGAGAATATTATTCCCAAAAATAACAAGTACGAGTAACAAGGCTATAAAATAAATTCTATATCTGATACTCACCACCCTGGAAGTGGTAATCAATACTTGATTATCTTCTGCGAGCTTATCGATATCAGTAGATTTTTTGTACTGTTGTTCACCAAGCAATCTATCGATAATCTGACTATTTTGCTGTGTTGCCTGTTCCTGCATCGTTGATAACGTTAGCTTCTAAAACAAATTCATAATAATTATTGTCACCTACTCTATCATAGGTCTGGATACGGATATTTTTGACAAAATCTAAACTAGAGAATCTATCTATAAGCGAGCGAATACTTTTGGAGGGACTAGAATAATACAAAAGTAAGAGATTAGATACCTGTCCTTTGAGTGTAATTTTATCCATACTGACATTAAAGTCAGAAAGCACAATAGTATCTGTCGTACTTGTGTCAACTTTTTTAAGATCTTCCAACATAGCAACAACTTTGGTAATATGATCAGACCATGGTACCGTTACTTGTTTTTCTTCAAGGATTTTTACTGCTTGCAATTTATTGTATCCTGTAAGCAATTTATAAGCCTCTAGGTCAGCAGTTTGTCCAGATAATGTTTCATGTTTATCGTCGATTTCCTGATTCATCAAAAAAATATCGACTTTGAGATAAGCAAAAGCGACCAAGAACAAGCCTAGGATTATAAGCAATACTTGAAAGTATGTTTTCCATCTAGAATGAA
>CALMEO010000037.1 GCA_937862935.1 uncultured bacterium | reverse complement strand
TTCTCGCAAGATGCTGAAGTGTACTTCAAATAATAAGCATCTCTGCTCTGTAGTAAATCCTGGGTATATCCCAGGTTTTTTTTGTTGAAAACAAGATGGAGTTAGATAAGCTAATAATAATCTAAAATTTAAAATTTAAAATGTAAAATCAATATATGGGAAAGCCCTATCGTTCACTTGAGGAAATTCTAGATATCTTCTGTATTCCCTTATCGACTGCAAAAACTATTATCAAAAACCATAAGGTAGATACGTTCATCCACAAAGGACTCAAAATTCATGTCAAAGATTTTTACCAGGCATATACTCATCACTATAATCCATCACTCTTTGATATGCAGACAAAAAAACTCCCTTCCAAACCCAAAGACATATCACAGATTTTTCAACAACTTTTTGGCTGTGCATACAAGACAAAATAATCTTGAAATTTTTCAAGATTATTTTATAATTTCACCATTGTTGCCAAGGTCATGTAATCATGAGGAATGAGATGCCATTTTTTAGCATCTTTTTTTTAATATGATCCAGAAAGTAAAAACATATGCCAATCTAGGGCTCGAAGGACACGAGATTATTGTCGAAGCAGATTCGAGTAAATCGTTGCCGACAATAGAGATTGTGGGACTCCCAGATGCTGCGATAAAAGAATCCAAAGAACGTTTGAGAGCAACATTTCGCAATGCTTGTATAGAATTGCCTAGGAGAAAAATCGTTCTCAATCTTTCCCCATCAGATATCAAAAAGGTGGGGACGAGTTTTGATCTCCCCATGGCAGTTGCGATTTTATTACTTATCTATGAAGAGAATATTTCGATAAATACAGATGGTTTTTTGTTTTTCTGAGAGCTCGGACTCGATGGAAACATAAAGAGAGTTGATTGATTATTACCATGCGTTATCAGTGCTATGCAAAAATGATATAAACATTTTTTCGTCCCCCAAGAAAATACCTATGAGCTCGAATATGTACCTGGTATCACCATCTATCCTGTAGAAAAGTTCATCCAAATCGTAGAATATTTTGTCTATGGTAAAAAGATTCTTAGTATTACGAAAGCCAAAGATATCGAATATCTCTATGAGCAAAACAAAGAACACGAAGTTGATTTTGCACAGATCAAAGGACATCTTATTGCTAAGAGAGCACTCGCAATAGCAGCAGCAGGATTTCATAATCTGCTTATGGTATGAGCACCAGGAAGTGGAAAAACATTGCTTAGCAAGGCATTACCAAGCATTTTACCACCCCTATGATTTGAAGAAATTCTCGAAGTGAGTCAGATATATTCCATTGTAGGAAAGCTTTCAAAAGATATGCCATTAATTACCCAAAGACCATTTCGTCAGGTTCATCATACAGCTTCCAAGATTTCCATTACGGGAGGATGATCACGTCTTACCCCAGGTGAGATAAGTTTAGCACATAAGTGAATCTTGTTTTTTGACGAATTGACGGAGTTCCCTAGAGAGGTACTCGAGGTGCTTCGTCAACCATTGGAAGACAAGCGTGTGGTAATTTCACGCGTTTCAGGTACTATACAGTATCCCGCAAATTTTATGTTTGTCGCTGCGATGAATCCTTGCATATGTGGATATTACAAAGATCCGGAAAAAGCTTGTGTATGTTCTCATATGGATATCAAAAGATACCAATCCAAAATTTCTTGACCGCTATTGGATAGGATAGATATGGTGCTGGAAATTCCGAGAGAGGATATTGATAAAATTTTGACCAATATTATAGAAGAGAGTTCAAATAGCATTAGAGACAAGGTCGTCCGTGCATGGAGAATCCAACAACAAAGATTTATCTGACTTTCTATCACATCCAATGCGCAAATCACCTCAAAACATATTGATCAGTTGATTCCTCTTGATGATGTGTGCAAAAATTTTCTTTCTGAGGCATCGAGAAAATTAACACTCTCCACGAGGATAGTTCATCGTATGATTAAACTTGCAAGAACTATAGCTGATATCCAGTGACAAGAATACGTTACTATCAATCATTTAGCTGAGGCGATGCAGTATAGGAGCAAAACGATGTTTGTAGAGGCAGAGTAAATATTTTAACACATGAGTGAAGCTAGCGATTGAAATTCCTTAGGAGATATGTATATTATTAGAGAATATCTTTACCAATGCTCCCTATTGCTATGAAAAAACTTGCACTCATTATCCTCGATGGATTTGGAATCAATACAAAAACTCCCAAACAGAATGGAATCGTCCAAGCACAGACCCCACTCTTCAAAAAATTATTTACAGAGCCATATGCAGCACTTGATGCTTCAGCGAGAGCTGTAGGGTTGCCTGATGGTCAGATGGGAAATTCTGAGGTCGGACATATGACGATTGGTTCATGAAGGGTTATCAAACAGAATCTAGTCGAGATAGAGGATATGCTCGATGATGGAAGTTTTGCAAAATTGCCCACATTCAAGGCAGGGATTGCTCATTGTAAAGAAAACGATTCTACATTACATCTTATCCAACTCTTTGGGCCAGGAGGTGTCCATGCAATGGATTCTCATCTCAAGAAAATATTGAAACTCATCCCTAAAGAGATCAACGTCTCGCTTCATTTATTCTGAGATGGAAGAGATCTTGCACCAAATAGTATGTTAGAATTGATGATAGATTTTGAAAAATTTTTAAGCAAATTTCCCAACGTCAAGATTTCAAGCTTGGCATGAAGGTATTATGGTATGGATAGAGACAACAATCGAGAAAGAATTCAGAAATCATATGATGAAATTGTTTTTGGTCAACTTCAAACTAGCGACACCCCAAGCGAATATATTGCCAAACAATACGAGCAACTCATTACGGACGAATTTATTCTTCCCGTGAGTTTTACTTGGTGAGATCAGATAGAAAGTGGTGATGCGGTCTTTCATCTCAACTTCAGATCAGACAGAGCCAGACAATTGACCCAAGCAATCATGGTCTCTATAAACAAGAAAAATGCAGAAGAATATCCTACACGACCAAAACATTTTTTGATCAAAAGACTAAGTAATGTGTATTTTGCTGCGATGTCAAAAGCATACAAAGAATATGAGTGACCAGTATTTATGCAAGCACAAGACATCAAAAATACTTTATCTGAAGTGATATCACATCAAGAACTTCGTCAGTTGCATCTTGCAGAGACCGAAAAATTTGCTCACGTCACGAAGTTTTTTAACGGGGATAGACAGATCGTTTTTGATGGAGAAAAAGATATTCTGGTTCCTTCACACAAAGTAGCGACCTATGATTTGGATCCTGAAATGTCTGCACAAGAGATTTATGACCAATTTATTCTCCAAGCCAAAGACTTCGATTTTATCGTAGTCAATTTTGCCAACGGAGATATGGTAGGACATACCGGGAAGATGGACGCCGTCATCCAGGCTATCAAGAAGCTTGATGGGGTGATAAAAAACATCATCGCTTACTGCAACAAAAATAATTACGAACTCCTCATTACCGCCGATCATGGTAATAGTGATGATATGGGTACATTAGAGACACCAATCACTGCACATAGTATGAATCCCGTCCCTTGCCGATATATCAGTAAAGGTAAAGTACAATCACTCAAGAAAAAATGAGGTCTCGCAGATATCGCACCTACGGTTTTGAAAATCATGGGCATTCCTGTACCAAAAGAAATGACCGGGAAAGTACTCATATAACAGAAACTAGGACCGAGGACCAGGTCCCAATACCCATGTTCCAGTTTTCACATCCCAATTTTCAATTTACTTGTCACAAAATTAAATCTCATTCGTATACCCAAACAGAAAAGCTTTATTTTTTTCTTTCTCCTTGCACTATGAAAACAGGCCAATTATTTGTCATGATTTCAAATCCAGATGCTGCCGTGGCTTGATACCTACAGGAGAAACATTTTACGATGACCAAGTAAAAAAAGTATTCACCCAATGATATCAAGCTACGGAAGAGAAAAAATCCGTAGCTTTTTTGTTTCTGCAAAGATATGTAGCAACAAGTAAATAAAAAGTATTTTATACATTTAAAGTATACCATGTGAAAGGAAAACAAGAAGAAAAAAGTAGGAACACGAAGGGTAGTTTCGTATTTTCGGAAGATGACCATGACCAGAAAATGGCCATTTATTATCGCATCAGTAGGTATGATTATTGCCTCATTAGCGAGTTTGATTTTGCCGATCTATTATACAAAGATTATCGATATCGTACAAACAAATACATGAAATAGACCTGAATTATTACCAGTATTGATGTGAATATTGATGAGTATGGCAATCATAGAATTGTTTTCCATCGGCTGATGGAGGATGGTTGGTTTTGGTATGGTAAGTTTAGAGCCAAAAATTATGAGAAGAATATACGAACAATGTTTTGCTTATCTTCACAGACATTCATTTAGTTTTTTTACCAATAACTTTTCTGGTTCCTTGGTAAAGAAAATAAATAAGCTCGCAGGCTCATATGAAAATATCGTAGACAATTTTGTCTTCAATATTTTGAGGATAATTATATATCTCCCATTTATCGTCATAGTAGTCAGCCAAAAGGATATGATGATAGGAATCGTGTTTATAATATTTATCGTAATCTTTTGAATCCTGCAATATTTCTTCTTTAAACGAAATACCTCATATGAAATACAGGCAAATATCCAAGACTCTAAGACCACAGGAGAACTTGCCGATACGATAACAAATAATTTTAATATTCTTACTTTTGCTTCTGTACCGAGAGAAATCAAAAGGTTTAATGGTGTCATTGCGAAGCGAGAACATCTTACAAAAGTAAAACGAATGAGAGCAGAGTGGATGTTTTTTGCTAGCACAATATTTATTTTTTTCTTCGAGATAGGTGCTATATATTTGGCTATCAAAGCACGAAGTAAGGGAATGATCTCAGCAGGAGTGATTATATTGATACAAGTATATATCTTCAAAGTGTTTGAACAACTCTTCAGTGTAAGACAGATTTTCAAACAAGTAAATAGAGCTATCGGTGAATCATCAGAAATGTTAGAAATCTTGGATGAACAACATGAAATTGTTGATCGTTCTGCTACCAAGTTACATGTAGAATCGGGCAGAGTGGAGTTCAGTAATGTACAATTTGCCTATGCTGATGGTAATCCAATCTTCAATGGTCTTGATCTTAGAATCAAACAAGGAGAAAAGGTAGCCATAGTCGGTCAATCATGATCAGGAAAAACAACGCTAGTAAAATTGTTATTCAGATTCTTTGATATTCAATGAGGAAATATCTTAGTAGATGGCCAAGATATTGCACAAGTAACCCAAGATAGTCTAAGGGATAGTATCTCTATGGTACCACAAGATACCGTACTCTTCCATAGATCTATCAAAGAAAATATAGCATACGGAAATCCTGAAGCAAGTGATGAAGAGATTATTGCAGCTGCCAAGATGGCGAGATGTCATGAATTTATTTCCAAATTGAGTAGTGGTTATGATACCCTTGTAGGAGAGAGAGGAATTAAACTTTCATGAGGAGAGAGACAGAGAGTAGCTATTGCGAGAGCAATTCTTGAAAACAAAAGGATTCTTGTTCTCGATGAAGCGACGTCATCACTCGATTCTGAATCTGAACACCTTATCCAGGAGGCGATGGACGAAGTCATAAAAAACAAGACCGCTATCGTAATCGCCCACAGACTTTCTACTATCATGAAGATGGATAGAATAATCGTCATGGATAAGTGAGCAATTATAGAGAAATGAAGCCATAAGGAGTTACTTGCTCTAGAAAATGGAGTCTATAAAAAGCTCCGAGATATCCAGTCAGGTGGCTTCATAGTGGAAGCACAATAAAAAAAAATGAGTGTGGGACGAAAGCTAATATAAAAATATGTTTTTTCTTGTCCCCACTTTCCTAAAAATATAGGTGTTTTATCAGTAAATACTAAATCATGGAAAAATCAACGACCATACAAGAGATCATCACTCCAAATTTACAATGGGAGTTGTTGAGCAAAAAATATATCCAAGAAATATTTAAAGAATTGACCGACGAAGTAACAAAATATCTGAGAGTTGCTACACCACAAAAAATAGAAGAAGAAGAACAATGGATTATCCGTAGCAAAGAAAAATTTGACCAATGATTGCAAATGAATTTTATCGTTACCGATACAGAAGGTGATTTTATCTGAACTTGCGGGATTATGGATCTCAATACCCCTACACCAGAACTGTGATTGTGGATCAAAAAATCTGCACGAGGAAAATGATATGGAAAAGAGATGATTGGATCACTTATCAATCGATTACAAACACACAAGAAAATCGATTATATCATATATAGAGCACACACAGAAAATCTCGGAAGCAGAAAAATCGCTGAGCATTTTGGTGGAGAAATTCAGCTTGACGAAGAAGGTAAAGAAAAAATATTTATCGAACACAAATTTGATAACTCATCAAGTTTTGAAATCGTAGAATATAGAATCTATAAAAAATAATGTTTTATTATATATCTATCTATGTATGAAAAGTATCCACAAGTTAACTATAGAGACAGAGCGCTTACTTTTAGTACCTATTACTATGGAATATGCAGAAGAAATTTTTAAGGAATTTACTCCAGAGATCACTACCTATATGTTTCCAAAGTCTGCAGAACATATTTCCGAGACAGAAAGATTTATACAAGAATCTATTGAAAAGATGTTGATATGAAATAATTATCAAACAGTTATTTTGGATAAGCTAAGCAAAGAATTCTTAGGTTGTGTAGGTCTTCATATAGAAAATCCTCTAATGCCAGAACTTGGTATTTGGATCAAAAAATCAGCCTTCGGAAAAAAAATAGGAAGGGAAGCTGTCGCATGAGTAACAAATCGAGCACAGAAAAATCTGGAGTTTGAATATTTATTTTATCCTGTAGATCAAGAAAATATTCCCAGTAGAAAAATTGCAGAAAGTATATGATGAATAGTACAGACTAGGGAAAATGGAGAAGAAATAGTACATATAAAAGCTACGTTAGATCCCAATAAGATATTACATTCTGTAGAATATAGAATCTACAAAAAATAATTACATATCTGTAGAGATACTCTCTTCGCCTGATGCTAGGAGGGTATTTCTCATTTTTTCATCACGGTTCATCAAAATAATAGCATCCATATCATCAGGTTCTCGCACTTTCCCAAAGGTATGTAGTTTTTCAGAATGATGAAAAGGAACTACATAATTATTGGTCATTTTTTTGTATTCTTCGTTGAATGTCTCTATGAAGTGAACATTTTTCGTAATAGGGGAGATGACGATGACATCAGTTCCAGTCAGGTTTTTTTCATGAAATCGTTTGCAAAAGAGCTCAGAATAAAACTGTAAAGTCTCTTTGACTAATCATTTTGCCAAGGGATTGGATTCAATAAATTCATAGGTCTTGTATCGATATTGTACGATACCATTGTCCTTATACATCTGTTTCAAAGCACTCATTCCAAGATTTAAGGTTTCGACGGTATGATAGAATCCATTTTGTATTTTGATTGCTTTACAGGAGTTTTCTGTGATATAAAGGAGGACAAAATTATCTTTTTTTAAGTTGTTTCTTAAAAAAAGTACTGTATGAAAAGACTGAGGAAGGAGCGTAATGTTTTTTGTCTCAAGCAAGTTTCCATAAACAGAGTTGATAGTATTCATTGTTTGTTTATTCATATAGACGATATATAATCTGAAGAATATCTCGCCATTTTCTCCGATGACATGTTTTTTTTCTTCACCATTGACGTGTATGCTATCCACGTAGACCATGATTCTTTCTCCATCTACGTCATTATATTTTTTTGTCGATTGAGATTTTTCTTCTATGATAGTTTTGAGATCCTGGAAGGTAAATTTTTTTTCAAAGGTTTGGAAAATATCAAACCTAAAAAATGAAAATCTACTTTCATCTAGCATAAAATAGTGATTATATTTGGGATATTCTCGGGATTCGTCAGTTATTTTAACAAGATTTTCATGGAGGATATACTGTAAAATCTGATCTTTTTCACGGATTTTGTAGACACGAAAAGTCGGATGGACCTTCGAAAGATGTTCGTATCGGATATACAACAAAATCGCTAGATAATAAGGTAAAAGTATCTTATGGTGTAGTATATAATGCTCGATTCAGTATCTCCATCATACCCTCACTCTCGTATGTCATTCCCGATGTGATCGGGAATCTAGTTTGCTGAGTATGGATTCCCGCCTACGCGGGAATGAGGTAACTACAAGAGGGGAATGACATGGCTACAAGGGGAATTCTATCATGCATTGGTATCTTAGTCTTTATGTGATTTTTCAGCAATACGCTCATCATCTTCTAGTGGCTGAGGGGGAGCAATGTTTTCATATAAAGAATCCTGTTCCTCAAGAGTTTCGAGGTCGTAGAACACTCTTTCTGGTGATGCAGTGCTGTAGTCTTCACGCATAGTAATCACCTAAAGAAATAAAGCTAGAGTTTTCTGAGGAGTATAACCAGCTTCAAGGTAGTGTTTTTTGAGAAAATTACAAGATAAACACCACAAAATATTATTCTTCCTCTCAGATAATTTGTTCTTCTTTCTTGTTTAGCACGTCAAGGATTTTCCTTCTATAGAGCTCATTGTGCTTCTCTAATCGCATATTTTGGCGGATACAGCCATCCAATATTTCATCGACAAAATTGCCAGTAGGATCTCGTCTATGGCCATCATATTCATAGTCTCTAAAGGTTCTTCCTCCGGCTTGGTGTATCGCCGTGATGACCTCTTCCTTGGTAAACTCTTCTGGTCTTTCATTCGTTCCATCCAAAAATTCATTGAGAATTATTTGGCCCAAAGCAGCCTTATATCTTCCATGGATAATGAGTGAGGATCCATCTCTTTTCTGATGTTTTAGTTCTTCTAGTTTGCCTGCATAGTCTGTAGCTGTTCTTAGAATATTTTTTTGGTTTTCCATAAAATGTGTTTTTAAGAGAGTAAAAAACATGTGCTTGAAATGGTAGTGGAGTATTTTTAGTCAAGAAATTTATTGAACATCAGTTTCCTTTTGGGGCATTTTTTGTTTAGTATATAAAAATACTCAAGAGAAAGGCAAGAGAGAATTATAGATATACGTAAAGAAAGTGGGTAGTTGTTTTGCAATAAATTTGTCTGTAATTAGCTATACCTATCTATTTTTTTAACGCTTCGCTGGACATACTTTTTTTGTCATTGCCACAAAAAAAGTATGCAAAAAAAACTCTAGCCAGATGCAAAACTCAGGACAAATATTTCTAATGAACATGACCTACCAACTCGCCTCCGTCCCACCTTCGGTAGGTCCCACTTCGGCTCGTTCTAGTTGCTTGTTCCATCTACGAATTGTTTACTTTCTCGTGGCGTGCATCTGGCGGATGTAATATAGTTGTTTTTATGTGTATTTTATTGTATTTGATCTTACCCATAACGTATAATTAACTAGAATTATACAAAAAAAATCCCACAAGATAAAGAAAAAAATCAGGGAGATATAAATTTATTCTTACTTATATAGTTACCAATTCACCACCACCGATGAGCTCAATGGTATCATCATGGACGACAAGTGCTTGATCATTATCCAAAGCATACAGGGGAGCGTTAATATTTTTCGCATGGATTTGTAATCACGCCAGCATCTCAGGAGTATAATGTGCTTTGACAAAAAAATCTACTCGATGCATAGCCGTGATATCACTCACTCCACATCTATCAAAGCTGAGTTTGGATCGGGTAGATACGATAAGGGAAGGACATGCAATATACGAGCCAGCGCTTTTGCCGATATACACAACTCACTTCGCCATCAGTTCTTCCATCACGTTTTGGAAGCCCGTTTCGCGGACTACGTGCAGGAGATAAAAAGGATTCCCTCATTCTACGAGGACAATATCATACTTACTAAGAGTTGTTTTCAATTGGTCGGGTAACATACCCGCGATATCGATCTCTGTATAATCATAATGTAATTCATCCATCTTAGCTTTGTATCTAGCAATATGATCTCGTAATCTTGCTTTCTCCACATCTCCTGTCTCATCCATTTTGGTAGCAGCGGTGATTATATAAGCAATCTTACACTCAGCAAGTGGCTTGGGTAAATAGGTATCTATACTATAATTGTATAAGAACTTTCCATTGGCAGTAAGGATGAGCATACCATATAAAATAGATTAAAATATTTTGAATGATCATATACATTATTATGTTATTATAAAAAAACCCAGCTACTGCCAGGCTCTCATATCTTACTTTTTCTTAGCAACTTTCTTAGCTGTTGCTTTCTTTGCTACAGTTTTTTTTGCGGGTGCTTTATCTGCTTTAGAGGATTTCTTAGCAGCGACTTTTTTTTCTGGTTTAACTTCTTTCTTACTACCAAACTTTGGCTTAGGACCATTTGCGATAATCTCTATACAGTCTTTCATAGTAAGGTCACTTGCATCTTTCCCTCACTTCGGAATCTTATAATTATTACCGTCATATTTGATATATGCACCATATAAGCCATTGAGGACTTCTATTTTTTTACCCTGATGGTCGAAGTTGTTGATATATTTGTTTTTTTCTGTCTCGAGTTTCTTCTCTATAAGTGGTATACCTTCTTCCATAGTAACGGTATAGGGATCAAGCGTCTTGGGTAAGGAGACGAAGAATGTTTTATATTTCAAATACGGTCAAAATTTTCCTACAGCTGCAGTGACTCATTCACCTTCATATTGTCCGATAATCCTCGGGAGAGCGAATAATGCCAAGGCATCTTCCAACGTGAGCGATTCTATATTTTGTCCCGGTCTGAGCGAAGCAAATTTGGGTTTATCGGTGTCTTGAGCAGTTCCTACTTGTACCATTGGTCCAAATCTTCCGATTCTTGCGACGACAGTCTTTCAAGTATTTGGATCAATACCGAGCGCTTTTTCTCCGGTCTGTTTTTCTGCAAATTCTATTGTTTTAGCGACTTCTTTGTGGAACGGTCCATAAAACTTTTGCATCATCACCGGCCATTTGATTTTACCTTCTGCTACTTCATCAAATTCTTCTTCTACACTTGCCGTGAAATTATAATCTAATATTTCCTTAAAATTTACACACAAGAAATCATTTACTACCATACCGATATCAGTAGGGAAGAGCTTCTGTTTCTCAGCTCCTGTATTTTGTTTTTTCGTTTCCGATTTGATGACTCCGAGTCTCAATATCATTTCTTCGTAATTTCTTTCGTTACCATTTCTATCTTCTTTGATGACATATCATCTCTTTTGTACGGTAGAGATAGTCGGTGCGTAGGTTGATGGACGACCGATACCAAGCTCTTCAAGCTTTTTAACCAATGACGCTTCTGTATATCTTGGAGGATGATTTTTGAATCTTTCACCAGCAAGTATTTGTTGCATGGTAAGAATCTCTCCTTTACTCAATTTAGGCAACATCCCTTCTTGTTCTTCTTCACCATCTTCATCGTCTTTGGATTCGAAATAGACTTTCAAGAATCCATCAAATTTGATGACCTCACCACTTGCGATGAAATTGAATGTATCATTGGTTGAAATACTTATGGTTGCTTTGGTTTTTTCTACTTCCGCTTGTGCCATTTGCGAAGCGATAGTTCTCTTCCAGATAAGCTCGTACAATCTTTTTTCAGCAGCATCAGCTCACGCCATATTGTTTTCCATGTGGGTTGGTCTGATACATTCATGTGCTTCTTGTGATCATTTACTCTTGGTAACATATTGCGTAGGCTTAGAATAGTCTTTTCCATATCTACTCGTGATCTCGTCTTGAGCAGCATTCATAGCAAACTCTGACATATTGACGGAGTCCGTTCTCATGTACGTGATAAACCCTCATTCATACAATTTTTGTGCTACTTGCATCGTTCTCGCAACGGGAAACCCAAGTTTTCTACTGGCTTCTTGTTGGAGAGTAGAGGTCGTAAACGGCGCAGAAGGAGATTTTTTACCTGGTTTTACTTCCACATTTTCTATCGTATATTTGGCATCTTTACATGATTCAAGAAATTTCTTTGCATCCTCGCCAGTAGGCAAATCTTTGGATAATTCAGCCTTAAATTCTTTTTTTGCATCTCATGAAAAAGTACCAACAACCTTAAAAAAAGATGCTGATTCAAATTTTTGGATTTCTCTTTCTCTTTCTACGATCAATCTTACTGCTACGGATTGTACTCTTCATGCACTCAATCCCATTTTAATCTTTTTCCAAAGAACAGGGGAGAGCTCAAAACCTACGAGTCTATCAAGTATCCTTCTCGCTTGTTGTGCGTCTACAAGATTCATATCTATCGTTCTTGGATTCTTTACTGCGTTGTCTATCGCTTCTTTGGTAATCTCATGGAAAACTATTCTTGCAGTCTTTTTGATATCTAGTCCTAGGGCATTGGCTACGTGTCGTCCGATAGCTTCTCCTTCACGGTCTTCATCCGTTGCAATCCAGACTTTATCAGCTTTTTTCGCTAAACTCTTCAATTCACTAACGACCTTGGTCTTGTCTGGGGATATCATATATTTTGGTTGAAAATTGTTGTTTACATCTACACCAAGTTCTTTTTGAGGAAGATCTACTACATGTCCAAAGGATGCTTTGACTTCAAATCCTTCACCTAGAAATTTTTTGATTGTTGCAGATTTAGCAGGAGACTCAACAATAACTAAATGTTTCATAGAAATGCGTGAGAATTAAAAATTACGAAAAACATACAAAAATAATAATACTCTTGTTTACTCTATTTCCTCCATATTTCAACCTAAAAATAGGCATAGAGAAAACAATAACCAAAGAAACTGTTTTCTTACTATGCCTATTTTGGTCAGAGGAGGTGATGAGTAACCCAAAAACCTATTCAGTTTTTTTAAGCTCTTCTTCTATTTTTTGATGTCCTCATCTATTTGCAAAACCATATCTTCTTTATTTTCTTCTTTAAATCTTTTTTTGTAGTCTTTGAGTTTTTGAAGATTGGCTTTGAGGTGTTTTTGGTGTTCCTCTTTGTGAGATTTTTGGTATTCAATCTCTTCTAGAGCATTTTCATATTTATTGAGATCAACAAGTACTTGGGCATCATTTGGTGATTGATCGTCAAATCCAAGTCTTTTGTCCAATAAATTTTCGAAATAATTGTGGAAATTATCTCGTGCATCTAGACCAAAGAAAGGTACACGATTGAGCATCTGAAATGCGGGAATCTGTTTGGTAAATGATTGGAAGTCTTGAGGATTATCAAACTCTCTTTCTAGTTTTTCCTCTCTTCCATTCATATTACTCCACATGTAGATTTTTCCTTTAAACATCGGCGTAATGGTAAAGAGATAAAAGCACTAAAATAGTGTAGGTGCTATATATTCATTTTTCTGAAAATTTCAAGAGAATTTAAAAAAATCTCTGAGTGTTCAGAGATTCATATGTTACTGTATTAGTATTTATTATGCCGACTATCGTATTTATTGGCAGTAAACAATTTCTACCTTAATTCTATCGGGATCTTCACAAAAAATTGCATAATACTCATCCATGTCATATTCATGAGAATAGTCTCTATTTCTATCAGTATAGAGCAATGGAATACCATTTTTTTCAAGATATTGAGCTATATCGTCAACCTGTTGTTTTGTAGTAACTCTAAATGCAAAATGATTGAGTCATATATGCTTCCTATGGAAACCATACGTAGTATATTCTTGATTGGTTTTTGTAAAGAAGATATGGGTCTTATCAGGAGCTTTATATCATATAGTCTCTTCATCTATGACAAAACCTTTCCATCAAACGAGATGTAAAAAAATATCGTAAAAGTTCTTCGTCTTTTGAATATCATTTACGTTGATTTCTACATGAGCAAGAGAATTGAGCATAGAAAAAAAAGAATATAAACGTGTAGCGTATTATAAAAAAATCTCCAATCGAAACCAGAGAATTTTTTAGGAGTTTATTTGTTCATTTAAGAATATAAACATAATACATCTAAAGGTCAGAATAAAATAAAAAAAACATCCATTACTAGATATTTTTTTCTATGTGTTTTATTATAAATCTCTTTTTGTTAGGGTGGCAGGGGATCGAACCCTGGACCACTGGCTTAAAAG
>CALMEO010000036.1 GCA_937862935.1 uncultured bacterium | reverse complement strand
GAGAAGCTCTTTTTCAACGTTACCACAAAAGAACACACGTTGAAGTAATAAAGAATGACAGTATAATACTCTTTGGCGAAGAAATCCCACTCGAAGACTTCTACAAACAATATTGAAAAAAGAAAGACAAATCTTCTACTGGTCATCTTTCAGCCTTTACCTCCAAGATTTTGAAAGAAATTTTAAGGGAATATACCACTCCACTCTTCGATCTCTACAGCAAGAAATTGGGAATCCCCTACCAAAAGCTTAGTTTTAGAAAAACAAGTTCTAAACGAGGAAGTTGTACGTATGATCAAAAAATATCACTTAATCTGGATGTTATTCATCTACCGACCAAATATATTAAATACGTCGTCATCCACGAAGCATGCCATTTGAAGATAAAAAACCATAGCAAAAGATTTCGAGCATTAGTAGAAAGTTTATATCCAAACTACAAAGAAACAAAAAAGGAACTAAGGAAATTTGTAATCAAGTAAACAAATTGTTTTCATACCACAAATACATATATACAAGACACAGAAATTTTCATCTATCATCTATAATTTATCATTTATAATTAGCATAAAATATGGTTACAACATTCGAATTTCAAGATCATTATTTCAAAAAAGCAAAAAAAGAGTGATATAAAGCAAGAAGTGCATTCAAACTGGAAGAAATCCAAAATAAATTTCACCTTTTTGATAAAACAACAAAGACTATTATGGATATTTGATGTGCACCAGGAAGTTGGATACAATATGCAGTAAATGTAATGAACAAACTCCACATAAGCAATTACAAAATATTATGAATAGATATCCAAGATGTAAACATTAATCTTCCAGGAGTAAAAGCCTATAAAGCAGATATCCAAGATGTAGAACATATAAAAAAAATCTTAGCAGAAAATAATATCCAACAAGTAGATATCATCCAATCAGATATGGCACCAAATACCATGGGTGTAAAAGATGTAGATGCAATGAGACTTTTTGAACTTCTGGAGTATGTAAAACCTATCCTTAAAAATCTTTTGAAACCCGAGGGAAAATTTGTCATAAAAGTATTTATGGGTCCAGGATTTGAAGAATTTGTCAAAGCAATGAAAGATATGTTTGGAGGCAAACATATTAAAACACTCAAACCAGATGCTTGCAGAAAAGAAAGCAAAGAGATTTATGTAATTAAAATATAGTGACTATCAAAAAAAACTATTTTATTTGGAGATACACTATCATGGAAAAATATACTACACGCAAAGAACGATTTGAAAATGTACCTGCTAAGATAGGGGCAACAATAGAAATGACACCACAAGTACGAGAGATTTTATGAACACTCTATGATGAAGAAATTTTTGTAAAAGATATTGAAATCATCTCCAACGAGTCATACAAAATAAAATGTAGATTTTCTGAATATAAATCAGCAAAAGAGATACCAGATCATATTTCTGTTTCCCAATTAGGTGATGCTATAAAACAGGCTGCCTATGTGGTATTTTGATTATATATCAAGAACAATCCTGATAAAATTCCTTTTACATTCAAAACATTTTTGGAAAATAGAATGCATGTAGTATATCGTGGAGACGAAAGAGAGTTTACAAAAAAAATAAGAGCAGAAGAAGATACATATATGATATGGGATAATGTCAAAATAGAAAAAACAGGACCTTTCACCGTTGCTACAGCAAAATTATCAGGAACTCCAGAGACATTCGTTCGTGGAAAAGTAAAATGTCTCATCGAAGATATCTATATATAATAAGGTAGAATAAAAAAACATAGTAATGACTTTTATAAGGCACAAAGTATAATTGTAGCAATTATACCAAAATTTTCTATCATCTCAAAAAAAAAACATTAAATATTGACTTCCAACAAAAAACAAGTATATTGATAAACACGTTTTTTTGTTTCATTATATATACCGAACATGTACAACACGATAAATGCTAGCTCTAGCAAAGAAAATACAGAAGATAAATACAAACAGACAGCAACAGAAGCATTATCATGATTCTCCAAAAAAAACATAATGACATGGTTTATTACTTTTTTAGAAGAAGAAGGGGAAGATATTTGATATAACAAAAACAAAATACATAGCATAAAAAATAGAATAAAGAAATCTTCTACAAAAAAGGATTCCGTAGATGATATACAACATATACTACAAGATATTACATCGCTATTTTCGGATAGTACATTCACACAAAAGATAAAAGAACATATTGAAAAACATACTGATGAAATAAACAACTTTGGAAGAGATTTTTTTTATAAAAATGGGGTATTTTCAGACGAGAAATTAAAAAAAACATTACTAGCAAAAATCAAAAGAAATAATCTTTCCTATACTGCTATAAACAATTTGTCAAAAAGCGAAATTTTAGATGTATTACAGATAAACAATAGATTTAAAGACAAAAACAATATACATCAGAGAATAATAGACGTAACATGAAGAGGGAAAAACAAGATATATACGCTTCAAGGTGACAGAAAAGCAAAAATGATAGATGGTAAACTGGTAATCCAAGAAATACAGGGAAAAGAAACAGAAGAAAGAAAAGAAATACCTATAAATACAAAAGAGAAAGAAGAAGAAAATGTTACTCTACCTCCAGAAAGAGAATCTGTCGAAGAAATAGAGTCATATGTAAAAAGCATCAGCGGAAAATTATATAAAAAGTCAAAAAAAACCCAACAAACTTCATTGAAAAAAAATGGGATATATGTTCTTGATGAAGAGGGAAAGGAATATGCAATGCCTACATTAGAAGATGGGACGATTTTGGACGTTTGTGGAGGTAATGATGAAAAAAACTACGAGATCATAGAATATATTTCTGCAAACGAAAACACCGCTCACTTACATATTGTCAAAATAAAAAACAATGAATGAAAAGAAGAAAACCTAAGATTATTACTTACAAAAGAAAGAACGTATAAAATACAAAAAGAAATTTGTATCAAAAAACCTTCAGCAAAACATTGGATAAATAATAATAAAATAATGAAATTTATATATGGATTACTTAAAAAAGAAGTCAAAAACACCATTACACATAAAGTAAAAGAATTTTGATGGGATGGAGATCAAGGTATATTTTATTATACCCTATATACATGAAAAAGGATTAATATGGACGATACAACTCCCGTGATATAAAGGACACAAACAAGAGACAATAGAGTATATCTATGATATATTACAGAGCACAAATAGCTATAAATAAAGCACAAATAAATTTGTAATCAATCAGTATATAGATAAAGTAAAACATATAATTTACTCCATAATTTTTTTCTATGAAAATCTGAATCGTCTGAATGCCCAATATTGGTAAATCTACCCTCTTCAACGCATTGACCAAATCCTATGCTGCACCAGCAGAAAATTTCCCTTTTTGTACGATAAATCCAAATGTATGAATCGTTGATGTCAAAGATCCTAGAGTTGATAAACTAGCTGAGTTATCACAATCCAAAAGAAAAATATATTCCAGTATAGAGTTTGTAGATATTGCGGGTCTTGTGAAATGAGCAAGCAAAGGAGAATGATTGGGAAACAAATTCCTTTCACACATCAGAGAAGTCGATGCTATTGTACAAGTATTGAGATATTTCAAAGATAGCGAAGTAGTACATGTAGAGTGATGAGTGGATCCGATGAGAGACGTAGAAATTATCAATACTGAACTTATATTTGCTGATTTAGAGGTCATCGAAAGAAATCTGCCCAATCTTGCCAAAAAAGCAAAGATGGGAAAATGAAGCAAAGATGAAATAAGATTGGTAGAAATTTTGATGGAAATCCAAAATGCACTTATTCAATGAAAAATTGCTCACAATATAAAAGATAAACTGACAAAAGATGACGAAAAATTACTAAAATCATACAACTTTTTGACGACAAAACCAATTGTTTATGCAATAAATATAGGACAAGATGATATTCCTTTTGCTCATGAAATAGCAAACGAGTTCATGGAAAAACTTCAAAGTCCCGTCGCTATAGTTTGTGCAAAACTTGAGTCTGAGATGATGGATATGGATGATGAAGAAAAAGATGATTTCATCAAAGAATTACTAGACATCGATAAGGTAACACATATCCCAACACTCAACGATCTCATCAAATTAGGATTTGAAAAGGTTGGTCTGATGTATTATTTTACCACAGGAACGGATGAAACAAAATCATGGACTATTCCTATTGCATCTACAGCACCTCAAGCTGCAGGAGCTATTCATACAGATTTTGAAAAAGGATTTATCAAAGCTGAAGTAGTAAAATATGATGATTTGATTGTTCATGGTTCTTGGACAAAAGCAAAAGAAAAAGGACTAGTAAAACTAGAAGGAAAAGAATATATTGTCCAAGACGGAGACGTAATGTTTTTTAAGTTTAACGTATAAAATATTTAAAACTAACGACAAAAAATATCTTAATAATCTCTTGACATTAATGAGCAAAATCTTATTACTTGAAGCGTAGAAATTTGTCTAAAAAAGATACTTCAATTTTACTTAACTAACATCAAATTCCATGAATTTTAATGTAAAAATGGACGACAAAAAACTCAAGGTAGATATCGAAAAAACAAACCTAAAAGACATCTTAATATACTGTAAACCAAAAGAGAGACTTGTTCTAATGAAGAAGTTTGGGCTTGATGGTTCAAAAGAAACACCACTCCAAAGGATTGGAAAAGAATATTCCTTGACAAGAGAAAGAATCAGACAAATAGAAACTCAAGCATTGATGAGATTTAGAAGACTTATTGTAGGTAACGATACCTATATGGAAGTACTTCAAGAGGCAAAAAAAGTTCTTGATGTCCATGGAGGGTTGCTTTGCGAAGATTTATTGATTTCCAAGTTAGTAAATAAGAATATATTTAAGTTCTCCAAACAAGAACTCAAATTGATTCTCGTTTCAGACTTCGACGTAACTTATCTCAAGAGAAATAAATATTTGAACAAAGCATTCTATCTTGAACCATTATACGAAGATCTTTTGACTAAAATGGTACTTACGATTAGTTCTTACTTTGAAAAAAGAGCTAAGAGCCAAGACTTGTATGAATTCATAGGATGGATGAAAGAAAATTTTGCAAAAGATTACAAAGATGTTCATTATATGAAAAACGATCTTTTTTACGTAAACTTCTTTGATTCTATTAGAGAAATCAACGTATTTGACGGAAAAATAGGATTACCAACATTTGCTGATGTAAATCCAAAAACTATCAAATTGAAAATTCTTTACACCATGAGAAGAATAAATAAACCAGTTCATTATCAAGAACTTCCATCAAAGATTATGGAACGATTCCCAGCAAAAGCTGTGAAAATCAATACGGTTCACAATGAATTAGTAAAAAACAATGATCTCTTCGTTAATCTTGGACTTGGAATCTATGGACTCAAAGAACGATGATATGAAGGAGGAATGGTAAAAGAAATATTAGTAAGAATATTCGAAAGAAACGACAGAGCGATGAATGTAAAAGAACTTTGCAAAGAAATGTTAAAAGAGAAAATGGTAAGTCCAAACACCGTGATGTTGAATCTTCAAAAATACAAAGATCTTTTCAAGAGAGTAGAAAAAGGAGTATACGAACTTGTAAAAACATCTAAGAAGTAATCCCCGTTTCCATGAAATATGAAAAAATCTTGCTGAAAAGCAGGATTTTTTTGTTCTAAAGTAATGCACTCGGGTACTAACAAAAAAATCCTGTACAAAACGACAGGATCAAATAACGGATTTTTATAAACCGTACCTTTTCGTGCTTAATAAGATTAATTATCTTTTTTTCTTCTACCATGTTGCTCAATAAGATCTTTGATTCTCATAGTAAACCCCATATTATTTTCAATCTTATAAATCAAAAAACGTTCTTTATAACGCTTATCAAGCGTACGATAGTTCTTCTCTTTTACAACAATAATAACGGGGATGCCCAATGATTTTGCATACATAATGGCCTCTTCCCATAATGAAGAATTAAAATACAAAGTGATCAATATTCCACTTTTTTCTATAGTCTCTCTCCA
>CALMEO010000035.1 GCA_937862935.1 uncultured bacterium | reverse complement strand
TTCTAAATCCTAATGCATCATAAATAATTTTTTCAAGCAATTTTTTCTTCTTCATTATGATTATTTTGTGTTCATCATTATCTACAACAGTATCAGAAGTAGGATATTTAGAAACGGAATCTTTTGGTTTAATAATTTCATCTATAGTATCATCTATGGTTGTAGGAGACGGAACAACAGGAATTTCATCGTGATGAGGAGAGATATCAAGACGTTTTTCTTGGTGTCTACGAGATTCTGAACGAGAAAATATACGTACATAAAGAGAGGCAATATCTTTTTTAAATCTAATGAGTGCATCAAAGGTATCTATTTTACCCAACACATACATAAGTTTTTTGAAAATTTTTTTAGAAAAGAAAAAGGAAAGTATTCAAATAGGCAAAGCGAGAAGAATAATCATCAGAAATATCCATAACAATACTGATATCTTTAACATCACACAATAATAATATAATAAATGAATAGCACTCAACACCTAATAGTAACTGTGGTATTTTTTTATTTTTTTATTCATAATTATTTTTTTACTGGTGGTATAGATTTTGGAACTTCTTGCACTGATGGTTTACTCAATGGTTTGGATGATGCCCTAGGTCACTGCCTGGTGACATCTTTGGTAGTCTCATCTGGTTTACCATCCAATTTAATTTTACTGATAGTGGTATACGGTATTCTGATAATCATACCATCTTTATTTTTTATAGTGACATCACCATTCATGATATTAAAGGAAAAAACTGTTCCACACACCTCACGTCATGAGTTTTCTACATACGATCATTTTGGTGGAAACTTTTTACTTTCTTCTATATAGGTTTCTAGTTCATAAATCAATGAACACTTCAATTTTCCACATCTTCATTTTAATTTTTCAATATCTCTTCACTCCAAATTTTGTAATATCAAAGTTTCCATTTCTACACTAGGAAGTGCAAGCGTTGTTTTACAATGCATAGGAAGAATACCATCTGCTCAACAAGGTAAAAAATCAGCTCATGGAGACATTTTAATCATATCTCTAGCACCTATTTGAAACAAGAAGATATTCTTTCCAATCTCTTGTCTAAATTCTTTTACAAAATCAGTAAATACATATCTTTCTTCTGAGTAAAAGTAAAAATAGAGCTGATCACCAAATATCTGATATCTTGCCGTCACGGGAATAGAATCAGGAAAAGTCTTTTTAAATAATTTTTTGAAAAGAGGGAAAATATCCAAAGCTAAAGCTTGTTGCTCATTAAAGAATTCCTTATCTTCACCTTCAAGTATTTTTTGGAAAGTCCCTTGTCTATCTGTCACGATTTCATGAGCAAGATAAGTACCAACTGTTTGTTTATTTATTCATGCCTGATCTACAGAAGAATAGACAATTTTATCTCAAGCTTTGAGTCTAGCAAATTGTTCATCTTCCACTCAGGTAACCAATACATTTTTGTTGGTATATCGATCCAATACATATGCATTTTTTGCCATCACCGATTTCAAAAGATAAAATCATTATTTCTTTATTGGTTTTTTTAGTATCAATTTTTTAGTTTTTGCAAAGTTCGTGATCATAGATTCAAATTCATCCTTAGAAAGATATTCTTTATCCAAAAGCACAACAGAGAGCTTTTCAATCAGTAATTTATTTTGTACAATAATTTTTTTGGATTGTTCATAACAATCAGCCATATATTTTTTTATCTTATCATCGATAATCTGAGCAGTCTTTTCGCTATATCATCTAAACATACTATATTCATCCTTATTTTTCTCTAAGTAGCTAACCGTTCCAAGGTCTTTATCCATACCATATTTTACAAGAATATTGGTAATGATATCAGTTGCTTTCTCAAAATCATTGGAAGCTCAGGTAGTGATATTATCAGAGCCAAAGAAAACCTCTTCGGCAGCTCTTCATCAAAGCAATGAAACTACTTCATCCAAAAATTTTGCTTTAGATGAAAGGTACATATCTTCATTGGGCATAATCCATGTAACACCTAAGGCATGACCTCTACGTACAATAGATATTTTTTCTACCGGATCAGCATTGGGCAATATATGAGAAGTTATTGCATGTCCAAGCTCATGAAATGCTATAATTTTTTTCTCTTGTTCCTTCATAGATTTCACTTTCTTTTCAGGTCACATAATTACTTTCTCTAACGCATATTCAAAATCATTCTGATCAAGAATTGTCCTATTTTCCTTAGCTTCTTTGAGTGCTGCCTCATTGACAATATTCTCGATATCTGCACCAACCAATCCACTGGTTCTTTTAGCCAAAGAAGAAATATTTATATCAGCATTAAGTTTTTTACCTTTAAGATAATAGTCAAAAATCATAAGTCTTTCATCATAGGTTGGTTCAGAAACATAGACCTTTCTATCAAATCTTCCAGCTCTCATCAAGGCAGGATCTAAAATATCAGGCCTATTGGTAGCAGCAATGACAATGACATTGGTCGTATTATCAAATCCATCCATCTCCGTCAAAATCTGGTTGAGTGTCTGTTCTTGTTCTTGATGTCATCAAGTAGATCAGACTCCTCTCTTTTTTCCTATCGCGTCTATTTCATCAATAAAGATAATAGCTCTACCGACTGCTTTTGCTTTACCAAAAAGTTCTCTTACTTTAGCAGCTCACATACCCACAAGCATTTCCATAAATTCAGATCCAGAAACAGAGAAGAAGGGAACATTGGATTCTCCAGCAACCGCTCTCGCAAGCAAAGTCTTTCCTGACCCTGGTTGCCCATATAACAATACTCATTTAGGATGTCTAGCACCTACTTTATTATATTTTCCAGGATTTTTGAGATAGTCTACGATTTCAGAAAGTTCCATTTTTACTTCATCCATACCAGCAACATCAGAAAATTTAGTTTTCTGATTTTTTGAAGTATTGAGTTTTCAGGCTTTGACACTAAAGGGGAAACCTCAGGCACCGCCTTTGGGCATTGCAAATTTGAAGATAAGAATCAATAGGACAAAGAAGATAAGTAATGGTCACACATCTTGTAACAAGGTCGATCGTCGTGATTTCTCATTAAACTTTACATCTACAACAACAGGTCATGTAAGGGATATTCACAAATCTTTAAGTGAAGTACCAAGAGGTTTCTTTGTTTCATACAAAGTAACATATTGTTCCACTATATTCTTTTTGATACTCATTAAAGAAAGCGAGTTTCATGTTCCCATATCTTGATATCCCTTGAGTGAAGTTTCATCTTCCAAAACAATCTTAGTAAACGTTCATGAGGTATATTGTTTCAAAAAATCATTGAGCGAAACGTTTTTGGTTTCACGAACAACTTCTACAACACCTCATTGTATATTGATGGTCTTATATACTTGTATTGCACCAGTTACTATAAGAATAAACAATAAAACAAACCACATTCATTTTTTCATACTACAAAAAAAACATCAAATAAAAAATTTCATTCCAAATATACTAAATCTGAAACTAATTTCAATGTAAACCCAGAAAACAAGAAACAGATTGAAAAAACTAACAATTTGACTACATTTCACATATTATATCAAAGATAACAATAAACTATATACGAAGTACATAGAATAGCATATCCTTTTCCTTCAAATTCCACTATTTTATTCATATCCTCTATCTTATCTCTATTATTATGGAACTCAAATTAGCACTCAAAACGACACCAAAGTACATCAAAATCTTAGCTACTGTAGGAATAACTACAGTAAAGGATTTTCTACAATATTTCCCAAGAGCTTATGAAGATAGATCTACCATAAGAAATTTACATGAACTCATATTTAATGAAAAAGGAATAACAGCTACCAAAGGGAAAATACTCAAAAAAAGCATCTTTATAAGAGGAGGAAAAAAAATATATACTATCAATTTCGTTGATACTGTAGGCAACAAAGGCACAATAACTATATTTAATTCTGGATTTCTTGCGAGCAAAATACATGAAGACAAACGATATATCATTGTAGGAAAACCAAGTATAAATTATGGAAAAATAACATTTTCACACCCAGATATTATAGAAACAGAAGCACCGGAAGAACCTGTAACGAGGGATGAAGAAATAGAAACAAGAAACTTGGAAGAAGGACCGATGACCAAGGTCCCAATCACCACGTCCCAAGTTCCTGATGTATATAATAGCTGAAGAATTTTTCCTATCTATCCAGAAATTATGGGAATCAGATCAGGATGGTTCGCGCAAAAAATACGATCACTAATGGACAGAGTAGACACAATTTTTTCTGAATACTTACCTGAAGATTTCATAGAAAAATTCTGACTCATGGGCGTACAAGAAACGATAAAACAAATGCATTATCCAAGCAGTTTCGAAAAGCAAAAAGAAGCTAATCTAAGAATATTTTTCGATAGATTGTTAAGAATCCAATTATATGCACTTATAAATAGGAACACATACCAACTAAACAAAACGAATATGGAACATGAAATAATCGATTGGGAAGTGATAAAAGAAATTGTAGCTACATTACCCTTTGAACTCACCAATGCACAAAAAAAAGTAATAAAACATATTACAGAAAATATCCACGAACCCAAGCCAATGCTAAGGCTCCTACAAGGAGATGTAGGTAGTGGCAAAACTGTAGTAGCAGCTATATCTGCATATTATACTTTTAAAAAATATGGAGGACAATCTGTCTTTCTTGCTCCATTGGAAGTATTAGCAAATCAACATTACAAGACTCTAGCAAAATTACTGTTGCCACTGTGACTCAGAATAGCATTACTTACGTGATCACTCACCAAAGGAGAAAAAGACAAAATAAAACTAGACTTAGCCGAATGAAGGATACATACTATAATTTGAACCCACGCAGTGATCCAAGAAGATATTACATTCAAAAAACTACAATTTGTGGTTATCGACGAACAACATAAATTTTGAGTAAGACAAAGAGCTTTTTTCAAAAGATTTTGAGCTCCTCATATCTTACAAATGAGTGCAACACCTATTCCAAGGTCGATGGCTCTAGCATTTTTCTGAGAATTTGATGTAAGTGTTATTGATGAACTACCAATAGGAAGAAAACCAATTATCACAAAAGTAATCTCAGAAAAAGAATATATAAAATTAAAACCACGAGTATTAGACCATATAAATAAAGGACAAAAAGTATTCATTGTAACACCTTTGATTGAAGAGTCAGAAAAGCTTGAAGAAGTAAATTCAGCTATTACAGAATTTGAAAATATGAAAGCTCTCTATCCAGAATTGAAAGGGAAAATATGACTTCTTCATGGTAAAATGAGACCAAAAGACAAAGAATATATTATGCAAGAATTTAAAGTAGGAAAGATTTGTCTATTAGTGTCTACTACTGTCATAGAAGTAGGAGTAGATATTCCTGATGCTACCATCATGGTAATCAAAAACGCAGAAAGATTTGGTTTATCTCAGCTTCACCAGTTGAGAGGAAGAATAGGAAGATCAGATATTCAGTCCTATTGTTTTTTGGAAACAAAAAGCAAGGCAGGAAATATAGGCAAAAGACTGAAAGCCATGGAAGAAACCAATGATGGATTTAAATTGGCAGAACTAGATTTACAAAATCGCGGTGCGGGAGAAATTCTATGAACCATGCAATCATGAGAATCAGATATCCCGGTAGAAATATTGTCAGATCTAAAATTTATAGAAAAGATACAAGAGGGTGCAAAATGGTTATTAGAAAAATATCCTAATTTAAAATGACTTCCGGGACTCAAAAAATATCTTGAAGAAAAAATGGGTGACGTATTAGCCTAGATTTTATATCCTATTCTAGAAAATGTTACAAACAACGCATGTATATGTATTCAATAGCAAGGGACAAATATTGTTGGGAATGAAAAAAAGATGATTTGGTATGGGAAACCGGAACGGATTTGGAGGAAAAAATCATGAAGGAGAAACTATCATACAGACAGCGCTCAGAGAACTTTCTGAAGAAGCATGAATCATTCTACAAGAAAATCAAGTAGAAAAAGTTGGTATACTCCATTTCTTCTATGCAGCGAACCCAAATCGAAACCAAGATGTACATATTTTCAGTTGAATCTATAATGGTAACTTCAAAGAGACAGAAGAAATGAATCCTCAATGGCGAGATATTGAGAGCATTCCATATAATCACATGCGAGAAGATGATAGTATATGGTTACCAAAACTTATCAAAAAACAAACCCCATTTGATATGACATTTATGTTCAATGAAGAAGGAAAATTAGCTGAGTATTTTTAAAAAATATATAGTTGGATAATATCTACAATTTCTCATTACAACAGTTTTCTTTTACATAAGTTCAATTGACTATATCAGAAAATAAATTAATTTAGATTCCAATCAATTTCTTTCTCTCCTCTTTTTTTAAGAAACTCATTTACTTGGGAAAAATGCTTACATCCAAAAAATCACTTATGCACACTAAACGGAGATGGATGTGGACATTCTAAAACAATATGTCTAGTTGTATCTATAAGTTCCTTCTTTTTTTGAGCAAAAGCTCATCGTAAAAGAAAAATAATTCATTCTTTTTTATCTGAAATAGTTGTAATAACTGCATCAGTAAATATGTGTCGTCAGATATCTTTGTGAGAATTTGGTTCATCTTTTCTTACGGTAAGACTAGCATTCAAAAGAAATACTCACTGCTCTGCTCGTTGTGTTAAATTTCATGATTTTGGTGGGAGTATTCATACATCATCGTATAATTCTTTGAAAATATTTTTGAGTGATGGTGGCTGTCTTACCCCATCTTGTACTGAAAAACACAAACCATGAGCTTCTCATTCACCATGATAAGGATCCTGTCATATAATAACGACCTTAACTTTATCAAATGGCGTCAGATTAAATGCATTGAAAATATCTAATCATTTAGGATAAAAAATATGTCAGGAGCGTTTTTCTTGAAGAAGATATTCTTTGATATGAGCAAAATAGGGTTGAATAAATTCATCAGCTAAAATAAGTTTCCAAGAATCATGTATTTGTAGAGAACGAGTATCAATTACCATAACAGAAAAAAAAAGTAAAGCAAAATAGTAGATAATTTAGCTAGAAATAGTTATTTTCTGAGTGATGTATAGGGTTTAGTAGTAGAATAAAGAAGTATATATACAGTAGCAAGTCATACTATAATATACACTATACGAGCAAAAAATCCATATCCAAAGATCAGAGTAACAAGATTAAAATTAAACAATCACAGTAATCCTCGATTTAGTCATCAAACAATCAAAAGAATCCATGCAATTTTTCTAATAGTTTCTGAATGAGTAAAATTTTTCATAGCGATACTACATGAAAAATAAAACAATACAACAAACATCTATATATAAGATATTTGCAATAAAAAAGCAAGAAAAAGTCATTTAGCCAATTAGCGAGAAGGATAAACAAGAGTAAGTAAAAAATTATAAAGACAAATAGTGTTGAATTATTATAATAATTCAATAAAAGGAACTGGTCCAAATTTTGTATAGCTCCAGTTCGCTGGAGAGGAAAGTCCTGACACCAAAAAAAAGGTAACATCTAACAGATGTTGAATACCGCAAGGGTAAATGAAAGTGCCACAGAAACGTAAACTACCCCGGCTTGCCGTGGGGAAAGATGCAACGCGAAGATGGATCCGCCTAGGCAGAGACTACTTCTCCTCAGTTTCCACGATGTGGATTCGAGTGGTAAACCATACCTGGTGCAAGCTTATCCTGATTTATCAGGGAAAGTGCAATACCTTGGCTCTAGGCCAAGATAGACACATTATACTTTATACAGAATCAGGCTTATAGTTTGGACAAAATAAAATAGGGCTGTAGCTCAGTGGTAGAGCGGGAGTCTCCAAAGCTCCGCGTCGAGGGTTCAATTCCTTCCAGTCCTGATGAAATAAAGAAAGATTAAACAATACAGATAAAAAACGAAATAAATATTTCGTTTTTTTGTATAAAAAGGAATCTTTGAAAGAAATATATAGATAACAAAAAGTTATCAAACTAATACATAAAAATAGAATAAATAATAATTTTAAAAATAAGTCAATTATAAAAAAATAAAAAAAAGAAATAAGTATCTTAGATGTTTGCATATCTAAAAATCTAGGGTATAATTATATCAACATAGTTACTTGTCGTATGGCTCACTACACAGTACCTTGGTATAGGTAATTATGTTGGAGGTATTTCCTCCTTAAAAACTATCTAGATCTTATACCCAATAAGATCAGATAGACCTAGAGAGAGTATTGGGGCTCTATAATTAACAAACGAATAAGTTGGAAATGTAATGAGAAATTATCGATTTGTTAATTATATATCCTACAATCAAAAACATAAATTATGTTTTTGAAGGAGGCTATATAAAATCTACATCAATAATCAGCTCCGTTGATTATACTTGTGGGCTGTATGAAGCTCATCCCAATGCTCTCTCGTATAAAAATGGTAATAAAATATAATATAAAAGAGAAGCACTGCTGGTATATCCATCGGTGTTTTTTTTATTTGTATTTACTATAAAAAATGTTACAATACTAAAACGCTCAAATAACAATTGAGCAACAAAATAGTTTCAATCCTTCTTAGATACTCTCGAATATGAATTATCACGTAATATATGACAATCCAGACGAAGATCTGTTGACTAGGCTTTTTAAGGTAAGATGAATCGATAATAGTGTCGAATCTTTTTTGTATCCTAAATTAAACGATTATCGATTGGATCCATTTTTACTCAATGATATGGAAAAAGCAGTAGAAAGAATAATGAGAGCTATAAAAAATAAAGAAAAAATAATGATATTCTGAGATTATGACGTCGATGGAGTAACTTCAAGTTATATTCTCTATGAATTTATCACAAAATTCATTAACTACAAAAAAATAAGTATTCAATATCCTGATAGGATAAAAGAAGGCTATGGTATGAAGAAAATACATATCAACGAGATGAAGAAGAAATGAGTAGACCTTATTATCACAGTAGATAATGGTATAGCGTCACTACAAGAAGCTATCTATGCTCAAGAACAAGGCATTGATCTTATAATCACCGATCACCATCAAGATTTAGCAGCTATACCCAAAGCAATAGCAGTAGTAAATCCACAAATTTCTCCAAAATATCCATTCAAATGACTGGCAGGAGTAGGAGTAGCATTCAAGCTTATTTGTGCATTATTAACAAAATGCAACTTTGAAAAAAAGGAGCAAAATTATATTTTCAATTATTTCCTTCCCATCGTAACTATTGGAACAGTTGCTGATGTAGTACCATTATTAGATGAAAATAGAGTTATCGTCAAAAAATGATTAAAACTTTTAAATACAAGAAAACATTTGCCAGCTTCACTCAAGGGGTTTTTGGAATTTTTAAATATAAAATGACCAATAGAAACCTATCATATAGGATTTATTATCTGACCAAGAATCAATGCAGGAGGAAGAATAAAATCTCCCTACGATAGCCTGTATGCCCTCCTCTATTCGGGAGAAAAACAATTAGGATATTTAGACAATCTAGAGTTAATCAATACCGAAAGAAGAAAAATCCAAGAACGTATGTTTAAGGAAGCAGAATCTATGGTAAATTTAAGTAAAAAATTATTAGTTGCATTTCATGAAGATTTCCATGAATGAATAGTAGGAATCGTATCCTGAAGACTAACAGAAAAATATCACAAACCATCAATGATTATGAAAATAGATCAAATAAAACAGGTAGCTATAGCAAGCTTAAGATGACCAGCATATTTTAGTGTTATTGATATGCTAAAAAATAATGAAAATCTATTAGAAAGATTTGGTGGACACAAAGGAGCTGGTTGATTGACGGTAAAATTAGAAAACCTAGATATGCTCATAGAAAATTTTAGTAATTACTGTGAAGAAAATATAGCTAATGACCATTTAATAAAGTCTGTAAAAGTTGATACAAAAATATATGAAAACGAATGGGAAGAAAGTATACTTGCTGACATAGAAAAACTTGCACCATTTGGAGAGGGAAACAAAGAACCTGTATTTTTATTAGAAAACATAAGTATCCATAAAATAGAAAAAGTTGGAACAAGAGGGAAATGTCATTTAAAAATTCATGGAAAATTTGGGAACAAAAAAATTGTCAGTATGTTTCGATGAAAAGGAGACGAAGTAGAAGCATTTATAACACGTCATGAAGCACCAGTTTCACTGATAGGAAAAGTAAGAAAAGACACTTTCAATGGATGATTTTATTTAGAATGAGCAGATATAGAATAGAATAGAAAACGAAAGAAAGAAAATGAAGCTTGAAATAATAAAGAAAAAAAATATGGTAGCAGTAGATAAAAGTCCTCGAGTGAGGATTTTATTCGTTATCTAAAACAAGAAATAGCTAATAAATAATACATTTTTATAATATAATTCTTCTAAATATGGAAGACATTAGTAAAGAACTTGAACAGATCAAAGAAAGAAATAAGCGTGTAGAAAGAGATAAAGCTCGAGAAACAAGTGGAGCAAGAAAAATAAGTATTATGATACTAACATATGCTGTCATAGTCCTCTTTTTTTATACAGCTAAACTTCCTGATCCACGAATAAATGCTATTGTACCAACGATCTGATTTATGTTATCTACATTATCTTTGCCATTTTTCAAAAAGATACGATTACAACGACATAAATAACTTTTATTTTTATTATTGAAAATACTATGCAAACAGTTTTTCCAAACATCTGAATAAAGATACCTGAGATTTATCTTCCAAAGCAATGAGTTGATTTAAAAAAACGAGCAGTTGTTGCTTGTGATCAATATACTTCTCAACCAGAATATTGGAAACAAGTACAAGATTTTGTAGGACAAGATCCTTCTACATACAACATTATTTTTCCTGAGGTCTATCTAGAAGAAGAATGAAAACACAAAAGAATAGAAAATATACAGAAAAACATGAATAACTATCTACAAGAAGGTATTCTAGAAAACCAATGAAATTGTTGTATCCTTATAGAGAGAAAAACATCACATACAGCATCAAGAAAATGACTTGTGATAGCGCTTGACTTGGAAAAATACGATTATAGTGTATGATCACAAACACTTATTAGAGCTACAGAATGAACAATCCTGGACAGATTACCTCCAAGAATAGAAATCAGAAACGACGCTCCATTAGAATCGCCTCATATTATGGTACTTATAGACGACCCAGAAAAGACGGTCATTGAGACATTATACACAAAAATAGAAAAATATACAAAACTATATGATACTGATCTAATGATGAATGGAGGACATATAACATGATACAAAATAGCAGATGAAGAAAGCATACAAAGTATAATAAAAAACATAGAAAAACTTGCAAACAAAGAAACATTTTTACAGAAATACAAAGTGGAAGAGAATAAATGAGTTTTACTCTTTGCTATGGGAGATGGAAATCATTCATTAGCTACAGCAAAAGCTATTTGGGAAGAAAAAAAACAAACACTCAACGAGACAGAAAAACAAGAACATCCAGCAAGATTTGCTTTGGTAGAATTAGTAAATATACATGACAACTGACTGGTATTCGAACCAATACATAGAGTAGTATTTAATATACAAGCAGAGTCATTACAAGAAGATATGATTACATATTTTGCCAAACTATGATCAGAAGTAGAGTTAAAATCCTATACTAGTTTGGAAGAGATGAAAAAACATCTTCAAGCATCCGATACTAATCATCACAACTTTTGTATGATATATACAGGGAGATACATCATAGTAAGTATTAAAAATCCAAAATTTAATCTAGAAGTAGGAAATGTACAAGCATTTTTAGATGATTATCTCAATAAGCACACTCAGGCAAAGATAGACTATATCCATGGAGAAAACGTTACAGAACAATTAGCTATAAAAGAATGAAATATAGGATTTATACTCCCTATCATGGACAAAAAAGAATTCTTCCCAACCGTTATTATAGACTGAGCACTTCCAAGAAAAACATTCTCTATGGGAGAATCAGAAGAAAAAAGATACTATTTAGAATGTAGAAAAATCAAATAAATATATTTATTTATAAAAAAGGAATCGGGCATGAAACAACAAGAAACAGAACAAATCAAAAACATTATAATGAATATTGAAGAAAAAAAATGATGTATACCCTATTTTTCTGATCTAGAAAACCATATAGTTTTTGGACCAATATTCAAAAGTATCTCTCCTGAAGAAAAAATAGATATTCAAGTACTCATCAACGAATATATTGCTGAAAAGATAGAAAGTATGACCAAAACCAAATGATGACAACTTTTCAAAAGGTTTTTTGAAGCATATAACGAATTATTTTGGAAATTTAGAACCCTCAATGAAGGAGAAGATGTAGGCAAAGCTTTTCAAGAGATAGGAAAACAAGTAGAACAAGAAATGTTTAAGCTTGAAGGTATTCTCACAGAAAAAATGTTCAAACAGGAAAAATGACTTGATAAGGTTATCGATTCATTTTATAAAATCGTCTATACATTTTTTCCAAAATACAATAAAATAGACTAAATAATAGGCAAAAAAGAGCGCCATGTACAAGTGATGTCTCTTTTTTTTATGAAAAAAAAATATCTTACCGTATCATTAAATTGGAATAGAATATTATCCAACAAAATGAAGAAAAATTCAATTATATTTTTGAACCTGAATAATATTAACCTGACTACCATCATCTAGAATAACGACACCACGATCTCATATTTGACCTCAGCTTTCTGCATAGAATGGCGTAGCATCAAAAATCAATATTCTTTGTCATCCAACAACGAAATCTTTAAGTATATTCATATCTTCAGCTACCAATTTTTCATATCAAAGAAATTTAGTTGATGGAATTCCTTGTAAATAATTTGCCCAATCTATTCACTGTTTAAACATATCCTTTGATCACGCACGAGATCTTGTTTGTTGTGCTTCCATCTCTTGTTCAAATCATAAAGTATCAAGAGAGAATCATTGTTCTTCGAGGATTTCTTTAGTTAATTCAAGCGGAAATCAGAAAGTATCGTACAATTTAAAGATATCTTTCCCTGAAATGGTTTTATTACTCGCTCATGTAATAAGTTCATCAAGCAGTTTCTGTCCATGAGCAATAGTTTTCTGAAATTGATGAGCTTCTTTAATCAACACGACACTAATATGTTTTGTATTCGCTTTAGTCTCCATAAGTGCATCTACAAAGGTAACCATAGTAGTCACGAAAGCATCAAAAGTATCTTCAGAGACCAATTTTAATAACATAAAATTATAATACATTCTTCTTATCAATCTTCTAAGCACATATCATCTTCCTTCATTAGAAGGAATAATGTCATGAGCAATAAGAAAAAATGCAGTTCTGATATGATCAGCAACAATTCTACATCTTCTTTCATTTCCTTGATAACTAATATCAAGGGTTGTTTCTATCAATGAAATCAAAGGAGAAAAAATATCAGTATCAAAAACTGTTTCTTTTTTTTGTAATACTTTTACCATCCTTTCAAATCACATTCCTGTATCTACATTCTGATTTTTTAATTTGGTAAGTTTACCTGTATCATCACGGTAGAATTCCATAAATACATTATTCCATATTTCAAGCCGATTATCTTCATCAGTTTTAGGGTTAGATCATTCTGGGGGAAAGAGTGTTTTACCAACTCGATAAAATATTTCAGTATCAGGTCCACACGGTCAAACAGGTCAAGGACTCCATCGATTATTATTTGCTGGCATATAAGCAATTCTATCTTCAGCTATCCCCATGGTTTTCCAATATCAAGCAGTTTCTTCATCTTTTGGTGCATCATTATCTCACTGAAAAACAGTAACAGCTAATTTTTTAGGATCAAAACCAAGTTCATTAACAAGAAATTCCCAACTTCGTTGAACCGATTCTTTTTTAAAATAATCACCCAATGATCGATTTCCCATCATTTCAAAAAATGTAAGATGACTTGCATCCCCCACTTCATCAATATCTACAGTTCTAAGACATTTTTGAATATTGAATAATCTTTTCCCCAAAGGATGTTTTTCTCAAGAAAGATAAGGAATCAATTGTTGCATCCCAGCAATAGTAAACATAGCAGTACTCTCTTTACCACCAATCAAAGAACTTTCTGGAAGATATATATGTTGTTTAGACAACCAAAATGTTTTCCAATGGTCTCTAAGCTGTTTCGATGATATTTTTTTCATAATATATACGTTTATTTTCTAAACAAAAACTAATAAACAAAGCAAAATA
>CALMEO010000034.1 GCA_937862935.1 uncultured bacterium | reverse complement strand
ATGCAGTAGATGTTTCGATAGATAGAACATTTGGTAATCAAACGAAAAGAGCATTAGCAGGATTAAAAGCATGGATAGAAAACGATAAAGATTATAAGACAATTGCTCAATGAGAGAAATATACAGGGAAATATCTTGATAAAAAATTTATAGATTGAGTAATTAGTACTCAAAACACAGATGAGGAAAAAAATGCTGCCATTAGTAAATATAATTTACAATATAAAGAAAGTCAAATATTACCAGCAGAGTGATATGTTCGTATAGATCCTAATAGCAATAATTATGCAGTAATAAAAAGCGGTACCAAGCAGGAAGAAGTTACTCCTCAAAACTCGTGAAAACTTGATAAATATGGTAATACAGTAATGATAATAACAGATATAAACCAATTGCCAAAAGATTGAGAAGGAAATTACAAACGAAACATATCTGAGAAAAAAATGTATCAGATTACTGTTAATAAAATAGTATATGACTTTTGGAGTAATTGAAGGGCTAAATCAGAAGCAGACAAACAAATGAAGTCTTCAGAAGAAATCGTTATAGCTATTAACAATCAGAAAGAGAAAAAAGAAGATAGTGAAGAGATATGGAATAGAGAAGAAATAAAGAAACAATTAAAATGACTAGATAATGACGAAACGCTTATTAATCAAATTATATCCAAAAACTATACATATGATTCTTTGGAATATAATAATATGTATATAACAATCAATAAATGAATCATTGCTATATATTTAGACAAAAAAGATTTTGAAGCAGCAGATAAATTGGGAAGAAATGAAAAAAATAAAGAAGACATCAACAAATGGAATACATTAAGAGAAAATAAAATAAAAGAATTATTAGATAGTATAGATGATACAACCATAACAGATAATAATAAGAAAATAGGCCTTAAATCAGTACCTTGAGTGTTTTTTAAGAACACACAAGAATTAAAGAGTTTTATAAGATGACGCAATGCTCTTATTGAAAAATTTGCTTATACTAGTTCCATGGAAGAACCATTTAAAATATCTGATAAATGAAATATATATCATGAAGATAAAAATGGAGAAAAGAAATATTTAGAAGATTATATATGAAATAAATATGCTGATATCAAATATATAGAAGATTATAAATGAGATTCTGAAGATTATAAAGCAGAAGTAAAAGAAATAGTTGCATATTTAAATAATATGAAATGTCGGGATTCCAAAATCTCAATTGAATGAATGACAAGACCTTATTAATACATATCCCTTCACTTGTAATTTTTACCCAAATCCCTATTCTCAAGAAGATCGCTTTATTTGGTCTTCTTTTTTGTATGAATCTAGAGAAACTCTTTGGTAGTAAGACAAAAGTCGATATTCTCAAATATCTCTTGTTTAAAAGACAATGAATCTCCATGAGAGCACTCGAAAGCGAAGTCGAGCGAACTTTTCCTGCAATCAAAAAACAAGTAGATTCTCTCAATGAATCAAATGTGATCAATGTAAATAAAGATGGTCAATGATGGGCAATATCCATAAAACCAGAGTTTTATGATACCCTCAAAAACGTTTTTTATTTCTGATTACAAAACGAATTGATCACCTTATTCACAACCTATGAGGTAATGATAGATCAATATTATTTTGGGAAGAAATTTAATATAGATCTGGAAATGGATCTTGTAGTAATCTACAAAAATTGTGAGAAACCACAGATAGACATGATCAAAGAAAATATTAATGAGATTTTTAGAAAGTACTTTATAGAAATAGTCTCTGTAGTATTTATGCACGTAGAAGAGCGACAAAAACGTGATAGAATGGCGGATAGATTCGTTATTCAGATCAAAAAAAGTCTTATTAAAAAATAATATTACATGGTCATTGTTTGGTACGAAGCAATCCAATTTCATATAGTAAAGTATATATAATGCAAATAGCACCAGAAATACTAGCAGAGCAGGTTATGGGATATGTGGTATGAGCATCAGAATTGATACCAACACTGAAACCAGCTTCCAAAAAAACATACTCATTAGCAATTCTTCCTCAAGGACCACACTTTTATACCGGATTATTACAAGCTGCGGGATATCTTTTGCTCGATAGTAAAAAGAAAAAACTTATAATTGTCTCTCAACAATCAGATAATTCTAAAGATATTTTAATAGATACTACGAGGTATGGCCCGATATTTGGACAAACATGGGAAAATTCTCCTACCAAGATCAAATCTTTTGCTCGTGATATTGACGCAAAACTAGTACAACCAGGACAAAAATCATTAATTGAATATATTAATTTTCAATTGCCTTTTGTAAGGACAATAACAGAGAGCAAAGCATTGTTTCATATTAGTTTAGGTGAAAAAATATCACAAAGAGCAATACATAGAGTAGCTACCTGGATGATAGCAAATATTCAAGAATATAATATTGTGTTGCTTTCCAATATTAAACTTTCCAAACCAGCAAAATCTTCAAAGACTGACGAACAAAATAAATTAGCGAAAATAATCAAGACCTATTCACCAAAAACACCATTACTCACATTATTCCAAGAAATACTTAGTGCCCAAAAGAAAAAATCAGAGATTATAGCTTATGTAAATCCTGGAGATTTTGGTAAAAATTGACCACTGACAACAAGATATGTCTGCGCAGTAGGATAAATAGGGACGAGGACTGAGTAAAACTAAGATAAAAGAATAGATAGTATATTCCAAATCCCTAGTCCCAGATTCCAATTCCTAGATTTCTGTTCCTTAGTTACCCATTATAAGGTAATTAGTGATTTTCCCTTGAAAACAGCTTAACTTTTACTACAAGTAGGAAACCAAACTTTTTTTTTATTGTTGAAAAAAAGGAACATGATGAAATTTATCTATGATAGTCTAGAAACTGTCAAAAAATTAAAACACCCTAGCAAAAAAGATTTTATCAATCTTACTATTGCTATCTTTGTTGCTATTGTGGTTGCAGGACTATATTTTATCGCTACCGATACTATTTTTTCTGGAATATATAAACGATTTTATAGTGTTATGACACAATAATCCTAAGCATTTATGTATTTAGATGCTTGCATCAAAAAGAGGATGTACTGTAAAGGGTTTTATCGTTTTATCGTGTATAAGTATGCAAAAATCAGAAACAAATGTCTGAGAAATAAAGAGACAGATTGAAGATAACAATTGTAAATGGTATGTATTGAGTGTAGTATCTGGTCAAGAAGAGCTTGTGATAGAGAATCTAAAAGAAAGAATCAAAAAACAAGAACTCGAAGATACGGTAGAAGATTATATGTCACCTATGGTGAACGAATCATCACTCAAAAAATGAGAAAAAATCATTAAACAAAAGAAACTATATCCTGGATATGTGTTTATAAAATCTAAAATGAACGATAAAATATGGTATGTAATAAGAAATACTCCATGAGTAAGATTGATTGTAGGAGCGGAGACGCGCCCTATTCCATTGACGGAAGATGAATATATCAAGATTATAGAACAGATTCAAAAATCACAAGAAAGATCAGAACTCAAAATACCATTTAAAGATGGTGATGTTGTTCTCCTCAAAACAGGAGACTTTAAATGAATGAAGGGTAGCGTAAGAAATATAGATGCAGAAAAATGAACAGCAGTCGTAAATATTGAAATGTTAGGAAGACTGACCCCCGTAGTGATCGATTTAGATAAAGTTGAGCTCATGAGCTAATATCATATATCTACAGAACAGATTAATGAAAAATTAAAAATTAATAATTAATGATGAAATAAATAAAATTCAGTATTATTCATTATTAACTATTCATTATTCATTAGTTTTGTTGCTTCTCTGTAGAGCGCTTTTATTTACTGATCATTAGAATGTATACAAAAGAGCAAAAGGTCTTGAGATTCTCGATGATGCTACTCTTTTTGGCACTAATGATTGTATATATTATATGGTATCAAGTAAAATGAAATGAACTAAAACAAATTATGCAACTGCAAATTTCATGAACTGATATACAAATCACTCCTAAAAGTTGAAATCTTATACCTACCGTAAATCCAGTTGTAGATACAAATAGCTGAATACTATGAAGTATACCAGATATAACATGAGATAAACTACCAAATACAACAGGAACAACCGCTTCTGTAACCAAGACAACTACAGGGACTATAAATAAAAATACAAACATTAGATTGCTTTCTGGAACAAGTATTTATTATGGATCGATAGCAATTATAGAAAAATTATGAATAAAATATCAGTACGCATTAGCTGATGATAAAGGAATATGGTATATTTATCTCGGCACCCCAAGTTATGACTTTACTAGCATAGCAAGAGCACTCAAGGGAAATTTATATACATTGACTACAGAACAAGATATTATCCAGAACAAGTTATTTGGAAATAAAGTAGTCTTTATTAATCTGCCTGAGTACAAAGACAAACAAGTACTTATGCTTCTTTACCTCGATGACGGTATATGGCTAGTACAAATGGAATACTCATTATATCATAAATCTAAATCATATCTTAAATCTTTATTTATTGATTAATATATCGCAATGGCAGGAAAAATTACTAATATTCTCAATCTTGAAATCCCAGCAGGGAAAGCACAACCATCACCTCCATTAGGGCCTATGCTCTGAGCAAATGGAGTAAATATTGGGCAGTTTATCAAAGAATTCAACGAAAAGACTATGGATCTTATGAAACAGTTTAGTGGGGCAGATGTTAAAGTAAAAGCAGAACTCACTATTTATGCAGATAGATCATTTGATCTAAAAATAGGAAGTCCAGTAACATCAAATTTGATTCTTTGGAAACTCAATCTCAAATCATGATCAGGAGAACCAAATAAAATCAAAATCTGAACACTTACAAGGAAGGATTTGGAGGAAATCGCTCAACTCAAAAAATGAGATATGAACTCAGAAAATATCGAATCAATGATCAAATCTATCACAGGAACAGCAAAAAATATGTGAATAGCGGTAGAAAAATAAAGAATCATGATAAGTGATATATTCTACATGATAAATATCGGAAATATCTTTTTATATATGGCGGTAATATATAATAACCACAATCATTTATTATATATCATCTACAATGTACAATTAGGTTGAATAATTATCTAAAATAAATTATGTGGGAGCCCAGGACTACTGTGGCGTTATTACCACTTTTAACTTATTTACAATAAGAGAAAATGGCAAAACATGGAAAAAAGTATCGTGAATTAGCTAAAACAGTTGATTCTACGAAAGTGTATTCTATTAGTGAAGCAGTAGCTTTACTCAAAAAAGTTGGATATACAAAATTTGACTGATCAGTAGAGATTGCAGTCAAAACTAATGCAGATGCAAAGTACAATGATCAGATGATGAGAGGAACAACTATACTTCCTCATGGAACAGGAAAAAGTAAAAGAATTGCGGTATTTACTGCAGATGAAGCTGAAGCAAAAAAAGCTTGAGCAGATATAGTAGGTACAGAATCATTGCTCAATGACATCAAAGCATGAAAATTTGATTTTGACGTATTACTTACTACACCTGAACATATTAGAGATTTGGCTCCTGTAGCTAAACAGCTTGGACCAAAATGACTTATGCCATCTCCAAAAGCGGGAACAGTAGTTGTAAATATTGTTCAAGCAGTAGAAGAATTTAAAAAAGGGAAAATGGAATTTAAACTTGATAAGACAGGTAATATAAATGCAGCTGTAGGAAGAATATCATTTACTGAAACTCAGATTGAGGAAAATATAAAAGCATTCATCAAAGCATTGGAAGATAATAAACCTACGGGGGTAAAATGAAAATTAATCAAGAAAGTATATATTGCTCCAACTATGGGACCTGGAATCCAAATCGAAGCATAAAAAAATAACAAATAATAAACTAATATATAAAAAAACAGACAAGCTATCCGGCAAGTCTGTTTTTTTTATTTGTGTGTATATTATTTATAATTTATCATTTATCATCTATAATTTCTTATTAAGTGCACGAGCAAAGAAATAGGAAAAAGTAAATCCTACTCAGGAAATAATAATAATCTCTGCGAGGAAAATACCTATAATTAAGACAATATTATTAAATACACTCCAAATAGTTATACTAAAGAGACTGTATACATAGTAGTTGATAGTAATTCAACTAATCAGAAGTAATGCCAAACAGACGAGAAATGAAAATCAGAGGACATTCACAGTAAGCGCTACAAATCATTGAATAATCTGATGATAGCTAGCTCATAGTATTTTTTTAACTTCAAGCTCTCTATGGAAAGCATGAAAAATATTTTTAAGCAGGAATCCTAAGAAAGCGATAATAATAGCAAACAAAATAGCAATGATCAGATAAGAAAAACCGACAACGAAATTACTTAGATTTATAATAGTAAGAACTCTATTTTCTTGTTGTTTTAGTGTAGATCAAGCATCAATGTCTTTGGTATTGAGGATAATGTCTTTGTTTTTGAGGATAATAGTTTTGAGTGATTCATATTTATTATCATTATCAAACATGACATATAAGGTTGCTGGTAGGGGATTTTCTATACCAAATTTCTGAAAATTGCTTACGACGTCAGGTATTTTCTTCTGTAAAAATGATAAGGCATCATCTTTTGAGGAAAACATTACTTTTAATCATTTAGCTTCTAGTTCATCTTTGAGAACAATTACTTTTTTATATATTTCATTACTTTGTGTAGTATCTTCCTTGATATAAAAGTACATACCAAGTCTATCTTTTAATTCACCAGTAAATTGGTTAGCATAGAGAGATACTCATAGGAAAATATTAAGGAGGAAAAGTAGAAATCCTATAAAAATACTTACTCAAAGTACGTTTGTCCAAGAACTCTTAATAAGTGTCCCTAGATCATGTTTAAAGATTTTTGAGAGTGAATTTTTGAGCATTTTATACAGTAGATGATAAATAGTTTTTATTGTAAGAACTAGTTTTTATAGATGTAATATAGTATTATTTCTTGAACATATGTTGTGTAGTGATAAATTTTTCGAATAATGAAATTTTTTGATCATAGAAATCTAAGGCTTTATCGATGGTCTGTAATTTTTCACGATGTTTATAAAAGTATTTAATCATATCCTTTGCTTTTTTATATTTATGTTCCAGAATATAGAGTTCTATAAGATTGTAGATAACTTCTGCATCAGTATTGTGTATATGAAAAGCATCTTTGATGAAGTTAAGTCCTTTTTCTCTATTTCCATATCGATATTCACAGAGTCCATAACACCTAAGAATCTCATGATTTTCTGCTTTTGTAAGTTCTAATGCTTGTTGTAGATATTTTTTTGCCTCCATTCGGTGGTTTTTTTCCATTTCGAGAACTCATTTGATATAGAGTCCTAATGGGTCAGTATTATTTTTTTTTGTATTCAAAAAATCTATCGCTTTGGTTGCTTTCCCAATCTCACCTTTTCTATATTGGATATCAGTTACTTGAAGAAGAGCATCCTCGTTATTTGGATCTCTAAAAAGAATGGTATTTACTTTTTTGATAGCATCATCAAATTTTCACAATTCTTTGAGTTCTTCTATCTCGTTGATAAGTGAGTCAGGTATATAGGTTGGCATACTATCGATTCACAAAATAAATACATAGTCCTTCAGATTGAGGAGCAAACTATGGTGATATTCAAGTATACTCCAAAAAGTATATATTTTCAAATTTCATAAGCTTGTATAGTTTATTGTGATTTACATTCCTATAAATAGTTACATAAATAGTATATATTGATGAAAATAACTGATTTTATTGAGCAGTTCATCCCAAAAGAACGTTCAAGCTAATCTGTTTCCCTTCTCTAAGGACGTCCAAACGAATTTCATCTCCAGGAATATAGGTATAAAGTTGGTAAAGAAATGGTAGTTGGTTATTTATCGGTTTGTCATTGATACTGAGAATAATATCTCCTATCTTAAGTCCAGCCTGTGATCATGGTAAATCAGTTAATACATCTTTGATAGAAATACCAGTAATTAGGACAGATTTGGTATCTTCTTGTGTTACTGTAGGATTACCATCTATATATTGGATACCAATAAGTGGTCTAGATATCTTTCAAAAATTTTCTATAGACTTAAGGGTACTTGCTATAAATTCTTTACTAATCGGTAAGGCAAATGCTATACCTTCTCCTTCAGTGATAGCAGTTGTAATACCCAGTACATTACCGTATATATCAATAAGAGGACCACCACTATTTCAAGGATTTACTAGCGCATCAGTTTGATACAGTCAGATATAAAGGTTGTTTTTATTGATAGTTAGTTGTTTGTTTCTTCCTCAGATAATGCCCATGGTTACATTATTAGAATATCTGGAGAGTGAATTACCTATAGCAAATGTAAGTTGTCCTATATCTACCTGAGTATCCAAAGAAAGAAATGAGGCAGGGAGAAGATCCGTAGGAGATCTTCCTTCAGAATCTATGACTTTTAAAATTGCCAAATCCAAAAGATCATCAAACCAGATTTTATCCACATTATAACTTGTTCCATCATATAAGGTAACAGAATATTTGGCATTTGTATCTTGTACGACGTGTTTATTAGTAAGAATGTATCACTGTTTGGCAACGATAATACCACTTCATCATCATATTTTAGCTGTTTGCTGTTGGATATTTCCAGGTCCAATAAGCTGAGAAGGATCTTCTACATAAAATTTCACATCTTTACTTATATTGATACTGACAACAGATTGTTGTGCTAGATTCAGAGTATGTATAAGAGAGGATTGTACGGCATCTAAGAGGTTAGTTTGTTTATTATCCTCGTAATCTCCTCTACGAGATTCTATGATGTTTTTTAAAGTAGTGATTTTAGTATTCATAATTCCTCCTATAATAATACTTCCAAGAAGTATAAGAAAAACATTAAAAACAACGACTAGGATAATGTGTTTTTTTTGCATGGAACAAGAAAATATATAATAAATATGCTATTCTATATCAGTAGCTACTTCTTCGATTTCAGTAATTTCTTCTATGATTTCATTTTCTTCATTAATTATACCTTTTTCCATAGCTTCAGATTCTTTTTCAGCTTTTTTTCTTTCTTCTTTATATCTAAGATTTTCTTCTTTTTCTTCCCATGGTCTATAAATAACATCAATATCTTTATCAACCATTTTTGCTAATGGGGTATCTGTCTCATCAAGATGAATATCATTAGAATGTAATGTTTTGATAGTAGTATCTTTAAATCTAATTCTGATAGCTCATTCAATGATACTAATAGCTCATTCAAGAATTTCTTTGCCTGTCATGACTACTTGTCCTTTTCTTGCTCTTTTCCATATTTTAAGATCTTCAAGATTGAGAAGTTTTCCATTTTTATTTGCATGGATAAGAATAAATGGTTCTCCTTTGTGTAAGAACATATTTGCTACTTCGTCACCTTCTTGAAGTTCTATGGACTTAACTCATCATGCAGTCTTACCCATGGCTCTGAGATCATTACTTTTGAAGAGCAACATCGATCCACATTTTGTAATAATACCGATATTGTCAGTATCATTCACTGCTTCTACACTCAAAATTTTCTCCTTATCTGCCAATTTCATAATTAGTGTAGGGAATTTTTTGAATGAAAGAACTAATTCTTTTTTAATCTTCTTTATACTATTTTGATTAGTAAGAAATACAAGATGATGGTAGTCAAAATGAAGTGTCTTAGCAAAAACGATCTTCCCTTTGAGTCAGAAATGTTCATTTAAATTTAATCCATTTTGTTTCATAACAAAACTTCAAAGGTCTTTAATTCTTTGAACGACCAATTCACCGATATCAGTGATGACAATCAGTTTGTCTTGATTATGTGTATAGATAAGATCCATAGTTTCCTCTGGTATGGTCTGGATTCTAGACTGATACAAAATTCTGACACTATAATCATTTCCAATCCATACGATAACGTCTTCTTTTACTTTATCTGCAGCATCCATAAATGCTTTGAGACTTCCCGATACATTATATACACTCAAATCTTCGGAAAGAACGGTTTTTCTTTCATCTCAATATTGTTTTTTCATATAGACAAACTCATCTTTGATTACTTGGTCAAGTTTTTCTGGTTGGTCGATAATAGCTTGAAGCTCTTCTATAAGTTTCTTTTTTTCCTCTATTTCATCGATAATTTTTCTGATTTCTAAGCCAACCAACGATTGTAATCTCATCATCAAAATATATTCTGCTTGCATTTCAGAAAATTCGAATTTGGCTATAAGATTCTCCTTTGCATCAGGTTTAGTTTCAGATTTTTTTATAGTTTCTATAACATCATCAATAACATCAATAGCTTTCTTTAATCATTCAAGAATATGTAATCTATCTTTTGCTTTATTTAACTGAAATATTGATCTACGATAGACAATAGATCTCCTAAAATTTACAAACTCCATCAAAAGATCTTTAATGTTTAAGAGTCTTGGCTGTATACCAGATTCTACAAGCGATACATTATTTACATTAAATGCACACTGTAGCTCTGTATATTTATAAAGCTCAACCAGAATCTTATTAGCATCGATACCAGGTTTGAGATAGAGTGCGACTCTAATTTTGTTTTTACTAGATTCATCTCTCATGTCCGAGATACCTTCAAGTTTTTTATCTATAACTAATTCACTAATTTTTGATACAAGAAGCGATTTATTTACTAAGTAAGGAATTTCATCAATAACAATAATATTTCCATGTTTATCTTCCTCTATATGAGCTTTACCTCTCATAATAATACCTCATTTACCTTTTTTGTATACTTCTTTGATATTGTTACTATCATAAATGATACCTCAGGTAGGGAAATCAGGACCTTTGATAATCTCCATAATTTCATCAATAGAGACAACGATAGTTTCTCATGTTTTATCTTTTTTCCCTTCGTTTTGTAAAAGGAGTAATGAAGCATCAAGAACCTCATTGAGATTATGTGGTGGCATATTTGTTGCCATACCTACAGCGATACCCATAGTACCATTACAGAGATGATTAGGAAATTTTGTAGGAAGCATAATAGGTTCCTGTAAACTTCCATCAAAGTTATCTCTTCGATCGATAGTATCTTGTTCGATGTCAGTAAGCATTTCTTCAGCTATTTTGGTCAATCTTGCTTCTGTATACCTCATTGCTGCTGGTCCATCACCATCTATAGATCAAAAGTTTCCTTGTCCATCAACCAATGGATATCTAAAAGCCCATGGCTGAGCCATACGAACCATTGCACCATAGATACTACTATCTCCGTGCGGATGATATTTTCCCATAACTTCTCAGACAATTCTTGCTGATTTTTTATGTTTTTGATTGAAAAAATTATTCATCTGATACATAGCAAACAATATCCTTCTTAATACTGGTTTGAATCCATCTCTTGTGTCTGGTAAAGCACGTGATATAATAACAGACATCGCATATTCGATATAGGATTTAGAGATTTCTGTTTCAATAGCATGTGGTATAACAGTTCACGTAGCAATTACTTTTTTATCGTCTTCTCTCATGGAGTATGATAATAATATAAA
>CALMEO010000033.1 GCA_937862935.1 uncultured bacterium | reverse complement strand
TTGTCTAGAAGTTTCTAAATATTTCTTGTAATTTTTTCCTTTCTTGTTCTGCTTCTTCTTTTTCTTTTATCTCTTTTTCTATTTTTCTGAGTTCTTCTGATGCCAAGAAAGTAAATTTATTAATTTTATCTACTACTTGTAATTTTTTCTTTTGATCTTCCGTAAAATCCTCTACTTCATCAAAGAGTAGCGTATCATTTATCATTACTTCTAAAGAGGATGTTTCTTCATTTAAGGTAAATCTCAGTTCATTTACTGTCTCTTCTTCTGTCTCTTTATCTTGTTCTATCTTGGTAATGAATAGTATAGGCTCATCTGTTTCGTCCAATAAAAATCTATAGGAGATGAATATCTTATCGTTATCTGCTCAGAGAATATCAAAAGTATCATCAGTAATTCATAGTTTATCTTTGCGTTGATAAATTTTCTTGGTGGTAGAAAACAACTCACCAAATTTTTTCTGTACATCTGTCTTAAGTTTTGTCTCTCGTATATTTTCTATAGGAAGTTCTTTTGATGGAATAATATCCTCGATAATGGAAATATCTTCTTCAGGTACTGATTGAATATTTTTTTCTTCTTCATGGAATGTTTGTTTTTGTACGGGAGAAACTATAGGATTGCTAGAAATTGGTGGAGCAATCACTGGTTTTTTTATTTCTTCTTTGGGAATAGCTACTGTAGGTTCTGGTACTATTTTTGGCTCTTGTGTTGTAGCAGATGTTGGTGTAGATATTTGTGTTTCTACTGGTTTTTTTTCAACTTTGGGTGTCTGTGGTTGTAATGTAGGAGCCGATGATTCCACTATAGGAGCTACTGGTGCTACAATTTTTTCCTGAACTATACTATCTTCCTTGGCTCCAGAATTTTGCACCACAGAAACAGAAGGAACTGGTTGAATCACTGGTTTTTTTATTTCTTCATTTTGTATAGACACACTAGGTGCTGGTGCTATTTTTGGCTCTTGTGTTGCAGGAATTGTTTCCATGGATTCTGATATAGTAGGTGATTCTTCGGGGATAGGAGTAAACTGATATTTTTTTTCTATGAGTTCACCATAGGGAATCTCTTGTTTTTCTTGTGCTGCCTTGGGTATAGCCGCAAATATATCTTCTCATCCTAAAATATCATCAGTATATCACTGTTGACCTTGCTGTTGTGGATCTCAGTTTTGGATAGGATCTGTCATGTATATGTCTAATTGATAAAATGGTAACGTAATCAAAACGATGCGATTTTGGTCGTTTAAGCTTTTATTCGTTATAGTGATTATAACTAGATTTATTATTTTTGCAAATTTTCATAAACAAAAAATTACAAATAAATTTTTCTCCTTAGGTATCAAAATCATTTGTATTTTATGTTAAAAATTATACATTTTGACTGTACTATTTTTCTTTATTTTGTTTTTTTTGCGTACATGTCAGAAGACAACACTATTGTCAGCCAAACAAAACTTTTTGTTGGTGGACTCAATTGGAAATTGAGATGAAAAGATCTCAGAGAAGAATTTTCAAGATTTGGAGAAGTTGCTTTTGCTAGGGTTAAACTTGACCAAGAAACCAACAAAAGTAGAGGATTTGGATTTGTAGAATTCGTCAACCCTGAGGATGCTAGTAAAGCACAAAAAGAAATGGATGGACAAGAAATCATGTGAAGAGCAGTAAAAGTAGATTTTGCCAACGAAAATCCTGAGAGAATTCAAGCAAGAGAAGAAGCTAAACAAGCTATTGCTGAACAAGCGAAAGAAAAAACTATAGAAGAAATAATGGAAGAATAAAAAAATTTCATTATATCTATAACAAGAAAACACGCAATATACTTTTGAGCGTGTTTTTTTTGTTTTTGAGGTTTAGTATGAGGATATGCTAGGCAGTATATTCACTTTAACTTTAGAGTAATTTAAAAATGTGCCCGAATATGTTTTTTGCTTGAAAATGTATCGAAGACTAGTACTCTTGTTTTTGACTATGTGGTGCGTACGTGGGGTGAGGAATATTACTTCCTATCTACCTCATGGGAGCCATAAAATTGCGGTGTATACTGTGATGGAGCTACCCACTTCTAAGTCTTTAGGAGAACAACTTGCCTTCTACGGCCATATGGTCAATTAAACGCTAAAACGACAGAACGCATAAACGATAAACCGATGTTTTTTAGTATTTA
>CALMEO010000032.1 GCA_937862935.1 uncultured bacterium | reverse complement strand
ACCCAAAGAAGAAACAAGCATCAAAAGAATAGCGGCTACGATATCTTGTACAATCAAAAATCCCATAGCAATTTTTCCGTACATAGATCACATATCTCCTTTATCAGAAAGGAGTTTCATAATGATAATAGTACTACTAAAGGTAAGTGCTATAGCGATATATAATGCTTCTAAAGGAGTAAATCATAAGAGCATACTGAGTCAAAAACCTATAATTGAGGTGAACGCAACTTGACCCAATCAGGTAATCAATGATGCTTTACCGGTTTCTTTGATCATTTTTGCATTCAATCCTATTCATACAATAAACAATAAAAGTGATATTCATATTTGTGAAAATGTCTCAAAAACCTCTCCATGAGCTAAAAAATTTAATACATAAGGTCATAAGAGAATTCATGACAAAATATATCCTATAATCAAAGGCTGTTTAAATAATCTAACAATATACGTAACAACTACGGTAATTCATATTGCTATTCATATGTTCAAGAATGCATCCATTATATACAATTAGAAGAATAAATTAATGATCTTTAAGAAGATTGATCAGGCTATTGGGAGTAATAACTCCTATAACCTGTTTTTTCTTATTAACTACAGGGATATACATAAACAGGGGATTATAAATATGTTTGATGACGGTATTGATATTTGTATCTTCATGTACGATATAGGTATGTTTATTACAGAGTTCTCCAGCATTTTTATAGAGAAATCACTTTTTATATCCTCTAGTGAGATATTTGATCATGGGTTCTGTATTGATTTGTTGAACAAAGAGTTTGATAATATCTTCTACAGAAACTTCTCATATAAATTTCTTCTCTGTAGTAACGACTATACATGCACTTATATCTTCTTGTCTGAGTTTTTTGAGTATTGTCTGTGTAGTATCATGCTTTTGTAGAAAAACAGGGTGGATCATAGCATCTTTTGCAGTAAGATGATCTATACCATCAAGATGAGAAATAGATTTTATATCTTCAGTTACTCGTTCATGAAGATGCTTTTTTATTTTTATTGTATCCATAACAATTAAATCAAATAAAAAATTGTATATATATTATATAAATAAATAAATATTTGTCAAATATTGCTATAATTGCTACAATTAGGATTAACTTTACAAAACAATATATAGGGTAAAAATAATAGGGACGTTAATTCGTAAGCATATTCACATTAAATTATAAGTAAAAAATTATTGATTTGTAGGAGAGAAAATAAAATAGTATTGAAAATTATTCTAGTATAAATACCTTATTCACAATAAAATAAATAGATATTTTATTAGTCTTGTTGATAGAAATGGAAAAATATATAATATGAGATAAAAAACATATAACTGGACCAGCTTGAGTGTTTTTTAATACTAAATGAGAATTATTATGTGTTATAGAGAGAGAAGGTGAAAAACAAAATAAAAGTTGGAAAAGAGCAGGACAACTATTTGTACCAGCATGAAAGAAAAGAGCGCATGAAAAAATGGAAGAAACAATGATAAGAGAATTATGAGAAGAAACATGAATAAAAAAAGAGTTAAATATAATTAGTGAATTGTCTTTAGAAAGTAAATGACTCCTTTCTTTGCATACAAATGACGTAAATATTGATATTGAGGTTTTTACTTCTATGAAAGAGTTTGATCCACAAATATTAGAAAAATGTAATAAATTTTTTGAATATGAAATTATTCAAAGAACATTTATTAATATTAGGGAAATATTGGAATTTGATATTGATAAAATTAGGCCTTGATTATATGAAATACTTTATTTATTTTATGGATGTGGGGAGATTCAAAATGCTATTAAATTAGAAAACGGGCAATATAGTAAAAAAGAAATGAAAAGAATAGAAAAAATAAAACAAGAAATATATGATTTATTATAAAGACAAAATATATGATATTATTAAAAATATGATGATCATTGATTGCAAGAAAAAATAATAATCAAGAGATGGATAAGTTTTATCTTGAAAAAATTTTTTTGTTTTTGTTATGATATAGGGACAAATCTATTATATTAATACATGGAACAGGTAATGTGGGTCATGGATTTGTACAAAAGAATTGATTATCAAAAGAAAACAAAAACCAACTAAGAAAAAACCTAGATAAATATTTTCAGAAAATAGATGATATTTTTTTGTGATTTACTAGAGTAAAAATAGAAGATGTGTTAGCTTCTCGCTATGATACATATACTAATAAAAAAATTATCTGTTGATGAGATATTAGTGATAATGCAAAGATTCTATCTTCAGACGATGCTTTTGCTTATTTTTTACACAATAAAAATATTAAAGAAGCATATATGTTAACTGATATAGACGGAGTTTTAGATATAGACAAAAAAATCATCAAACATATAGACAAAAAAACATTTGAACATATTTACTTTCGAAAAAAAGAATGAGATGTCACAGGAGGGATGAAATATAAAATACAAAAATTATTTAGTAATGTCTCAAATACGAACAAAAAAGTTCGAATTATCAATGGAAAGGATACAAATAATTTTAAGAATATTATAGAAAGAAATACAGGTATAGGAACAAGAATACACATATAGTATTCTATAAAAAAATTATACTAAATCGTCAAAATAAACAAAAAAATTATAATTTTTAAATAGGAACAGTTAAATTATATAGATACTATTATTTTTCTTGTATTATGTCTATTTTTTAAATGGGGTTAATTCATGCCAGGCATTCCTCAACCACCAAGTAATCAAGCCATATCAGATGGATCTACTCCGAGGATTTCTTTGGTCTTTTCACCAACGATTTCTTGTGCTTTGGTTTGTGCTTTCTGAAAACAAGACGTAATAAGACTTTCAAGTTGCGATTTTTTCATAG
>CALMEO010000031.1 GCA_937862935.1 uncultured bacterium | reverse complement strand
ATTATAGATGTTTTATTTCTCTGTCCATTTGTTTCTTAATATCTCTTTCTTTGAGTATTTGTTTTTTCTCTATTTTTTTCATAAATCTACCGACCCCTATTTTTATTTTAATCAATCCACGTTTATTGATAAATATTTCTAAAGGAACGATTGTTGTTCCTGATTTGTCTAATGCTGCAGATATTTTAGCTAATTCTTTCCTAGTGATAAGCAATTTTCTTTTGCCTTTTGCTTGGTATCCTGGTACGAGGAGCGGTGATGTTTTTTCGTAGAGTGGTATATCCATATTATTTATCCAAAGTTCTTTATGTTCTAGTCTTACTATGCTATCTTTTATATTTACATGACTTGTTTTGATAGACTTAACTTCGTGTCACTTCAAAATGATTCAGACTTCATATTCTTTCTCAATCTGATAATCATGATACGCATGTTTATTTTTACTTATTAATTTCATATTAAATTTTTGGTAAAGGGTGAAAGGTAAAAGGTAATATATATTTTTCAATACATTTACCTTATCCCTTGTATTTTATTTAGGTTCTATTCGTTTGATTTTTGTGTTTCCTACTCATAGATCAACATATATATGTAGGATTGCTTTTGCATTTGATATATTTGTTGACTGGAAATAATGTCCAGAGAGTTCATCAAATTGTGGGAGATTTATCTTACCTATTATATGTTTATAATACATTATTACTCCTACATCTTTAGGAATATCAAAATCCACATTAGCTGCTGTCCCTTGGATTTCTATTTTATTCCCTGAAAGAACATTGCCTACTCTTATTGTGATATCATCGATTCCTGCATGAAATTTAAACATTCTCCATTGAAATGTGTTGAGATCTATGGTATGTAATCCAAGAAGATTTTTGATGTAAAGCAAGTCAATTACTGTAGTATTTGGAATAGTGATATCAATATTGCTGGAATACTTTTGAAGTACATTTCGATTGTTGTCTTCTCTGAATTTTAGATAATTTTCACTTACGTTATTCCCTGAAGAAACCAATAGATTTCTATCTGAATTTCGTGTTGATTGGACTACTTTACTTTCTGCTTTCCCTTCGATATATGAATTTCCGATTAATGTTTCTAGATAGAGATTATTTTGTATATTTTCATTTGTCTTTACTATCATATATTTACTAGTGTCTCCTGATTTCCGTTTGCTTGATGGATTGAGCGAGGTATATATTCCTATTGTAAATATTCATCCCAGTACCGTCAAGAAAAGAATCAATCCAAATATTTTTCCAAATATTCCTTTATAGCTTCGTATTATAATGGTACTGAAGATAATAAAGATAGGAAATATTTGATGAAGTTTAAATGTATTGACAGAAAGTTCTATAAGTCCTGTAGATTCTCCAAGCATAAGAAATCCTATAGTAAGTAATGCTATAATTGTCAATGTCCTAAAAAATCCATGTATTCTTTGTTTTTTGTAGACAATTTTTTCTACGATTTGGATAACAGGTTGTTGTATAATTTGTGGTGGAGTAATATTTGTTTCTTGTTTTGGTGCTGGTGGAGGAGTATATGTTGGTATGTCCTTTGTTTCAGCTACTATTTCTGGATTAGTTTCTTCTTGCATATTATTGCCCAAAGTTTTTTCTATAAAATTTTTTGCTTCAGCCATACTAAAAGAGAATGAATAATTAAAAATGAATAATGAATAATTGTGGCAGTCTTATATAAATTTCCCGAACCTTACTACTAAAATTTTATTTCGTCTGCTTGAATTCTCATTTGCTTCATATCATCTCTTGTTCTAATAGTGACTGTACCATCTTCTATGCTTTGATGATCAACTGTTATGCAATATTGTGTTCCTATTTCATCTTGTCTGCGATATGATTTTCCTATATTTCCACTGTCATCAAATTCACACATATACTCTTTGCTCAATTTTTTGAATATCTCATATGCCATAGCGACCATTTTTTCATCTTTTTTAACTAATGGAATGACGGCAAATTTTATCGGTGCAACATTTTTATGAAATCTAGCAACAGTTCTTGTCTGTTCATTTCCATTCCCATCAATATATATCTCTTCGTCATATGCATCTATCATAGTCGTTAAGATAGCTCTTGTAAGACCTCGGCTTGGTTCAATTACATGAGGAACATATCTCTTACCTGTATAAGGATCGTTGTATTGCATATCTTTACCAGAAAATTCCATATGCTGTTTGAGATCGTAATCTGTTCTGTATGCTATACCCTGAAGTTCTCCTCGTCATCGTGGGAACTGATATTCTACATCACAGGTTCCCTTACTATAAAAACTTAATTCATCTTTATCATGATCTCTAAATTGTAGTTTATCTTCTTTGATTCCTATCTCTTCAATCCATCGTTTTTTGCTGATTGCCTTCCAATCTTCAAATGCTTTGAGTCCTATTTCTTCATTGTTTTCTACAAAATATTCTATCTCCATCTGATAAAACTCTCTGACTCTAAACATAAAATTTCCTGGAGTGATTTCATTTCTAAATGACTTTCCGATCTGTCCTATTCCAAAAGGTATTCTACTTCTTGTAGTATCTAAGATATTTTTGAAATTAACAAATATTCCTTGTGCTGTCTCTGGTCTAAGGTAGATATCGGTTCCTTCTCATTCTACGATTCCTTGTTGGGTTTTGAACATCAAGTTGAATTTTTTTGGCTCTGTCCA
>CALMEO010000030.1 GCA_937862935.1 uncultured bacterium | reverse complement strand
TTTTATCGTTTTCTCCAGCTAGGACATGCTTGATCGACATCTATATGAGAGAATCATTCATGTTTGATAGCATCTACAATAGATTGGGTAAGTAATGGTAAGTCTTTATCTATCATATGGACAGAATATCAACATCATGCAGATTTAGCAAGTGCACTAGGATCAAATGGTAGTATTTCATTTCCTTCAGGGGTAGATCTTGTTTTAACATGAAGTGGAGTGGTAGGAGAAGCTTGACCAGTAGTCAATCCATAGTTTTCATTATTAGCCACAATATATGTCAGATTTATATTTCTTCTACAAGAGTGAAGAAAATGTCACAATCCAATACCATATCCATCACCATCTCATCAATAGACAACAACCGTAAGATCAGGATTAGCTAATTTTACACCAGTAGCAAAAGGTAATCATCTTCCATGTAAAGTCTCCGCACCATACCCATCAATATACTGACTAGTTTTGCTTGCACATCAGATACCTGAAATAATAACTACCTTATGTTTGGGAATATTTAATTGTTTGAGGGCATTTTTGAGGGCAAGATTGATAAGAAAATTACCACATCATGGACACCATTGGATTTTATTCAAACCGCTACGCATTTTTCATAAAAATTAATAATTAAAAATGAATAATGAATGATTTTAGAACATTTTTATTCTTGTATTTTAGAGGATTTTACAATAGTTGCTAATATTCTGACAATCGATTCACAATCAGTTTTTATTTCAGTATTGACCTCATTAAATCAGTGTTCTAAAATCTGTAGCCAATATAATGTTTCATACGATTCTTTAAGAGCTATAGTCATTTTGTTTATAAAATCTTTTTTGCTTATTGCTCACTGTGCTTCAGCAACATTGGCTCATATACTAGCTCAACTTCTGAATACTTGTGAAGCTATTTCATAATATTTTTTATCTTTCAATGACATATAAAATTTTGCAAGTTTAATAGAGAATTCAAGTGTCTTGTTTTGTATAAGATTATCCTTCATGTCGATAGTCCATAAATAAAACAAACAAGCATCATTCATTTTTCATCATTCATCATCCATTATAGTATAATATCTTCTCTAAAGAATGGATACAAGGTATATTTTCTAATATTACTTATTTTATTTTTCCATTTTCTATCATGAAGTCGGCATTTATTAGTAATTAATTCTTCTAATTGTCATGAATAGTTCATTTCCACAAAAATAAGTTTTTTGATCTGTTTTACATGACTATCTAAGAAGTCCTTGAGTCTCATATCCAATGGTTGTAAAACTTTAATAACGATCAAACCATATTTAGGAGTGGAACCTGGGACCTGGGACCTAAGACCTTTCTCCTTTTCCCTAATAAAGTCTTCGAGTACATAACGATTAAATCCAAACGTCACAAAAAATGTTTTCGCCTCAGGATTGATAATTTCATAGCCATAAAAATCTTTAGTAAATTCTTGTTGTACCAAAGTAGCTAATTTTTTAAATCTCTTGTCCATCATTGCTTTCTTGATAACAGGATCTTCATTGGTTGCTCCATATTCATCATGTTCATATGAAGTAGCGATAAATTCACCATTTTCAGTACCAGGCAAGCTTACTGGCGAAATACCATCAGCAGTATATGCATATCTTTTATATTCACCTTCAATTTTTCCATCTTTCAATATTTCCACTTTTCAACGATTGATTTGCTCAGGGACTAATTTAGTCTTGTCTACGGACAAATATGACTCGGAGAATTGTTTATCCACCAAAAAAATAACAGGATGTTGATAGTGATCAGATCGATTCAATGCCTTTCCGATTAATTGATATCATTCTTCATAGGTTGATGGTGCTAAAACTATCGGGAATGTATCACCAAAACTTGCATTCAAAGCATAATTAATATCTGACTGACCTGTGTAGGTAGGTGTCCCTGTGCTTGGACCATCACGTTGAGAAAGAATATATACTCAGCCCAGTTCTGCTATATGAGAGAAACTGATAGATTCTGTCATCAAAGCAAATCATCCTCCACTAGTTCCACACATAGCTCTTTTACCAGCAAATTTAGCTCCCAACATAGTCATACTAACAGCAATTTCATCTTCTCCTTGGAAAAAGGTTACATCTTTATAAGCAGTAATAACATCAATCAATGAACTTGCAGGAGTCATAGGATATGCAGCATAAAAATCCATACCACTAGCAATAGATCATATGCCTATCATCTCATTTCCAAATACAAAATCTTTGGGTGTTCAAATAGATTTGGATAAATCATATGTAGCAGTCTTAAAATATTTATATCATTTAACAAGTGTTGTTATGTTCTCCGTGAGAATATCACCAGAAAATTGAGTAGTTAAGAATTTTTCTCCTTCTTCACAAGAAATACCAAGAAGTTTCAGTGCTGCTCAGAAAAAATAAACATTTTTATATTTGACCGAAGTATCCTTGAGTTTATGAATTTTTTTGAGCTGATACAATGGAGTATTTTTAGTCACTGAAAATTCATCAAATGGGAAAAAGTGAGCAATGGTCTTGGCAATAAATGTATGATTATCAGAGATATAAAGAAAAAAGTTATTATTGTCTCATTTGATAATAGAAGCATATTCCTTATCTCAAAGAACAGTATATCATTTGGATGATAAAAGTTGTCCAAGAAGCAATCCAGAGGTATTTACTCAAGTACCTGCAGCTCAAGAGAAACCGATTGAAATTTTCATAGAATATACCTAACAAATTAAAAGTACTTCATAGTAATTACCGTATATTGACATTCCCTCGCTAGTAGTCACGTCATTCCGACCTCAAGTATTGGAGCCGGAGTCCATACAAGGCAAACTGGATTCCCGCTTTCGCGGGAATGAGGTAAGGAAGTAAGGGACGGGAATTGGGTATAATACAACAATATATATGCAAAGGAAAATAATTTACAATTGAAAATAAAAAAACAAAGAAAGTACAGATATAAAGGAAATATTAATACAAATATACGTTTGTCCTAGCTTTGTCAGTTTTTTTCCTTTTTACTATGAATATATTCGGGGACGAAATGATTTTATCTTCTCTCCCCTCCTAGATGAATCAATCCGACTTCATATTTGATAAAATTTTTAAACAAAAACTTGGCCATCTAGCATTCAATATTGAAATGTACAAAAAAATCTACAACTTAATAGAAATCCAAGAAGTATTTGAAGTATCCAAGGAGCAGTTTGATTATGCAAAGAAAAAAGCACTTTTTTCTGTACTCTGTGTATATAATGAAGAAGGAAAAATATATCTTCAGAAAGATTTTCACGATAATTATCGAGCATTACCCGGAGGAAGTATTTACGATACTGACGATATCCATAGTGCTATTAGGAGAATTTCAAAAAAAGTTCATGATGAAATTAACATAGGAGAAATAGAACCAATAGCACTAGTAAATAATATATTTACTTATTGAGGAGAACGTCATATCCATACAGGAATTGTCTCTATAGCAAGAGTAAGAAATTTTGACGAAATAAAAAAATGACTACTCTCTGGTGATTTCGTATTTATTAATAAACAGGAATTACATAAAATAAATAAATATGCCAACAACAAAATAGTACAATTGGCACTCAAAAGGATTAAAACATTTGCCAATAATTTTCCAGAACACGAAATAGCAACAAATGAAAAGTATAAGCTGAGATATGTACTCCACAATAGTATTGTAAAAAGATTTTTACTCACTCCAAAGATCAAAAAAAAAGCAATATTTAACCAGCTCTTATATAATAAAATAGGCGCAATAGAATCATTTATCGATGTATCATGCGGAGACAATTGATTTATTGATACTTTAGTAAAAAAAATACCACAATTGAAAATTACAGTAGGAAACGATATTTCACGAAGTCAAATAGACCTTATCAAGAAAGATACGGATAAAATTCTCTATACCAACCACAATGCAGTATATCTCCCCTTCAAAGAAAAGACTTTCGATATATCATATTGTGCCAATACCTTACACCATATGACGTCAAGAAAAAATATGAAAAATCTTTTGGAAGGTATGTTTTCTATTGCCAAGAAAATGCTTATTGTAGAGATAGAAAGACCAAAAGAAACAGGCTGGATTCCTTATATATTAAACAAATATCGATATATCTGATTTTTAAAAGACGTAGGATGAGCCTACCTTTCACAGAAAGAATTTGAAATTGTGCTCTATGATCTTTTTAAAGAAAGAGCTAAAATAACATTTTCTTATTTTAGAAATATTCAAGGGAAATATATGATTGCAGAGATTGAAGAACAAAAAAACAATACTTTAGTACAAGCAAATAGGATAGTATTTCAACAGTTTAGAGAAAAATATGAGAAAATGAGACTAGAAAACCAACAGCAAAAGAATATGGTAAAATAAAGAAGAATATACATCAATATAGGTTTTATTCTTATAGAAAAGATATGACCAAAAAAGTGAAAGCTGTCTTCGAGACAGAAAAAAAATTTAGATGCACTACTATTGATTCATTAATCAATCATGCATTGTCTCTTGGTTTCAATAAAACAGATGAAAATCTACAAGAACATGATATTTATTTTACAGATAAGGACTATATATTTATCCAACAGAGAATATGTTTGAGAATAAGACAGACAGATAAACATTGTGAAATTACCCACAAATGAAAATCAAACAACACAGAAGGACTGTATTCCAAATTAGAAAACAACATCAAAATACCTCATGATCATAAAGAAAACGCGATAGCTTTGATAGAATCTTTATGATTTTTGAGATACGTAGATGTCAAAAAAACAAGAAACATGTATAAAAAAAACATAGGAAAACTGACCCACAATATTGCCATCGATCATATCGAAAACGCAGGATATTTTGTCGAATTAGAAATTTTATCACAAGAAGCGTTAGAAGAACATCAGATTCAGGAGTTTTTTGAGTCATTTGTTCATCTTTTTCAGGATTTTAATCTACAGGAAGAGACATTACCCTATAGAGATATTGTACGTCAATTACAAAACAAAAGAGCATAAAAAAGGTAAAACAAGCAAAGAAACAAAGAAGAGAAAGTTCTCTTTCACTCATTTTTTAGTAGCTAAATAATGTAGCATGAGGTATTATTTTTTGGAAGATGAATACACAGTATTGATAGAAAAAAGAAAGAGATTGGAAAATCAACTCCAAAAAGAATATGAGAGAAAATGAGAAGCAACAAAGCAAACAGCAAATTCTCGACATGATAATTTTGATTATGAAGATGCTGAAAGAAATATCGGGATGTTGTCACCAAGAGTGATGCAAATAAGAGATATCGTACACCATGCTCAGATTTTTATTTTGGAGAGTATAAAAAGCAATCCACACCACGTCTCTTTGGGCAAAAAGGTTAAATTGGAAATAAATGGGGAAGGAGAAACTATCATCATTGGATGATATAACTCAACAATCAAATGAAGGATTGCCTATAACTCACCATTAGGGAAGTCTCTTCTCCATAAAAAAGTAGGAGAAGTAATACAATTCGAACACAATGGAAATAAAAAAACAATTAAAATTATAGCTATACAATAAACTAAGTATTTTATGTTCTTACAAGAAAACGGATGAAAACTATATTTTTTGGATGAATTCATGGAGTAGGTAAATCAAGCATCATACAAGGAATAATGAAAGAAAAAGAAAACATAGGACACTACTCTTTTTGAGAAAACGTCAGAAAGCTAGCAAAAAAAAGTGGTAAAATACACGACATCAAAGAATTATCATGACTCAGCAATGAAGTTAGATTGGAATTACTCCAAGAAGCCAAAAAAAAATTTAGAGATATAGTGACGAGCGAACTCTATGATATATTATTAGTCGATAATCATTTCTCGGTATACGAAAATAAACAGTTAGTAAAAGCATTAGATGATGAAGATATACCACTCTATGATACTTTTATACTCGTTAATGTACCAGCAGATATACTCCACACAAGAATTTCACAAGATAACAAACAAAGAACGAGAGAAAGTTGTGATAAAGAAAAAATGGTACACCATAGTATATATGAAAGAAAAATTGCAGAAGAAATAAAGAAAAAATGGAATATAGACCTTATAGAGGTAGAAAATATAGATTTACATGAAAGTATAAAAGAAGTACAGAAAAGAATAGAAAAATAAATACGAATAGAACAAAAGGATTCCCCATTGAAAAATGGGGTAATTTTGTTATTTATATCACTAAAATAAAGCCAACAGATCTTGTAAGAAAAACATATAATTCATTTTTAATTTATTTTAGAAGCATGAAGGGAGAAGTGGAATTATTGGGAGAGCAACCATTGGGAGAAAAATTAATCAAAAAATGATTCTGGTTATATTTTTTTACCTTATTGATAGCGCCGACAGGATATTTCATCAGGGTACTTATCTCCAATAGTGTAAGTGTAGCTGATGTAGGAATTATCTATAGTATATTATGACTAATGGGTATACTTTCAGCATATCATGATTTATGACTGACCGAAGCACTTCAATATCATCTCCCAAAATATCGAATAAGCAAAAAATACAATGCCTTCAAAACCAGCATTTTTTTCACCTTTATTATACAAATGATAACAGGTGTATTGATAGCTTTATTATTATTTTTCTGAGCAAATTTTTTAGCAACCAATTATTTTCACTCACCAGAATCTGCAAATATTATCAAAATATTTTGTCTCTACTTTCTAGGAGTAAATTTTTTCAATATGCTATATTCTATCTATATAGCATTTCAGGATGTAATCCAATACAAGCTTGTTGAAGGTATAAGAGGATATACAACACTAATATTTACCTTCTCTTTTTTCTTACTTGGGATATTAAACATTACTAATTTCACTCGGGCGTGGCTCATAGGTGTTGGTATATCTATTATTGTTTCATGAATTATTTTTATAAAAAAATATGGGTACACTCTTAGCAAATGAACCATAGAACGAGACACGACACTAATCAAGAAACAAATAAAATATGCTTTTCGAGTATTTATAGGAATAAACGTCATCAATCTCCTTTGACAAGTAGATCAGCAATTCGTAATCTACTTTCTTTGAGCACAATCAGCAGGATATTATGCAAATTATCTGAGTCTTATATTCGCATTTGGCGTAGTTACAGGACCATTACTTTGATACCTTTTCCCTCTTACTACAGAACTGATAGAAAAAAAAGAGTATGATAAACTAAAGCAACTCAAAAACATGCTCTATAAATATTTATCTGTCTTTGCTCTAAGTATATCATGATTATTTTTCATACTTTGACCAGAAATAGCGACAATACTTTTTGGACAAAAGTTTCTCTATTCAGGGCAATTGCT
>CALMEO010000029.1 GCA_937862935.1 uncultured bacterium | reverse complement strand
ATTCTACATTCTACATTCTACATTCTACATTCTACATTTTTTATTTTTCATTATATATTTTGGTTAAAGTCTTAGTCTGAATGTCAGGAGGCGTAGATTCTGCAATAGCAGCATATCTTTTACAAAAAGAATGATATGAGGTTGTAGCAGGATTTATGAAAAATTATGTTTCTGATGGAGGAAATTGTACAACCTATAGTGATGCTGAAGAAGCTATCAAAGTTTCAGATTTTTTATGAATAGAAATTATATCATTCGATCTACAAAAAGAATATAATGAAAAAATTATCGAATATATCTACAGATGATATCAACAAGGAATAACACCAAATCCTGATGTATTATGTAATAGCCTGATAAAATTCGATGTATTTCTCCAAAAAGCCATAGAATTATGATTTGATTATATCGCTACATGACATTATGCAAGAATTGCAAAAATCAAAAAAAGCAAAACTCCAGAAAACAATAATACAAAAGATAATGAGTCACATAAATGAACATTTAAACTTTTAAGAGGAATAGATTATAATAAAGATCAATCATATTTTCTTGCAGGACTCAATCAATTTCAACTTTCCAAATCACTATTTCCCATAGGATGATATACCAAACCAGAAATTAGGGCATTAGCAAAAAAAATAGGACTTCCAAATGCTGCACGCAAAGATAGTCAATGATTATGTTTTATTTGAAACATTCCTATCAAAGATTTTTTGTTACAAAGACTCCCAAAAAAAGAAGGAAATATTACAGATACTAAAGGGAGAATAATTGGGAAACATGAATGAGCATATTTTTTTACTATAGGACAAAGACATGGACTCAATCTGCCCTTCAAAGCATATGTAATAAAAACTGATGTAGAAAAAAACATTGTAATAGTGGGAAACAAAGAAGATAAAGAACTCTTCGGGAAAAATATTACTACTATATGATGGCATCGAATAAGAAAATCATATACATTGCCCACAAAGATAGTAGCAAAGTTAAGATATAGACAAGAACCACAGGAAGCTACACTAAAGAAAGATAAAGAAAAAAATATCGTAGTAACATTCAAGGAAAAACAACGAGCAATTGCTCCAGGACAAACACTTGTAGCATACAAAGGTGATGAGTGTATCGGATCTGGAGTTATAACTTGATAAAACAAATAAATATACAAAAAAAATCCTAACAATAAAATTTGACAGGATTTTTTTTTTAGATATAATTGAAATGCGTACTAAAGCACTATCATTTACCACAGAAACATCATGAAACACATTAAAAAACCGCTTAAAAAAATAAGCAATAACGTAACAAAAAAATGAAGTACGATACTTGTTCTTCTATTTTTTGCTGTGGTAATACTATTCCAAAAAGACACACCAAATACAACATTTCAATTTGTACGAAATAGTGATGAAAATGATATTCATGGTGTAGCCAATGATAACGCACAAGCCAGTCAACGAGACTACCTCTTCCAAAATGAGGCAGGTAATGAGATATATCAGGGGCAAATAACAGATGAACATAAGCAAGATCAAGTCACTACATCATCAACACAGGAAAATATGGATGAATTGATTAGTACAGGTGGAAACATACAAACCACTAGTAGTACAAAAAACCAAACAGGTCAAATATATACAGGAAGTTTAGGTAGCGGGAAAATATATACTACATGAACAGTACAATCATGAACAATACAAACAGGAGTACAAGCGATACAGACAACATGAATAACTATCTCAAACAAAACAATAACATGAACAGCAGATTGTATTACTCCTTGGAAAGAGTTAGTAAAACACAAAGACTTTATATTAGCGTATCAGCAAAGAAAGGACGTAAATAGTATGTGTAACATAGAAAAAAGAGTTTGTACAAACGGTATACTTTGATGATCATTCACACAAAGTTCATGTAAAGAAGATATAACATATGTATATAGGAAAGCTGAAGTTGTTTCTTATAATCAAAAAGTACTCAACGAATATATTCAACCAGCAGAACCTATACATGCAGGAGGAGAATTTAATAATGAATGAAAAATAAACACTACAGATAAACCAAGCAATATACGAGGAACAAGCAACAATTCAATAAGTACAAAATCATGAATACTTCAGACGCCATGAGTAAACAAAGCATATTGTACAACACCTCGAGGACAAAAAATACAGCATGGACAGTTTATCAAAGCATATAAAGCTCCTCGTTGATTCCTTGATCTTGCTTGCGAAGTAGAAATTAGACCATGTATAAACGGAAGTTTAAAGTGAACATTTACCTATTCCAAATGTATATTTAACAATACAAGTTATATTGATTATATGAATGCAAGAAACACACAAGCAAGCAAAAAATTTCTCTTCTTTGAACGAATAAAATGATTACGATAAAATGTCATAGGATAAAAAATAAGTAGATATTTTCTTAAGTACAAAGACAAAAAGCCATGATTACTAAGAAAAAAATAAAATTGACTTATTTTCTTAAATATATAAAATATGAATGAAAACATAAAAAAAATATATCGCATATGAAAAAGAATACAAAAAAAGCCTTTGGAAAAATTTTCAAAGTTATGTGCGATAGCACATATTCTCCACGAGACACCGATTGGGAAACATTGATCAGCAAAACAAAAAATGATGGATGGAACAATCCCTCAGCGTTCTTCCATAGTAGCGGAAATTCGCAAGACATACAAGGCACTATCTTGGGATTTCATATCCCGCCAAGTAGTCAAAAAAACCATCCTAAATTTGTTTTTATAAAGAATATTAAAGGATTATTTGCACTCAAATTTTGAGAAGCAAAAAAACAACACAAAAGTGATAAGAACAGACCGTATTGGCTGTTCTTTTTTTTATAGAAAACAAATAATATATACCAAACAAAAATTAGAAATCTAATTCTAAAACAATGGGACAATGATCTGATCATTCAACGGAAGTTTCATGAATAATCTTTTGAACATAAGGAAGCATATCATTGGATATTCGAAAATAATCCAATCTCCATCATACATTTCTTGATCTAGCTCACGCTCTATATGACCACCAAGTATATTGATTTTTTAATTCAGGATTAAATTGTCTAAAGACATCCACATATCATTCTTTTTCTAATCTATCCATTTCAGCTCTCTCAATAGGAAGAAATCCGATAGAATGTTCATTTTCTTTGGGTCTTGCAATATCTATTGGTCTATGACAGATATTAAAATCACCGCAAGTAATAACTTTCTCTCACGTATCTCTGAGCCTGTTGATATAGTGAATAAAATGATCATAAAATTTTAATTTATAACTCAACATTTCAGTACCATCAGACCTTTCTCCTCAATTGGGGAAATATATATTCAAAAGGGTAAAATCCTGGAACTTCGTCTCGACTACTCTCCCTTCTTCATGAAAATGTTCCACCGATGCAAACTTCGATGTTCATGAAACAAATTTTAGATGTTTCTTATAAAACGTAGCTACCCCAGAATATCATGGTTTTTCACCAGCATGTCGAATTCGATCATACGCAGCCATATGATAACGAAATTCTGGAGGCAATTGCGATTCAAAAGATTTTACCTCTTGAAGACAGATAATATCTGGATCACCTTGTTTGACCCAATCATAAAATCACTTGCCAGTGACCGCACGTATTCCATTTACATTTCGAGAAGC
>CALMEO010000028.1 GCA_937862935.1 uncultured bacterium | reverse complement strand
AGACTCACGGTAAAGGTTTTATCAGCAGTTTTTTTGATAGTGAGCGTACCATTGGTGATACTTGTATGTTCTATTGTTGCTGGAGTAAAAAAAACCGTGCAGCTCGGCGGTGTTTGGAGCTTGCCATTAGTATCAAAAAATGCAAGCGTTTCTGATTTAACGCGCTCCACATTTCTATTGTCTCCATCACTGCTCATGTGTGAAATAATATCTGTAGTGATTTTTTCTTTGGTTCGTGGAATATTTGCTCCTGCTTCAAAGCTTATCGGAGCGATGTTTGTCGTTCATATGTCTCCAGTAACGCGGGTAGCATCATTAAGTTTTTTGGTTCCTAGACAAAGTATTCTACGGACACCTGTACCTTCAGTAACAGTATAGGAAGCAATCTTACCCACATTTCCTATGGTAAGAACATTCCCTTGAAGTGAAAATGATTGTTGTGCTGCTGATGTTGCGTGGATATTTAAAAATTTTGCTAAGGTAAGATCAGATCACTGACTATCAAATGTGAGAATTAATTTACCTTCAGACACGTGATATGATAATCTCTTTTGTGGTTCATCATGATACAAAGCGATAAGATATTTTCCATAGCTGTCCAGATTTTTATCTGCAAAATTGACCGATTCCATACCGATACCTTGACCTGCTTCATATTGAGTAAAGAGATATTGTGCAACATTGGGTACATACATATTTCTCCAGGTGGAAATTCTAGCTCCGACATAGAATCCAAAAATTCAAAATCTATCTTGTCCTTGTTCTTGAGGAGTACCTGGCATTGAGCCATCGGCTCCCGTATGTGGTGGTGGTGGAGGAGTTTCTCATGATGATGGTCATGATGCCCCTGCTTTCAAGGTCAATGCGTTAGTAGTCAGTCCAAATGAGAGTTTAGTAAGTGAGAGTTTTCCATGAAGTCAGGTCATTACATCATGTCTTCGTTGTTCGATATTTCCTGATTGTAAAATATCAAGCAAAGTATTTGCCATATTAGCACTATCTATTCCTGGAGTTGTAGAAATTTTATTAAAGAGTCCATTAGTACCAAAGAATGTATTTGCTTCCATATATCTTACCATAAAGGCAAGATTGTTTGTGAGATGTTCACGATTGCTCATGACAAATTTACCATAGAGTTTGTCGTTTGTAAGCTTATCGATATTGTTCATAATTTCTTTAGTAAATGCTGTTTTATCTGACAATATCGCAGTCGAAGCACCAGTGAGATCAAAAATTTCTTCTGATACTGCTCTATATTGTTTATCAATCTGATTGATTCCTGCCTCAGGATCTTGTTGTCGATTGATCCCTGCATATGCTTCTGCCTCTATTCCCTTATTAGCGAGACCTATACCTGCAAGTACTCATCATTCTATACCAAGATATTTTGCGCTCTTTACTTGTGAGAGATCAGCGTTGATAACTTTTTTATAATTATATTGTTCAGCAATACCCGCAGAAAGCGTTACTATGATTTCTGCTTTGCCTCAGGTAAGTATAATACCTCCATTTGCTCATCGATTTCGCTTTGTTCTATAGGTTTTACTTTGTCACTGTCTTCCATATCCAAGGGTAAGTATAACTCATCATTCTGAATTACAATGGATTCATGACAAGATAAGATTTTTTATCGTATCTTCCAAAAGTTCTCTTTTGAGTGCGTTCACCTCTCGTCATTTACTTACTCCTGCAGCGAGGATATTTGTTTGCGTACCATCATTGGTCGTAATCTCTACATTGTCGAGAGCATGCATGACACTAGTGAAGAGTGTCTCTCTTACACGGACAAGCCCATGCATTCTGATTGCTTCTTTTATATCTGGCTCTTCGGATGTGCTAAGTATTTGGCTAAGTTTATTTTTAAACTCTGTTTCTATTTCTTTACTTTCGTAGATTGCCATAAGTGATTCTGTTTCTTTACCCACAAGCGTAGCATATAAATCTGGTTGTACTGCTTGGCTTCATCCATTGATTCTTTTGATAGCATCGAGAAACAATATTTTCATCTCAGGCATAGCTACGATACCCCTTGATTCATCTCCATTCACAAGTTTTGCAAGATTTTCTTTGGTACATTTGCTTGGATCATCTTTCATTGTCTGGAGATGGACGTTTGTCAGACTTCTACTGTCACTGATTTGCATATTTTTGATGATATTTTGTATTACGAGGTGTTCACCTTTTGGAGTGCTAAGTTCTACATTTTTGACACCAATAGCTTGATCAATGGTCCACATCACTTGTTGTCCAAAGAGTGTTCCTATGTCTCATTGATTTTTTTGCTCTTTATTATTTTTTCTTTTGTATTCTGCAGAAATCTGTCCATCGCTATTGAAGTCACACAAAAAGTTAAGCACATTATCACTAGTGATAAGACTGACTTCTCAAGAATGTTCTACGTCATTTCCTGTCATTTCTTTTGCATTATTCCATTCTTTGATTGCCATAGCGATATCACTTTTGGATTGCAATAATGATGCAAACGTATCAAGATCTGTTCGTTGTGCTCTACTGAGTATCTTAGCTATTTTATTGATTTCATCATCCCATCATCATGCACGTTCATAACGTAAGGACCCATCTTTTAGTAATTCTTTGAGCTCTTTCTTAGAAAATTCGAGATCAATACGTGATCCATTTCTGTCTAAAATCTTTTTGTTAGTAAGTGTAGTATATAATTTAAACGCATTACTTTCTCTATCAGGACTAGTTGCTGTCGCTATCTGTATCGCTTCGCGGAGAGAGATAATAATGCCCGCAAGTCCATACTCTACACCAAGATTTACCCTAAATGTTCATCTTCTCAATTCTTCACCTTCCTCATTATCAAAAATTTTCTCCATTACTTTTGCGAGGTTGTTGTCTCTGTAAATATTTTCTATTTCTTGTTGTTGTGTCAATGTAGTATATGAGAAATCTGGATACGGTGAAAGATAATCTTGTTGTCCATCATAGTTCTCTACATTTCATGGTATTCCGTTTGTCTTTTCATTTTCTATTGTGCCTCCTTGTGGGTTTATTGTTTTTGTAATATTTGTTATTAGTACATTACCTGTTTCTCAGCTAGCTGTTCCCCCTTCTCAACGTACTGATTGATCTGATTGTAAAGAAGCTAAAATGTTTTGAGAAAGCTCCTCCAATTCAAAAGAGAATTGTTCGAGTGTTTGTTTAATCTCAGCATTTTTTAAGAGATTCATGTGCACACTAAACTCGGAATTATTCGCAAATTCCTTTTGTAGGTAGTCATTAAAGTCCTTTTGTAGGCTAGCCATATTCCCTGTTACGATTTTATTGGTCGTTCCACTAATATCTTTGATTCAAAGAGAAAGAAGATATTTATCAAATTCTTCTTCTATTCGTTTATCTAGAGCATTGTCATCGAGAAAATCTTTGTCGGGGTTTTGGTTGTCTGGTATATCAAGGTTTGTTTTCTCTTGCTTTCTCGCATAGGTATCAAATTTCCCTTTTTGAGTTTTGGCCAAATTTTTTACATTATCTTTTGCGATAATATTCTTTAATTTAGCGAGTTCTCTAGATGTCTCTGAAGGTACGAGATCAGCTATTTCTATAGCTCAGGTGATTGCCATTGTATCGAGTGTTCCCGAAATAAAAGTATACACGTACAATAGTACTCAGAAAATTTTCTATACCCAATTTCAGATACTTTATCTTTTATTTTGTATACCATTATATATAAAAAATGATATAATATGTAAGAAAAGAAGAAATATAAAAAATAAGCAAAAAGAAAAATCTGATTAAAAAATTTTTAAAATAAAAAAAAGAGATTTGTTTATCTCTTTCGTTTGGTCTCATAATTAGCCACGAACGGGAATCGAACCCGTGACCTCTCCCTTACCATGGGAACGCTCTACCGGCTGAGCTATCGCGGCATTTTTCTTGCCGTCGACTCCTTATATCAAAACCGAAGAAAAAATCAAATACTTTAGGGAGCTAGAAGATATTTTTCTTGGTGAGACTACGCACATACATGGTGTGTGGATAAGAAACAGAGAACTACCAGTCTACGAAAGGGGTGTAATCGCCTGAAAATAGATTATATATCTCACTATAATCAATAATTTACGGTATAGCTTGAATTCACAAGGTTTTTAAATAATCTATAATGCATCATTTATCATTTATTATTGTGTCAAAATGGCATCTAGAACAAATAAACAAGGAATAGCAAAGAAAAAATCTCAACAACAAAGACAAGCTACTAGACTCAGGGGGAACAAGAGATTTGAATATCCCAAAAGAAAAATCACTATGGAAGAAGCCAAAGAGCTTGGCGTAGTCGGTGTAGTAAAAAATCCTAAAGGTCGTGAATATACTCGGTTTCTTAGAGGAAGAAAAATCTGTCGAGAAACTAGACTCAGAACAGATCCTGATGGATATAGATTTATCAGAACACCATCAGGTGGCTCAGAAGTAGTAGATGCACCAAGTTCAGGACGAACAAGAGCTAGACTCAGAAAAGCATCAGCAGTAA
>CALMEO010000027.1 GCA_937862935.1 uncultured bacterium | reverse complement strand
GAATTATTGAAAAATCTCAGGGATTTGAACCTCTGAGATTTCGCTTATCTATAGAGATTTCTCCCTGTTTTGATGTACTAATTCCTATTTGGTGGAGATGGAGTTTAATTTGTTACACCCTCTAGAGCAGGAACTCTTTCAAAAGCAGTTTATCATAGCTAGTTTGTATGAGAGTCTATTGAAGAGTAGAGAGGTAGTGAAAATAGGAATTTATTAGTTTTGATGGAAGAAGTGAACAGAATAGGGGAGGTAAACTTAGATAGTTATTGTATTTAACGTTGATTTGTTTGATAAGAAATATATCTTATTAATATTTATCAGTTACTTATTTCTTATGTTGACAATTCCTTTCAAACTCAAACCAGGAGATGAAATAAGAGTGATTGCTCCTGCAAGAAGTCTTGCGATTATTTCGCAAGAAACAAAATCTTATGCAGAAACAGTTCTAGGTCAAATGTGATTGCACGTTTCTTATGGAAAGCACACTATGGAAATTGATGAATTCGCATCATCTTCTATTCAATCAAGAATTAATGATCTCCATGAAGCTTTTGCAGACAAAAATGTGAAAGGTATCTTGACTGTAGTTGGATGATTCAACTGTAATCAACTACTCCAATACATTGATTATGATCTGATTAAAAACAATCCAAAAATACTATGCGGTTTTTCTGATATTACCGCTTTATCTAATGCAATAACAGCAAAAACAAATCTGGTTACTTACTACGGACCTCATTTTTCAACGTTTGGTATGCAATTGGGTAATGAATATACAAAATCGTATTTTCAAAAAACACTCATGCAGGAAGATACATTTCTTATAGAGGCATCTGCACAGCGAAGTGATGACTACGATTTTTAGATCAGCAGAAGAGAGAATTTTTTGATAATCCAGGATGGATAGTTATCAATGAGTGAACAGCAGAAGGAACTTTGTATGCAGGACATTTATCAACTTTCCAATTACTTCAAGGTACAGAATATATGCCAAATATACAAGATAGCATACTTATGATAGAGGAAAGTGAAGAATTTGGAAAATATACAAGTTTTGAATTTGATAGAATATTACAATCATTAATTCATCAACCTGGATTTGCTGGAGTGAAGTGAATATTAATAGGGAGATTTCAAAAACAGACAGATATGACAATAGAAAAACTCAAAAAAATCATCTCCACCAAAAAAGAATTGGAACACATACCTATCTTAGCAGATGTAAATATATGACATGTAAGCCCGATTGTTACATTGCCTATAGGATGAACAATAAAAATGAAAATCAGTAATAATAAAGCAATAGTAGAAGTGGTTAATCATTAGTATTTCGAACATATTTGTAGATAAAAAGAAAAAGCTTACCATAAGGGTAAACTCTTCTCTTGAGCCTATTTTTTCTTGAAAAATCTCGTCATTTGGAGATAAGCTTTAATTTGTTACACCATTTAGAGCAAGAATTGGCTAAAAAGCAATTCTTGATAGCTAGCTTGTATGATAGTCTGAAGATAGCTAATTAAGTGGTATAGTTTTGTGTTTCTTAATTGTGGATTGGTTAGTTAACAGAATAAGGGAATTGAACTATAGAGGTTTATTTTAAATGTTTCATTACTTCGGTAAATTCTTCAGGAGTAGTCATAGTTCATTCTAATATTGTTTCATTTTTACCTTGTCGGTATGGACAATTGGTATTCATATTATAACGTACAATTTTTTCTACAAAATCTTTGTCATATCCTTGTAATACACTCATGAAGTAGTTTACTCAACCATTAAAAATATCTTCACATGTTTTTATGCTTCCATCATCATTACTACAGAAACAACAAATTTCACTTGTTTCATCTTTTAAAGCAAAATCTTCTGGTTTATTCATGGGCATTGAACAAGTACTACAAAATTTCATATATGTATAGTAAACAAATAAAAATTTATATTGATATGATATGTATAATGAATTATATTTCAAATAAAAAATCACGACCGAAATCGTGAATTTCTATATGTTCGAATTAATACCCATTTGGTGGAGATAAGCGAAAAAATGTTACACTCTTTGGAGAGGGAATTGGTTAAGAAGCGGTTATTACTTTCTACTTTGTATCTATTTAGTATTAAATTTCTTTAACGTTTTCTACTTTTTTTTGTAGAAAAACATCTTTACCAATAAATAGAACAATTATCACTGCAATTAATACGTGCAATATTGTTAATATTATATCTGCATTTACTGGTATTTCATATCCTGATGGTGTGAATATTGGTATGATAAGACTAAATGTAAGATTACTCATAAAATGTAAAAATATTGCTATTATAATACTTCTATTATTCTTTTTATATATCCAAGTGATTATTACTGTTAATGCAATGACTTGTATGAACCAAGTCCAATATGATATTCAGAACCCGATTGTGTTTTGTGGGGTGGCAGGTATAAATGATAAAGGTAAGTGCCAAATAGCCCATATTACTCATAAAATAACACTTGCTTTTAGTGGTTTCCGTCTTTTTATTAGTGGGTCTAAAGCATATCCTCTCCATCCTAGTTCTTCTGCGAGTGGACCTCCTAGTATTATTACTACAATGAATCCGATGAAAGATAAGGGTGATTGAATTGCTTCCATTAAACCATCCAGTGGTGGAAAATTTCCTCCTATCAAGTAATATATTAGAAATGCTAGTGATATAAGAATTGGGAATAATACTAAACTTATGATGTACCAGTTCCGTTTAATGCGTTTAAAATTTATAACTCTTTTCCAAAAATCTTTTTTTGTCTCGGAATCAGAAAAAAATACTATCAAAAATATTGCTGCAAATGTTGGTGCAAAAGCTGCAAGTATTGTTAATATTATATTCCATGGTTCAGCTAGTGGACTTAAAATTGCAATTGTAAACCATAGAATCCAGGAAAAGAGAAATGTTATACCAAAAAATCCCCAAACACTGGTGATTCTTGTTTTGAATTTATGGCTAATTTTCATTGATATTCATTTTATATGATAAATTATCATTATCTTAAACAAACTTCTCTATTTTCCAATAGATAAAAAATTCACGACTTTCATCGTGAATTTCTATGGTTTAAAATAATTCTCATTTGGTGGAGATGATGGGGTTCGAACCCATGTCTAAAAGGCATACATAAAGATTTCTACCACAATAGTTTATTAATTATCCAAGCTTTTTAGCGTTATTATGTCAGGATACAGTAGCCAATAAACAGGCATAGGTTTTTACCATAACAACGTTGTCCACCGAAGTGAACGGGTTTACCTACTTGGTCGCCTCGTGGTTAGTAGGAGTCACACAACGAGGATGGTACGTCACTAGGCTACAGAGTAGCTAGGTACGAGAGCAAAAGCTCTGTTTAATGTTTTAGCATTTTTGAGTGAACGATTATTTAACCTCGGTACGTTCGTCGAATAGTGGCGGTCGATATATATGGAATCCTCCTATCAAATCCAGAAGCATCCCCAAAACTTAATGAA
>CALMEO010000026.1 GCA_937862935.1 uncultured bacterium | reverse complement strand
ATTTTTAATTAATGTTCAAACATATTTTGTCAAACCATATGATTAGTGTTTTTGATTTCCTGACGAGATCTTTCTACGAGATCTTCCAAAGTAAAAACAATCTCATCACCTTCGATAAAGAGTTTTTTAAAATGCATAAAATAAAGGAAGATAAGCATCGTCATCCTTACATCGTTTTTACAATATCTTTTAAATTCTTCTAGTGCTTCAAGATCATTTTCCTCTATATATTTTTTATATAATACTTCTCACTCAGCTCACGACGTAAGTGTTTTGCTTACATTGACCAGTGCTGCAGCTATTTTATTGAGCCCCAATCTTTTGCCAGTCATCGCTTGGACAAAAAGGAAAAGATCGATGCTTTTTTCATTTATTTTTTTGATATCATCTTCGCTGCCCCCTATGTTGTACACAGATACCATATTATCAAAGGCAATACTATTGAATCCGACGATATATCCATCAAAATCTAACATTTTCTGTACGAAGGTACGGAGTCCTTCTGGATCCACATATTCATAGGTCATTTTGTTTCCCGTAGTAGGATACATAGCATAGGCAAGCAAAAACTTTGTTTCTTTGAGATTAGAAATATTGGTATCGGTTTCGATATCATAGACCATATAGTTTTTTCATCAGATGGTCGAATATTTTCCCGTATGAAATTCGTCCAAAAGTATTTGTTCGATAGATTTTTGTCAGATAATCTTTTCTTTTTTGAGAATATAATTTTTTACCATAGATTGAAAATCTCTTTTCCCTTGTTCATCTAGGATGACTTGGATTTTTTGTTTTTCATCCATAAGAACATATTCTTCATTATTATTTTGAAATCTAAAGGTAAAATCGCCTCTTTGCATATAATATATTTCATTACCTTCTTTGAATATTTTCTTGAAAAAATCGCTAGCCATTTGGCAATGTTCTTTTTTGAGAATACTATAAAAATTACTAATAAAAGTATTCTGGACTGTTTTGAGTTCGTCTAGGGTAAATCTTTTATACATACGACATAAACCAAGTATAAAGTTTAGATATTATGGTTTCATAAATTCCTTATAATTTTGCCATGCGGTAAGGTCAGTATTCTGTATAGCAGTCAAAGGATCTAGTACAAAAGAATTTATAGCTTTTTGGTGCTCATCATCAAGTACTAAATTCAGATTTTGTATTAGATAGGGTTTATTATTGGTGAGAATATCTTTGAAATACCATGGACCAAGAGTATTGTCTTGAAGTATATAATTCACGATGAAGTTGATTCATCAGAGGGAAATATCTACAAGTATTTTTCAATTTTTATCAGCAATGTCATTGGCTTTGATGCCAAGATATTTTTGAATTTTTTCAAAAACAACAATAGCATTGGTCGTTCCTTCACGCGCTGCTACGGGTGCTTGATAAGCAATGATAGATTGTATAGTATCTATGAGTGCATAACTATTTCAAATAATGGTACTATAAGAAGTTTTGATACTGTTTTCCAATATTTTATCCGAAATATTTATATTGTCGATACCTCCATTTTTAAAGGTAAATTCATAACGTATGGTGTTTTTCTCTAGTATCGTCATGGTATTGGTACACGAAACAAGGACAATATCTTTGATGGTTTTGAGTGCAGGACACACATCAGTATTTGCTGTGATTGGTGCATTTATTTGCTCATAAAATACCAGATTTTTAGAAATATAGCTATAGAGTTCTCCGATAGAAAAATTCTGAATAAGGAGAAGATTTTTGATAACATCATTGATGCCAGGTTTGTTTTGAAGCTCTATATTCTTAACCAAAAACATATCATTCTCATATTCCATGATAATATGAGCTTTGATTATCTCTTTTTTGTCAGGAGATATAAAGGTAAGCGATCCAATGATATCAATGGTTGTATAAGAGATATTCTGTTTTTCTATGCTAAGATAAGATATATTCTGCAATTTTTTTTGAATTTTCTCTTCTTGGGTGATATTAGGAGCTGATCAGCTAAGCGTATTTCATTGGGCGATAAGTGAGCTATTTTGTATATCAGCAACAAGTCACGCAAAGCCAAGCATAGGCTCTCATATATTCAAAGTAGTAATCATCGTTAAGAGCGGAATGACCTTGCTGCTTCATAAATTCTGACTAAAAACATTCGTTTGATATGCTATTTTTTCAAGAGCTAGAGCAAGATATTTGTTGTTGTACCGGTAGATTTCATCCTTGTAGAATGATTCAATACTATTTTTTTGGAGAAGATTTTTGACAAAATCAAGATAACTACTGATTTTATAACTATCTACCTTATTGACGAGAAAATCTTGATAAATCTGTTGTTGGTAGGAAAGTAATTTGTATGCATTGATGAGGGTATCTTTATAACTGATTTTATCAAACGATTGGTTTTCCAAAGTTTTTTGAATCTCTATAAAGAGGGTGGTTCTCTTAAATGTATCTTCATAGGTTTGTCCACATATACCAAAGAATCACTTAATGATATCACTTTGATCATTAGTATACAGGAAATATTTGGACAATCCATTACACAGTTGTTCTTTTTGGAGAGAATTATTTTTTATAGTGTCAAAAATCTTTGTGAATCAGGAATAATCCATAGAAACATTATAGACAAAAAAACGATTGAAGAAATCATTGAGATAATGATTACATGTATTGTTAGAAATTTTGTTTTCAAAGAGACAAGAGAGGTTAAAATCATCTACTAATGTTTTTGTTAACGGGAGTTGTACACGGGTGAATGATTTGGTATTACTAATTTTTTTGGTAAAAACAAAATTATTCATAAAATTTTCCAATTCGCTAATATCATAGCTACTTCCAGAAAAATAACTTATTTCTTTGATAGGAATAGTATTGTACATGTAAAAATATCTTGGTACAACAAATCATTTATACGTAATTAGATTGTTTATGGATGTTATAAATCATTGTTCGGTTTGGAATGCTCATTGAAGAACATATATTTGGATGTTATTATCTTTGATATCTTGATTGAGAAATTGAGTAAATTCTCCGATAAGCTTATTTTCTTGCATACGTAAGTTATCATTAGTCTGGAAAAATTTTATAGTGCTAGCATGAGCCACAATTCTCTGAAAAATAAATAATGCAACTATCAAGGCAAAGAAAAAAACAAGATAGTGAAATAAAAACCCAGATATCCTTTTGTATTTCTGTACAATTTTTGTGTATATATCATCCATGGTGGACAACGGTCTGATAATAAAGTATTTTTCATATACTTTAGTATACGGTTTTTCTGCCCATTTGTCAAAATAATATTTATTCGTCTTCTATGTACAAAAAAGTATTCAGAAAAAATGTCAATAATCGCTTGCAATTGTATAAAATTTTTATATACAGCTGGGGCACTAATAATTTTTTATATGGTTAAAATGTGTTACTATGAAAAAACTACTTACACTAACAGTTATGTTGGCTGGTGTTGCTCTTTTTGCTGGATGTTTGAATAAACCTGCAACTGAAGAAGTAACTACACCTGAAGCTGAAGTTGTTACAACTGAAGTTACAACACCAACAGTAGAAGAAGTTGTTCCTACAGCTGAAGTAACTCCAACTGAAACAGTAGAAACTACACCTACAGAAACTACAATGCCTACAGCAGAATAATTCCCTCTATAAGGTTGAAATCCTGTGTAAAACAAGTAAAAAGAGAATCTTACGATTCTCTTTTTTGTTCTTTTATAAAAAACATGCGCTTAGTTACCTATATGCAGACACGTCACCAGATTTCTAGAAGGACATTTGTTACTCTGGTAAAGGAAGGTTGTGTTACCGTCAATGGAAAAAAAATTAGCTCCTATACTCAAGAGGTAGTTACGGGTGATCAAGTCAAGATCAAAGCACCCAATTTTGCGATTGAAGAAGTTATCAAAGAAGCACAAAAGGAATCAACTATCATTCTCCTCAATAAGCCTGTAGGATATGTGGCTTCCAAGTCAGATCCTCATAATAAAACTATTTATGAGATTCTTCCATCAAAATATACAAATTATTATTATATCTGAAGATTGGACAAAAATTCCCATGGATTACTTCTCTTGACTGATGATCCAGCTCTTGTGAACGAATACGAACATCCAAAATTTGATATAGAAAAGGAATATATCGTGGAAATCGATCAAGAATTAGACGCTAAAGATATCCAAAGAATACTGTCTGGAATAAAAGATGAAGACGAAATGCTTAGAGCAATCAAAATCACCAAACATAAAAAGCCATATCATTATCTTATTACGCTCAATGAAGGAAAAAAAAGGCATATCCGCAGAATGTTTAAAAGCATTGGGTATCGCGTAATGGATCTTGAAAGAATCCGTGAGGGAAAATACTCTCTAGGAGATTTGAAGGTAGGAGAGTGGAAGATTATCTAACATCACTATACATATTATTCATAAGATACATGGTTTCATACCAAAAAAAAGCCCTCCGAATACCGGAGAACTAAGCAGTAATATTACAAAAAGCATTTCATAAAGTCAGGGACTACCAGACTTTTCGTATTTTTACCGTCCCAACGGATTTGTCCCGTGACAACCAAGTTGGTAACAAATGATTGCCATGCATGCTCGATTTTATTGACTCGAGCACCCAAAGAATCGGCATCATCATCAGGACGTATGAGCACAGGATACCGGAAAAAAACCGGGCCTTTGTCGTATTCTTCAGTGACAAAATGCATACACACTTCAGAATTTTGGATCTTTCCTTCTTTGTATGCTTGTATCACCGTTTCATGAACATGATGTCCATACATGCCGGGTCCGCCAAAGTGGGGTAATGGCCCTGGATGAATATTAATGGTTTTTTGTGGGTTCAATCCCTTGGTCAATTTTAACCATCCGGATAATGAAATCCATGCATCTTCGGCCTGGAAACAATTTAAAACCCAGTCATAATCAAGGATGTCATAACCTTTCATTACCATAGTTTCAATGCCCAATAATTTTTCAGCACGTTGGAGACACCCATTGTTTTTGTTATTGGTAACCAAACCAATAATTTTAGCTTGCAAAATGCCTGTACGTGAATTTTCTACCAGTTCCTGGAATCCTGATCCAGAACCAGAATTAAATACCAATAATTTTTCCATAAGCGTTTGTTTTTGTTTCGTGTACTATATGTTATGTTTTCTATTTTACACATATAAAAATTATTCTAATTCGTTCTCATGTATGCTAATCTCCGAATAATCATG
>CALMEO010000025.1 GCA_937862935.1 uncultured bacterium | reverse complement strand
CAGCTCTTAAGAATCGAAGAACATCTAGAAAACACATCCAAGTACGGAAAATAATAAGTAAAAATGAAATACAAAAATCCGTCGAATGACGGATTTTTGTTATTATTAAAATAAGAGAAATATTTCAAATCATCAGAATCGAATCACCAGATTTGACAAAAACAGCCACCAACCATATACTTAGAGCTGTTTATATCATACACTCCCACTATGGAAAAACTAAGAAATAGTATAGAAAATAATATACAAAGAAAACAAGAAATAGTTGGAATCCACGCCAACGCTATTTTACAAAAAAATATTGCTGATGCACATACCCTAAATAAATGGATGGATGCATTATGTATGGATGAGACTATTGCAAGAAAAGCATTATGAGAAGAAATATATGAAGAGATGAAACCACAACTAAACATCAGTAAACAATTTTTAGACACAGAAAACAAAAAAGAAATAAGGGCATTACCAGAATTTCAAATATTTCTGGAAGAATATAAGAAAGAAGAGATAAAAAGAGAGCAAAAAAGGATAAATCAACAAACAACAGAAAGCATAAAAAATGTATTTGATAAAAGAGCTGAACCAGAAGATATAAAAAAAGCAAAAGAGCAAGAAGCAATATTCAATGGTGTCAGAAACAATAGTAATAGTATAATGAAAAAATATGAATGAGAACGAATCTTTGATGCAATAGGAAAAAGCACAATCAGTGAATGACAAATCAAACAACTATATGAGTTTATATTCGAATATGTAGAAAGTCCAAATAATAAGAAAAAACGCATGAAAAACGAATCTATAAGCGATTTTTATAAAAGATCAGGCATAGATTATAGATGTGATGAAAAAAATAAAAAAATTTTTAATAAAGAAATAGAAAAAAGAATAATAAAGCTAAAAGAAAAAATAAACAAATGGGAAGATAGAGAAAAAAATACTATAGAGGAAAAGATATACAAAGAAAAAACCGAAGAGGAGAAAAGAGATTACGAACAAGAAGCAATGACAATATTCATACATGAAATAGACAATAATAAAAATATCAAAGAAAGATTTTATCTACCCAAAGAAAGAGAAGATATAGAAAATATTCAGAATTATTTCAAAAAACAGCTAAAAGAAACCATAGTATCACCAAATAAAGAAATTCTCATAAAAGACTATACTACACCACTCCACACGATAGAAAAATCATGAAAAAACATAAAAATTCATCCACAAGATTATCTAGAGATAGAAAGAAGAAAAATAGAATACAAAAAAAGATTTACTTCAGGAGATCGAAATCCAAGAGAATATCTTTTTGATCGTTTGATAGAATATATAGGAAAAGATATTTTAACATATAAAATAAACAAACTCATTAAAAAAAATCCTCAATACAAAGGGACGAAAATATCTATAAAAAAAACTGATGTGTTAGATGACAGTTCAGCAGGAGCCGATTATATAGCAATCTATACTATTCCAGGCAAGCAGAAAGAAAGAATAGCTGCTATCGATTTGTTTATATCAGAAAAAAATGGAGGGAAAGGTGAGAACGAGAATGAAGATAAACGCAAACAAAAAAAAGAAAATGCAAAAATAGAAAAAATACCCTACTCAACATATATCCATATCTTTGAAAATAAATCAGACAAAAGTTATAGTATGGAGCCATTAAAAAGATATATAGAACAATTGGATCCAACACTAGTATACAGTATCATGGAACAAATATTCAAAGATAAAAAAACTGATATTACAGCAATAATAGATGAATTCGATACCAAAGGAAAGCTCTATACAAGTATCCAAAACACAACAAGAAACAACAAAGAAAGGACAAAAATAATTGAAGGACAATTACACCAAAACATATTGAATGAATTTGAAAAAATAGCAGCATAGAATAGATTGACATTCAAAATAAAATAGTTATAGTAGAAATTACATACAAAAAACTATACCAACTAATGAAAACAAACAAGAAATCAAAAAAAAGAAAAACATCAAAGGAAAAGATGCCAATACCTCTTAAAAAAGAGGAAGAGGTACTTATTCCAAGCAAAAAAGAATACAAATAAAAAGGGACCAAGCAGAATTCTGCTTGGTCCTTCTGCCTTTAAAAAATAGTCATTGCCTTATTCCTAGCAAACTATATAATTTCTATTATTTCAACATTTAGTTGTTTCAATATTTCAACATTTATGGAAATAATCTACAAACCAATCAAAAACGGATATGCAAGGATAGATAAGGAGGGGAAACTCTTGATCACTATTCCTGTACATAAAAAATGAAGTGAATTTGAAAAAATCATGATAAAAAAGGGAGAAGCTCTTTTTCAACGTTACCACAAAAGAACACACGTTGAAGTAATAAAGAA
>CALMEO010000024.1 GCA_937862935.1 uncultured bacterium | reverse complement strand
GCTGCTTTACCCGGTTTAAGCTTAATTTGTTCACCGAAGTATCTAATTCCTTTTCCTTTATATGGTTCTGGTTTTTTAAGTGCTTTTACTTTAGCTGCATATTCTCAAAGATATTGTTTATCGATACCATTCAAAGTAATAACATAGTTTCCTTTAGGATCTTGTTCTACTTTTGCTTCAATACTTTGTGGAACATCAAAGACAACTTTATGAGAAAATCCTAATGAAAAAGTGAATTTTTTTCCTTCCAGTTTGACAGCATATCCCACTCCCATTACCAAAAGTTTTTTTTCATATCCATGAGCTACTCATTCAATCATATTAGAAAGTAATGTTCTAGAAAGTCCCCAAAGATTTCGTTGATCTTCATTTTCCACAGAAGTAATAGCGTGAGTTCCTTCTACCTTTATAATTACGCCTTGTACAAAAGTATGAGACAATTGTCATTTAGGACCTTTTACATCAACAGTAGACCCATTGATTTGAAGTTCTACTCCTGCAGGTATTTCTATAACCTTTTTTCCAATTTTTGACATAACACAACATAAATGATAAATGATAAATGAATAATGATGGTTTTTTTGAATAAGTTTCCTACATTTTTAATTATTCATTTTTAATTTTTAATTATTTTTTAGTATATTTCAGCAATAAGCTCTCCTCAAAGTTTTTTTTGTTTTGCTACATGTGCTGGCATAAGTCATTGATTAGTAGACATAATTCATATTCATTTTCCTCCAGCCACTGAAGTGATGTTTTTATAGCTTATATACCATGGTCTAGAAGGTTTAGAAAAGAATTTTATATTTGGAACATCATCTACAGGATTGATTACTCTTTTGAGTGTTATATTGATAAATTTTTTGAGTCCATCTTCAGTAACTACAAAATTTTGAACAAATCCATATTGCTTAAGAAGCTCCAAAATATTTACTTTGAAATTGGAAAATGGAACATCTTCTACAGAAGATTTTCTCGCCATATATGCGTTTTTGATTCTGATAAGCAAATCATGAATAGGAGCGTTAATATAAGTCATTTACAAGTATAATTAATGATAAATGGATGGGAATCAGTGAATAAGTATTGGTAGAAAAGTAATGCAAATAAGCAGTACATAGATGATTACCAACTAGCTTTTCTTAGTCACATAATTGTTCCTTCTCTAGCATATTTTCTCAAACAAACTCTACAACAACCAAAATCTCTGATGTATGATTTTGATCTTCCACATACCCTACATCTATTATAATATTTAGTAGGCTGTTTAAGTGCCTTTCATTCAGTGAATCTGAGTTCATACATTTTCCACTGTTTTGCTTTTAATGAAGTTTTTGCCATTAATCTAGTATAAATTAATAAATAAACTTTCTACCTGATATCTAAGTATATGAACATACTATTTAAAAATAAATCACAATGCTTCAAGCAAAGCTTTTGCATGAGAATTATCTTTTGTAGTAGTAACGATAGTGATTTGAAGTCCCATAGTAGTTACGATATCATCCAATGAAAGTTCAGGAAAGATATTATAATTAGGAAGTCAGATATTGAAGTTTCCTTGTCCATCAAAGTTCTTTTCAGTAAACCCAGAGAAATCTCTCAACCTAGGCATTACCAACTTCATAAATCTATCCAAGAAATCGTATGCTCTTTGTTTTCTCAATGTTGTTTGAAGCATTACAGGCATATTTTCTCTAAGCTTGAAATTTGAAATAGCTTTTTTTGATTTCAATATACGAGCTTTTTGTCACGTAATCTTGGTAATTACTTTTTCAAATTCATCAAAATCTTTAAGTGATTTTCTCGTAGCCAAAGAACCTATTCCGATAGCAACAATTATTTTATCAATCTTAGGAACAGCATTGATATTTTTGATAGCAAGCTGTTTTTGAAGATTTTTGATAACTTTTGTATTGAATGCTTCTAATGTATTCATGAAGTGAAAAATAAAAACAATAAAAGTAAATTATTTGAGAGTAAGCTTGAACTTAGTAGCTTCTCTTGTTTTTTTTCATTTTTTATCCGTTACGATTTTGATCTTAGTGGCTTTTTTTTGATCTTCCACATAATACATAAGGTTGGACACATGTACAGGAAGTGTTTTTTTTATAAATCATTTCCCTTTCACTGCCTTTTTTACTTCATTGACTCCCTCAACGATTACACGGTCATCATCTACAAATTTTTTGATTGTAGAGATTTTTCATGTATATTTTCCCGTAATCATAATAACAGGATCTCAGGCTCTTAACTTTTTCATAATAATAATGAATAAGAATAAATATTTTTTAATTGATAAATTCGTAATTGGTTTATACTACTTCTTCTGCCATATTAGTAATAGCTTTATATCAAAGTTGTCTAAGTTCTTTTGCTACAGGACCAAAAATTCTTTTTCCTATAGGTTTGATTTCTCCTTTTGCATCTTTACTCATGAGAATAACAGCATTATCACCAAATCTTACATATGTTCCATCTTTTCTAGGAATTTCTTTAGCTATTCTTACAATCAATGCTTGAGAAATAGTACCCTTTTTAATAGTACTTGTAGGTAAAGCATCTTTAATAGCTATCATAACTCTATCACCAACTGTTGCTGTCTTAGCATTAGATCATTTCAATATTCTAAATATTTGTCACTTTTTTGCTCAAGTGTTATCTGCTATAATGACATTTGATTCATTTTTTAACATGAGGAAATACCTTAATATAAATAAAATTATGCTTTAGTTACTTCTATAAGTTTCCACTTTTTGAGTTTACTTACTGGTCTACATTCTCTTATTTTTACCATATCTCAAAGTTTGGAAGCATTTTCTTCATCATGAGCATAATATTTTTTTCTTACAATAAATCTCTTCTTGTACAAAGGGTGCATTTTGACTGTTTTCACCAAAATAGTACGAGTTTTATCTGTCTTATCACTGATAACTTCTCAGACGAATTCTTTGATACTTTTATTTCATATTACTACCATTTTGTGCTTTGTTTTTAAGAGTTAAAACGGTATTTATTCTTGCTATTTTAATTTTAGTATCACCTATTTTGTGAGTTTCTTTGAGACCTTTGATAGCATTTTTCATTTTATAAGAATAGAGTTCTTGTTTAGCCTCTCTTCTCATATAAACAAGTTCTTTAATGGTCTTATCCTGTAATTCTTGCATAAATGTTTTTCCTTTCATTAATAATATTTAAATAATAAATTTGAGCTTTTGGCTTTAAGCGTTAAGCTTCAAGCTAAGTTTATTTTATATCTCATTTTTCTACAAATCTTGCCTTGACTGATAATTTTTTGGATGCCTTGATTAATGCTTCTTTTGCAGCTTCTCTAGGAATTCCCATAAGTTCAAACATTATTCTCCCTTTTCTTACTGCTGCAGTATAAATATCAACATCACCTTTTCCTGTACCCATGGGCATTTCAAGTCCTTTTTTGGTAAACGGAACATCAGGAAATACTCTAATCCACATTTTACCTGTCTTTTTGATCGCTCTTACGATAACTTTTCTGGCAGCTTCTATCTCCTTGTTAGAGATATATGAACTCGTGATTGCTTTAAGTCCATATTGTCAGAAAGCAACAGTAGATCATCTATAGCTTTTACCCTTGAGCTGTCTAATGATAGGTTTTCTATATTTCCATCTTTTTGGTGTCAATAACATCGTGTGTTGATCAAAACAAATAAAATATTATCAGTGAAACAATTATAAGACTATTTTTTTACTAGAATTGGCTTGTGCTTTATTGTACAAAATACCTTTTTCTATCCAAACTTTTACTCCAAGCATTCCATATTTTGTTCTTGCTTGAAGATAATAAAAATCAATATCTGATCTAAATGTTTGAAGAGACACTCTTCCTTCGATAAATTTCTCTGTTCTTGCGATATCTGTTCCTCAAAGTCTTCCACCTACTTGTATTTTGATTCCTGCAGCTCATTTTTCCATAACTTTCTGCAAAACATTTTTTGATACTTTTCTAAATGGCATTCTTGCTTCAAGTTGTGAAGCAATAAATTCGGCCATGATCTTTGCAGACAATTCAGGAACCTTTACTTCTTTGATAATAACTTTCATATCTTTACCAAATTTCTTTTTTAATATTTCCTCAAACTGTTTGATTTTTTCTCAGTTTTTACCCATCAATACACCTACTTTTGAAGAAAAAATAATGATTTCTCATTCTTTAGTTGTTTTTCTGATCACAACTTTTGAGATACCTGCTCTACCAAATGTATCATCTACAAGTTTTCTCATCTTAATATCTTCGACGAAAAAATCTGCACCTGTTCTTCTATATTTAGCGAACCATTCTGCAGGTCGTGATTTCATTATTCCTACTCTCATTCCAATTGGATGGGCTTTTGATCACATAATTTTCTTTACTTAACATGTAAAAAGACTTTTACAAACGCTCTATATTTTACATAATGACTGATCCTAGATCTAGAAACAAATCTAACTCTCTGTATTTTTGGACCTCTACCAATCTCTATTTTATGAACATATAATTTGTTAGCATCATAACTTGCATTTGTTGTGGCATTAGCTTGTGCAGATTTGATTACTTTGTAGAGAAATTTTGCTGCTTTTTTGGGTAATACATCCAAAAATGCTAAAGCATCTTCTACCTTTTTCCCTTTCACCATCTGAGCTATCAATGCCATTTTTTTGTCAGACACCAAAGCATATTTTAAGGTAGCCGTAAGATTATTATCTACTGTCTTTTTTGCGGTTGTCACCATAATATAAATGTAAGATACTAAATATTTTTTATTCGTAATTGGTAATTATTAATTCTTTTAGAATGGATGTCCTCTAAATGTTCTTGTAGGAACAAATTCTCATAATCTATGACCAATCATATCTTCGGTAACATATACACTGACAAATTGTTTTCCATTGTGAACAGCAAAGGTAAGTCCTATCATATCAGGAACTATGTGACATGCTCTATCTCGTACTTTAATGACTTTCTTTTCTCCAGCGTCATTCATCTTTTTTACTTTGATAAGTATTTTTTCGTTCACATAGAATCATTTTTTTAGTGATCTTGCCATAATAACAATAATGAATAGTTAAAAACGAATAATTAATAATGTACGACTGTCTTATTATGGATTATTGTATACAACAATAGTTTATAATTATACAATTCCATCATTTTCCATTCTTAATTTTTAATTATTAATTAGTTTTTAGTTCTCTTAGATATAATAAATCTTGTTGATGTTTTTCTATTTTTTCTTGTCTTGATACCTGGAGTAACTCTCTTACCAGCAAATGATTTTTGTCATTTTTTGAGACCGATAGAGGAATGTCCTTCTCATCATCCGTGTGGATGATCAACCGGATTCATATTTTTTCCAAGAATATGTGGTTTTTTTCCAAGTCGTCTTTGTCTTCAAGCTTTTCCAATAACAACATGTTGATGTTGATCATTTCCGATTTCTCAAATCGTAGCGAAACAATTTTCATTAAATTTTCTTACTTCTCCAGAAGGCAATTTGATAAATACAACCTTGAGTAAATTATCTTTACCAACAAGACTTGCATATCATCATGCAGTCTTGATAAGTTTTCCAGAAGAAAACGGAGTTACTTCAAGATTAAATACATTTACTCATTCTGGTATATCTTTAAGTTGTTTTCTATTTCCATGAGCGATAGGAGCTTGATCTCAACAAATTACAGGATCACCTACCTTGATAGTTTTCCATGCAAGTACATATCTTTTTTCTCCATCAGTAAAGTTAAGTAGTGCAATCCTAGATGTTCTATAAGGATCATATTCCACACTAGCAACTTTTGCAGGAATATTAGCTTTATCATATCATTTGAAATCTATCAATCTATAGAGTCTTTTAGCTCATCCAGCTTGAGATCTTGTAACAGCTTTTCCAGAGTTGTTTCTTCCTCAGGTTCTTCCCAATGTTACGGTAAGTGATTTTTCTGGTCTTTTTTTGGTCAAATCAGAAAAGTCATATCAGATCATATAACGTCTTGATGGTGTATATGGTTTATATTTCTTGAGTGCCATCTGCTAGTATACTGTAAGAGGTAAAATTTTTAATGGTATGTGTCTTGATATAATATCTATTAAGATCCTAATTCTATTTTTTCCTTCTTTGGAAGCGTAACAATAGCTTTTTTATAGGCCTTTCTTACAAGCTTTCTTTGGTTTCTTCCTTTATATACTACCTTGACCATATTGATACCGTCAGGATGTACTTTATACAAGAATTCTATTGCTTGTTTGACATCATTTTTATTCGCATCATTATGAACTTTAAACGAATATTTATTACTTTCTTCTTGTTGTTTATGAGTTTTTTCCGTTACTATAGGAGAAAGAATAACCCCATAAGGAGAAAGTTTCTTGATGATTTTTCCAGTAGTATTTTTCTTCGCTCTTGCTTGAAGTATTTGCTTAAAGGTCATAGGAATACACATAAAGGTAGTAAAAATATAATGTATAATGAATAATGAATAATGTTGGTTTTTTTTATAAATAAATTTCCTACATTTTTAATTATTCATTTTTAATTTTTAATTAATTTTTATTAAGTGTTGTCAATGCTGATTCCAAGAAAAGAACCGTATGATAAGACATTAAATCCGTAGGATTGAGATAATCCGCATAAATATATTTTACTTTTGGTAGATTTCTAAATGATTTGAAGAGATTTTCATCTTTTTCTGATACAACAAGAAGCACTTTTTTGCTAGCTATTCAAACATTTTTAAGAATTTCTTGTGCATCTTTAGTTTTTGGAGCACCTAAGATAATATTTTGAAGTCACATAAGTTCACCAGCCTTTGCTTTCAAAGTAATGATACTATTGAGTGCAATTTTTCTTGCTTTTTTGTTCATACTCTTAGTATAATTTTCTACACCTCTAGGACCAAAAGCAACACCTCCTCATTTTCTTACAGGAGATTGTTTGTCTCCAGGTCTTGCACCTCCTGTACCCTTTTGTTTATAGAGTTTTCTTCCTGATCCATGTACTTCTCATCTTCCTTTTACACAAGCAATATTATGACGAGCATTACTTTGTTGTAACAAATAATATTCGTGAATAAGATCCTTATTTACCAATGAATCATCAAAAAGCGTTTCATCAAGAGCAAAATTGGAAACAACTGTACCGCTTTTATCATATATATCTATAGTATATGCCATTTTATAGAGAGGTAAACAAACATAAAAAAACTATTTTATAGTCAATGTTAATAACGAATTATATGCACCTGGAACAGATCCCTTTAACACAACTAATGTTTCGTTATCCTTGATAATCTTATCAATGATAGGGATGTTTTTGAGTGTCACTTGTTGGGTACCCATATGTCCCGCATGAGGATGTCCTTTGAGTGTTCTTCTTGGTTTTCTATTTCCTTTTGATCAACCAGTTCTTGTAAATTTATGACCATGAGTAGCTCATCCACCCTTGATATGAAATTTTTTGACCATACCTTGAAACCCCTTTCCTTTTACTATACCTGTCACATCAACTTGAGCCACTCATTCGAGCAAAGCAAGATCAAGAACAGAACCAACTTCATGTCCAGAAACAAAAGAATCATCTATTTTATATTCTTGCATTCTTTTATAGGTAATTTTCTGACCCTTATCTTTTTTGAGTTCCTTTTTCGCTACACCAACAACAGCTGATACATATCCATCTTTTTCTTGAGTTTTGTATCTAACAATCTCTTGGGGAAGTAATTGTACCAAAGTAACAGGTACAAAATTGTCCTCAATCCACATTTTGGTCATCTCTTTTTTTGCTACGATAAGTCAACCTTTATTCATGATATTTTTTAAGCTAATAAACTAAATGAGATCATTGTATCAGTTCCAACACTTAGAACACCTTAACATCTACCAATACTCCTACAGGTATAGCAAGATTTTGAAGATATTCCATAGTCTTTGATCATGTTTCTACTACATCAATCATTCTAGAATAGGTAATTCTTTCAAATTGCTCTCTCGCATTTTTGAATTTAAAGTTTGATTTCAAAACCGTATATACTTTTCTTTGTTTAGGAAGTGGAATAGGTCCTTTGATATTAGCACCAGACTTAATCAAAAGTCCAACAACTTTACCAACAGATGATTCTAACATCTTTATATCATAACTCTTTAATTTGATCCTCAATTTAGTTTTTTGAGTTTTTGTGTCAGCCATACTAATAAGGGTATATATAGTAAAACAATTTTCTTACAATTTAACTCTCCACCCCAGAAAACTCCGGGATGGAGCAATAAACAATAAAAAAACATACGTTATTTTAAAGTTATTATATAACTATCAATTATAAAATTTTAGTTACAACTCACGCTCAAACTGTTCTTCCACCTTCTCTGATTGCAAATCTTAGTCCTTCTTCCATAGCTACTGGATAGATCAATTCTACATCGATCTTTGCATTATCTCCAGGCATAATCATTTCAACTCCTGATTTCAATGTTGCTGTTCCTGTTACATCAGTTGTTCTCAAAAAGAATTGCGGTCTATATCCTGTCATAAAAGGTGTATGTCTTCCACCTTCTTCCTTTTTCAATACATATACTTCAGCTTCAAATTTATTGTGAGCTTTAACTGATCCTGGTTTACAAAGAACTTGTCCTCTTTCTATTTGATCTTTTTCAATACCTCTAAGAAGTAATCCAACATTCATACCTGCTTCAGCAGTGTCAAATTGTTTGTGAAACATTTCTATTCCTGTAACAACTGTTTTCTTTGGTTCGATTCCAAGTCCAATGATTTCAAATTCTTCATTCATCTTGAGCACACCTCTTTCAATTCTTCCTGTAGCAACAGTTCCTCTTCCTTTGATAGAGAAAACGTCTTCTACTGGCATAAGGAAAGGTTTATCATTATCTCTTTCTGGAACTGGAATATATTCATCCAATGCTTTAATAAGATCCCAAATACATTTAGCATCTCCTTCTGCATCTTCTGAATGTTCCATTGCTTTGAGAGCTGAACCTCTAACAATTGGAGAGTTTTCATCATAATGGTTTTTCTTTAATACATCTCTTATTTCTTCTTCTACAAGATCAAGTTCATCAGGATCTGAAACCATATCACATTTATTCAAAAATACAACGATTTTAGGTACATTAACTTGATGAGCAAGAAGAACGTGTTCTCTTGTTTGAGGCATCGGTCCATCAGTAGCAGCAACTACAAGAATAGCACCATCCATTTGAGCAGCACCAACAATCATGTTTTTAACATAATCGGCATGTCCTGGACAATCAATGTGTGCATAATGTCTTGTATCACTTTCATACTCTACATGTCTAGTATTGATAGTAATACCTCTTGCTTTCTCTTCTGGAGCATTATCAATTTTATCAAATTCCATAGATTGAGCAAATCCTTTGGTAGCTAGTACTTTTGTAATAGCAGATGTCAATGTTGTCTTTCCATGATCTACGTGACCGATGGTACCTACATTAACGTGAATTTTATTAGCCATAGGTAATATATTTAAAAGTTAAAATAGATATACAAAAAACGCGTGGACAGATAAGATACAAATTTGGACAGTAATTGCAAGTGTTTTTTTGCTGATTTTAAACAAAATATTGATTTCGATGGACATGGTAGTCAATAATTTCAATGAAATTATGCTATCATTCTTTTCGAAACCATGGTGCTGTACATAATTAAACTCAAAAGAGATCATTGTATTTACAGCATATATTAAGACCACAAGGATCTTCAGGGGATGAAAACATTTTCTTGTATTTTGGCCATCCACCTAGCCAAAAGACCATCAAAATATACAATTGTCGAAATATTCAAAATTTCGGGGATGCGGGACTGAACAACGCAGAATTGCGTTGCGAACTCGCGACCTGGCCGGTTTTTAACCGTGCCCGCTCTAGCCATCACCTTACTAAAGCATTCACTAAGTTCTTGTCTTGTTATATCATGTTGCCAAAGCAAAAAGAACATAACAAACAATCAAAATGTACAATTGTCGAAATCATCAAAATTTCGGGGATGCGGGACTCGAACTCGCGACCTCTTGGTCCCAAACCAAGCGCTCTAGCCATCTGAGCTAATCCCCGACTAGACTTGAATTGACAACGACCAATTGTAGACAATGAATAATTTTGGTGGGCATGGGAGGACTCGAACCTCCGACCTCGTCCTTATCAGAGACGCGCTCTAACCAACTGAGCTACATGCCCATAACAACATTACAGAGTAAAGAATTACGAATTACCAAACATATTTTTTAATTCTTAATTCTTAATTTTTAATTCTTAATTCCACGAAGTGGTTATGGTGCCAGGAGGCAGAATTGAACTGCCGACACAAGGCTTTTCAGGCCTCTGCTCTACCACTGAGCTACCCTGGCATACTATTTATAATAATATCATTAGCTCCCAATTTACCTATAGTACCACTACCACTGAGCGGACTAAAACTCGGCTTTAGCAGAGCTGGCATACTATTTATATTTATAGTAGTATCATCCACTCCTAGATAAACACTAGAAGAAAACGAAACCTAGCTTTGACAATATATAAGTACAGAAAGACTATAAAGCAAAACACCTAAAGAATATGGGATATAGAGGTATTTTACAAATACAAAAAAAACAAAGCTGGTTGAGTATATAACAATCTTATATGTAAATTCAAGCAAAAAAAGAAAATAAGCCCCAAAAAAGTACAAAAAGACACGGTAAATGGTTTAGATAGGGCAAAAAACAAAAGAAAAGAGATATATTTCCTATCTTGTACAAAAAATTACTTGTTTAGAAAAAAGAAATAGGTAAAACACTTGGTATATCTTATTCTTCCACGACATATGAAAGATTTTGGAATCACGCAAGCACCAAAAAAAACTTGGAAAAGTAATCTAAAGTATATCAATGGAACATTTGTCATACTTATAGGTATATGTTTCATTTTTTTTACATTTTTTGCTAAAATAAGTGGAATACTTTTTACCAAAGATAAAATAGATGTTTTCAAAGAAGATTTGGGACAGATAGCATTTTATTTTTGGACCTTTGATAAAGATCTCGCCCATTTTTTGCTTACTTTGGATGATATCATCCAGAGCTACATCAAAGGAGAAAATATTTTCATCACCAAAGAAAAAGAAATTAATCTCTGTCGAGAATATATAGAACAAAACAAAGAATATCTCAAAAGGGTCTGATTTTCCAATTATGATAAATTGATGAATTTATTTTCAGATCTCAAAATCTATCAAAAAGAACTCTTTGAACTTTTAGGCAAGAATCAATCATTCAATTATCTAGTCATCCTACAAAATACCAACGAAAAAAGACCCAATGGATGATTTTTCTGATCATTCGCATTTATCAAAATAGATCAAGGACATATCAAGACACTGGAAATTGTAGATTCTTATTATCCAGACTTTATAGCATACAGGACGCGTATCATAGCCCCAGAATGGACAGCACCCTTTTTGCCAGATCGCAAAATAGGATTTATTGCAGGAAACAAGTTTGGATTTAGTGATATCGATGGAAAAAATCTGAAAGATCTCTACGAATTGATGTTTAACAAGACCTATGAAATGTCAAAAGTAGAGCAAACAATGCAGCCAGATCTATACAACAAATTATTACATCAAAATATCAAAGGGGTGATTTTCATCAGATCAGACTTGATGGAAAATTTCTTTACGACATTCAAATCAAAAGCACAAGAACGACAATTTCTCAATGCATCAGTCGATCTGATCAGAAAGGAAGTTCGTGGAAATAAAAAGGAACTCTACATCAAAGAGATCAAACAATATTTTGATAATCAGAAATGAAATATTATAAAAAATGTCATCAATAGATTCGATGAAATAGCTAATAAACAATTTATTACCATATATCTTTCCAATGTCTCTACAGGACTCAGTGCGGTGATGAATAAACACAAGGTAACAAATATATTTGATCCAAATTACCTTTATTTTTGGGATACCAACGTAAGTTATAACAAAATCGACGGTTTTATCACCAAACATATCCAAATACAAGATGAACACGGGACGACACAAAAAGAGAGCAAAAGTGACATCGTAGATATCCGTGATCTCAAAAACGGAAACTACACGATCACGATCTCTTATACCTTCAAGATCCCAGAGTATTATCCTTCGTTTATTGAAGACTTAGGCAAAAAATATGAAATAACTATCACCAACAGAGAATTGGCTATCCTTGGACTCAAACCAGGTATCTATGAAGAACCAGGTATAGGCAAAGTAAAGAAGCGACGAGAAACAAAAGCAACCGCATATTTCCCACAATACATCAAAGTAACGAATGTAACCGGCGATATCTATTATCAGACACCATTCTACGCACCATTTGCCAATGGACTATTTTACCAAATGGGCAGTATAGAAGATAATAGTACGAGAACCATCAAGATATATATAGAAGTTAAGAAGTAAGAGAAAATATTTGGAAAATAGACAAATCACGACATCGCACAAACCACCCATTTTAGGACATTATACGCAATACCGTGTCGCTTTTTGTACTATTACCGCTTCTATGACGACACTCTATGTCGCACAGAAGCTAGT
>CALMEO010000023.1 GCA_937862935.1 uncultured bacterium | reverse complement strand
TGTCGTCATAGAAGCGGTAATGGTACAAAAAGCGACCCCGCAATCCTGCGGGGCAGGCACTATGTTTGCGTATACTATACCAAAATGGGTGCTTTGTGCGATGTCGTGATTTGTCCTGGATTTATATACAAGAAAATGCTATTTGCCCCTACAATATATTTGTTTTTTTATACTCCTACGGTGACTCTTTCTGTTCTGAAACTATACATACTGACATTACCACTGATGCCATATTTTTGTTTGATGAGTGTGAGTGCGGTTTTAATGTCGGCAACACCTTTGGTGCTTGGCAATATTGCTCAAGATTTTTTGGTTTCATCGTTTATCATAAATACTCCATAGTCTTTGGTGGGGAGAGAAAGTAATTTGTTGATGTCGGTTTCTTGAATATATGATTGGATGATATCGATCACTATAGTCTTGGTAGTATTTTCGTACTTAGCAAGCAAACCGTTGTAGATGAGATCAGAAAGCTCGTTGGTAGTTTTGTCGGTTTCTATGGCTCCATGAGAAGCGAGGAGTTTTCCGTTTACATCAAAAACAGAGAAAAATAATCACTTTTTTTCTTCAGGTTTGCAGTATTTTGCAAGCGCTGATTTGATTTGATTGAGCATAATGAAAAGATTAAACGACTAAAAGATTAAACGACTAAATGAATTGAAATCTGCTCGTATAATCCTATATATTTCTACACTTTTTAATATACTAAAAATACTATGTCTAAGCTTGATTTTAAAATACTCAAACAGAAGTGAAATGCAAGAGTTTGACAGATAACACTCAATTGAGTTACCTTGACAACCCCAGTTTTTATGCCTGTGGGAACTAAGGCGACTATCAAATGAATGGTTCTAGATATGCTCAAAGATCCTAAATATATTGGTGATTTGCCTGAGATACAATTGATCTTGGCCAATACTTTTCATTTGTACTTACGTCCTGGTGATGAACTCGTTAAAGAGGCATGATGATTACATACATTTGAAAACTGGGATAAACTTATCCTTACTGATAGTGGTGGATTTCAGGTATTTTCTTTATGACTAAATAAAACTAAATGACCAATGACCAATGACCAATGACTAATGGATTCTTGAGCACATGAAGTAAACATGAAGCTGACCGAAGAGGGCGTGAAATTTCGTTCACCGTATGATGGATCTAAACATATGTTTACCCCTGAAGGTGTCGTAGATATCCAGTGTAATTTATGATCAGATATTATGATGGTTTTGGATGTGTGTTCTCCTTCTGGTGCGGATAAAACAACTATAGAACAACATATGAAAATGACCCATCGTCGAGCAAAAAGGGCATTTGATCATCTTAAACCAAAATATGATGATGTCCGTGGGGTATTGTTTCCCATCGTACAATGAGGTACTTACTTGGATCTCAGACAACAATCGATAGATTTTCTTTCTGACTATGCTTGGGATGGAATTGCTGTCGGCGGAGTAAGTGTTGGAGAGAGTAAGGATTTGATCAGGGAAGTGGTAGCTTTTACTGCTTCCAAACTACCTCAGGATAAACCGAGATATTTGATGGGAGTAGGTACTCCTGAAGATATCACTCATGCTATAGAACAGTGATTTGATATGTTTGATTGTGTGTTGCCTACAAGATTGGGTAGACACGGACAAGCTTTTGCTGCTGGAGGAAATATCAAGATAACTAATGCTAAATATACTAAGGATTTTACTCCACTCACTGATGATTGTGGATGTTATACCTGTAAAAATTTTACTAAAGCATATCTCCATCATCTCATAAAAGAAAAAGAGATGCTGTGAGGCATACTTCTTAGTCTTCATAATATTGTGTATCTTCATAAGATAGTGGAGGATTGGAAAACAAATATGCTTAAAAAATAATACGCTCTTGATTTTCTCAAAAATTTTCTTTTATTTGTGCATCCATTTCTGACGTATTTTCTATTTCTATCTTTTCGATAGTATTTCTTGTTGGTGTTCTTTTGATTGGTCCTTGCCCAAGAAGTGTTGCTAAGTCATTATTAAAAAAACTTTCTTTCGTTTGAAGATTTTTTGTTATTGATTGTTCATTATTTTCTATCTTTCATCTTTCTTGAGGATCTGATTGTATCAGAAAATCTTTTCAATTCGTTTGTTTTTCTGTCATAGTGATTATTATTAATCTAAATCAGGTCTGTGTGTTTTTCTCATATTTGCATTACCATCTTTGAATAATTCTGCTTTTTCTCTATCCCATTGTGCAATGTCTTCTAGGCTAAGTGTTTGAAATATTTGATCTTGCCATTCAGTTGCACATCTTCCATTTTTTGATGCTAATAATTTTTCTGACAACATTTCTCCGTTTTTTTTAAATCTTTGAGCGTCTTGATTCTCTTCTGCATATCTATTGATTCATGTCATTTTTTTTGTAAATATATAAAAATATTTTTTTATTGTTTTTTATGCTTCAATGAATATTTTATATTTATTTTGTTTATAATGTCAAGCTATATATTTATTTTTGTTTCAGACTTATATCTCTCTGTTTTGTAGAGTTCTTTAGTCTATTTTTTCTTTGTGAATTCTTATTTTCTAGAATTTTTTTTGAAAAAAACTCCTTCGTGAGAAGGAGTCCTTTGTATTCTTTTTAGTATTATGCTTTTTTGCAGCAGTTTCCTCCGAAATTTGCTATAAGAGTTCGGATTGCTCCTACAGTAACTAATGAGTATACAATCTTTGCAATCATATTCATAGTTGTAACGCTAGTCTCTGCACCTGCAGCATCTACACTTGTAGTTACTACATCAGGAAATACAGTGGCTACAAGATTAAGATCTAACCATGCGTATAGTCCTCGGTTAAGACCTCCAACTACTAAAAGGATCAAAAAAATCCAGTAAAGTACTTTCATTGAAAATTGTTATAATATAAAAATACATAACATGTCCAATACTAGTAAATTTGCTCTATAATGCAATATCTTCTTATTTTCGTCAACTGTCATTCAAAAAATAAAAAAAATTAGCAATAATGCTAATTTAAATATATGGCAGGGCGTAAGGGGA
>CALMEO010000022.1 GCA_937862935.1 uncultured bacterium | reverse complement strand
TAAGGATTCCAGTTCTTCCTACTTGAACATCTACGGAAGTAATTTGTGTAGCTGCCAGTTGTGCAGGGAACTTGTATGCTACGGCTCGCCTTGGATGATGGTCGGTTGCTCAGATATATGTACGTTGTTGTATATTTTGTATTTTAATAACTAATCCATCAAATTCTATATCCTTACTTTCTAATTCTTTCTTTGTGGTTTCATCTTCACATATTTTGATAACATCATCAATATTCTTCGTTTCTTTTTTCCATGGAAAAATAGGTAATCATAGTTTTTCTATAGTAATAGTATCATCAAATTCGCCTAAAGTGTCATATATATAGCATACTAACCCTCTTTTGGCTACTTCTCATGAATCCAAGAGTTTAATGCTTCCTGCAGCTGCATTTCTTGTATTGGCAAAAGGAATTTCTCCTTCATCTTCTCTTTCTTTATTGAGTTCTCCCCATACAGATTTTGGCATGAGTATTTCTCATCTTACATGAATATTGATGGGTAATTTTAATTTTTTTGGGATGTTTTTTATTGTTTGTACATTAGTAGTAATATCTTCACCAACTCGTCCATCGCCACGAGTTATTGCTTGTTTAAATACTCATTTTTCATAGATAAGTTCTACACTTAATCCATCAAATTTTGGCTCAATACTGTAAGAGATTTCTGATGAGTCTGGTAGATTCTTTTCCAGTATTTTTCTTACTCTTTCATTTCGATCGTAGAGATCTTTAGCGTTATATGTATTTTCTAATGACATTAATTTTGTGCTATGTTTTGCTTGTGTAAATCCTTCGCTTACTTGTCCTACTAATGTTTGTGTTGGGCTATTTGATGTAATAATTTGCGGGAAATGCTCTTCTATCTTTTTGAGATAGGCAAAAAGTTCATCATATTCTTTATCTGAGATTATGGGATTGTTTTCAATGTAATAGAGGTGATTGTGATCTACAATACAATCAATTAATGTAATATAAAAATCTGACATATCTTCTCCACGTACCTTATTCAAATCGTGATGTGTCGCTATGAATGATTGTATTCCTTTTGTTTGTTCACTTAAACCCATGTCTTTATATACGGTTAAATGCTTTGCTTTTCTATACCAACTACTATTCTTTGATTATTATTTTGTTTCCTATAACTAAAGAATTTATCTGAACAAGCTGTGCAATCTGGATGAATTTCTATGTTCTGCTTCTGTATTCATGCTTTTATGAGTATGTCATGAATATTGGATATCATATCAAAATATAATTTTCACCCATGTTTACTCAAGTATTTTTTATCAAAATATCATAAAAATTCTTCTCCTACTTCATAACAACATTGTCTTATTGATGGTCATATATATATTTGTAGTCATGATATTTTTTCTCCTTTGCTTTGTATCGTATCTAATGCTTTCTTGATGATACTGTTTTGTAATCATTTTCGTCATGCATGAATTACTCCATATCGGTTTTCTCACATGATAATAATACCGTTACAATCTGCCAATAAAACCCCAATCTTTATGTTGAGAAGATTTGAAATGATACCATCGTTTTCCGAATCGATGAAATCAATATGTTGCTCTAATAAATATATATTATTCCCATGTACTTGTTTTGTATAGATAAATCCTGGAATTTCTCTCGCTGTTCCATCATTCTTTTCAGATACATATATGATATATTTACCTTTATTGTGTACAATCATATTATTTCCCTTTAAATACTACACCAAAGGTAGCTAAAACAATATAGATATC
>CALMEO010000021.1 GCA_937862935.1 uncultured bacterium | reverse complement strand
GAGCCCTCTAGTTATTATGGTTTGATAGGACGGGAGTAAAACTCATCCATCATAAGATAATCCCTTACCCAGCCAGCAGAGCTGCGGGGTGTATCAGACTATGATAATGATCGGTGTGGTATCCTACCGATATTATCGCCTCCAATCGTGAGGCAGACTCCGTGAACGCATGTGTCACGGAGTTTTTCTTTTACACGATAAAAAAAGTTGATAGCATATACAGAATCACTATAGTCCATAAATAAGACATACCATAATTATTCATTATTCATTTTTAATTTTTCATTCATGTGTATGGATATCGTTCTTATTGTCCTTTGAGCGCTCTTGAGTATCGTTGGTATCATCGGATCTATTCTACCAGTATTGCCAGGACCATTGCTTGCGTATGTTGCATTCATACTTTTGCAGTTGACTTCTTTCCATCCCTTTAGTCGGACATTCTTCATCGTCTGGGCATTGATTATTATGTTTCTTACTATTCTTGATTATATCATCCCTGCACGAGGGACCAAAAAATTTGGAGGAACTAAGCGAGGAGTACGTGGAAGCAATATAGGACTCGTAGTATCAGTTATTGTTCTACCCATTTTTGGTATCGTTATCTGACCATTTTGATTATTGTGATTGATTGGAGGACCATTTTTGTGAGCATATCTCGGAGAAAAGTATGCAGGTAAACAGCACAATCATGCACTGAGATCAGCACGAGGATCGTTTGTGGGATTTGTCAGTTGAAGTCTTTTGAAAATAGTAGTGAGTGTGATTATGGCTGGATATTTTTTTGTAAATGTATACACCATATTCATCAAATAAAAAAAATAAGATAAAAAATAGTATATAATGTATACTTCAAGTATTTTATTTGATAGAGGAATACCAGCATATGCGTTCAAAAATCAATGAAGATCATAATAGAGCAAATCAATACGAGGAAAAGAATCGTATTCTGCCAATCATACGTGCATACCTGACCGCTGTATTATTGATGAATCCTTCTGCAGAATATACGACACAGGCAAACATAGCATCATCACAACAAGAAGTAACTAGTTTAGAATACCAAGAAGATAAAGTATCTCCAGGAGATCCAGAGAGTGTCGAATCAGTGATATCATATGAGATAATCTTCAAACATGGGATAAGGGAAACACTCAAGCATCTTAATGCTATACAACAGATACCGATGTGAGGAAAACATATTGATTACTATCGAGATGAATGAAATCTTAAAGGGAAAAAGTTAAGCCAAGAAAGTATCCAATCATTGAGATTGCCAGAAAAGTTTGATATCAGTCCAAGAAATATTAATCGCCCAGTAGAATCTATGGTACTCTATTTGGGAAATAGAAAATTTAGTATCACTCCTGATCTAGGGAAAATAAAAAATATCTATCTCACTCCAGAAGAACTAGTGATAGAAACAACACTATTTATCGATATCACGTATGATAAACAAATAAAATTGCCGAACCTGCTGCTCAAACTCTGGAGAACACCTATAGGCAAAGGACAAAAAGCTGGATTTGTAGGAACAACCGTGACAGAACTATAAGAATACCCAATTACTAATATACAATTTATACTATAAAACCATTATTCGTATGAAAATAAAAATTTGAATCCTGTTGATATTTTGTGTTTTTACCTTTTTTCTTAGCCCTCGCGCAAGCGCGTATCTTTTTGGGATAAAATCTTTCGATAATAGTATCGAGAATATCCAGCGTATAGAGAAAGAATACAAACTCGATATCCCTATCGTGTCCTTTATTTTCGATCCACGATGACCACATGTAGAGAATATGATGAATAAACTCAATAAAGAACTTGGAGAAGATAAAATCTATCATATCTCTATTTCACCAGACATGTTTACCGCAGCACAGGTATCTGCAGGAAAATTTGATAAACAATATACACAGTTTTTTCAGGATGTAAAAAAAAATAATCTCAGGGTTATTTTCCGTACCATGCATGAGATGAACGGAGGACGATATCCTCGAAGCTCCAATCCCAAAGATTTTCAAGAGGCACGAATTCATGTACGAAATCTTTCTAGGACGGAGGGACTTGATCAAAATAATATCTTATTTGATATGTCGGTGAATGCATGGGATCTCCCAGCAAAGTGAGCTAAGCCATCTCAGACTGCAACATTCCTCCATTGTCAGCAAAATGTTAAAGCAAAATTAAAATGTCCAACGTTTGAAGACTATTATCCTGGCGACAAATATGTAGATCTTATGTGAGTAACTTTTTACAATCGAGGGAAAGGGAATAGTAATAGACGACGAGGGACACCTGACCAGATAGTAAACGCTGCAGGGCGAAAGACATTGGATAGACTCAAAAAATTTAACAAGCCTATCTTCGTAGATGAAGTAGGGACAACCGCAGTAAATTACACCTGAGCATATAACTTCAACAAATCTCTCGAAGTATATACAAACAATTCAGACCTTAAAAACACCTGGCTACTCCAACTCAAGGATTTTCTCCTGAGAGAGACGAGGATTGCTGGTGCAATATATTTCAACGTAGATCTCACCAATGGCTTGAAACATCGAACACTCGGAGAATTGGATCGGTCGGTGATAGATTTTCAGTCAAATAAATTTTATGATAAAATTCTTGATATCTATACTGCAGGCAAACCAAATCCTAGTAATGCATTATATTATCTTTTTAATATCAAACCCGTGACACTCAATAATAAAACATTTTTGATAAAATCTGAATATGTGAAACCTATTAAAGACCTCTATACTTTTACAACGACCTATGTTTCAGGACTTACTGGACAACTAGATTTTCTTGATAAAACCAAAAAAAACTGAAGTCTTAGTAAAAAATACAAGAGGTTTAGTAGTAGTGATCTCGATGCAATAGTAGATGCTACGAAGAAATTTTTTTAAAGTAACGTTCGCCTCTAGTCTGAAGCGCCGAATTCCTTTGAAAAATTTGTTATGGAGGAGGCGTGTTCGGGTAGCAGCTGTTAGAGGACCGAGCATTTATTGTGAGGTTTACGTCTATGTTCTGACGATTGATATTTCTTTTTTTATTTTTTTGTTTTTGAGTGGTAATATTTACTGGAAATATATGAATTAGAAAGGAGGTTTCAATGATTTAAAAAAAGGGAGAAATTCTCCCCAGTGATTAATCTTTGCTTAACCCATGTAGTATTTTGAATTCCAGTCCACAAAGAATCAAAATGTTATCATATAATGAAACTTTTGATACTTTGATTTCTTCGATTCCTTTTTTACCGTGGGTTTTTACTTTGATTTTATCTTCCCAGTCTTTGATTATTGTTGAAACATTCTCATTATCTATTACCGAACCTTTTTCAAAATTTATATTAGAGACTGGGGTAATGGTCATGTGCATATACATAGTAACCTCCTTTTGTTTTAATTATTTTTCTTATAATATATATTTCCTATTAAAAGTCAATATTCACTTTGTTTTTTTCCTCCACTCTGAAAAAATAAAAAAAATTCCGATTTAAATCAGAATATAGATGTCCTCTAACGTTTAGCTGCGCGACGTCCCGACCATCCATTAAAATAAATAGTCGGGATGT
>CALMEO010000020.1 GCA_937862935.1 uncultured bacterium | reverse complement strand
ATTATAAAATATTTATATAATAATTATATTCAAAATATTCTTTTTTGTCAAATATGGATTAGTTTTTTGTATTGAAAGATTTGAAGATTTTTGTATACTTTCATTGCTTTATTATTATGATAATCAATGACTGATTTTACCCAAGAAATTCAACGTCTTCAAAAACTTTCTTGCATAGCACTTTCTCCTCAAGAAGAAAAAAAACTCTGAGCACAACTCAGTAATATTATTGGCTTTCTAGGAAAACTTCCAGAAACCAAAACGACTAATCAGGGATGAATACTCATACAGGAAGGAAAATTGACATTAAGGACTATTGCTGGAGTAAAAACAGATATAAACAACGATAAAATTTTGAAAAATGTAAAACATCAAATAGTAAACAATTCTATCGTCATCAAATCAGTATTATCATAGTTTCTCTTGAAAAAGGCAAGCTATTTGGTATGCTTGCCCAGACAAAAGTTTTTTTTATAGAAAAAAAACTATATTTGAGACGCAATGAAAATTTGGAAAATATGAGAAATTTTCAAACGTCGAAATTATACCTTTAGGTATATGTATTTTACTCTTATTATCTTATTATTATGGCCGAGCAAAAATCCTTGGACAAGGTGAGAAACATTGGAATCATGGCTCACATTGATGCAGGTAAAACGACTACCACTGAAAGAGTGTTATTTTATACAGGAAAGAAACACAAAATTTGAGAAGTACATGATGGTGCTGCAGAAATGGATTGGATGGAACAAGAAAAAGAAAGAGGTATAACGATTACTTCTGCTGCAACTACTTGTTTTTGGCATGATTATCATATTAATATCATTGATACTCCATGACACGTAGATTTTACGGTTGAAGTAGAAAGATCATTGAGAGTCCTTGATGGAGCAGTAGCGTTGCTTGATAGCTCTCAAGGAGTTGAACCACAAACAGAAACAGTTTGGAGACAAGCGGACAAATATGGTGTGCCAAGAATCATTTTTGCAAACAAGATGGATAAGTTAGGTGCTGATTTTTATATGTCGGTAGAATCTATCAAATCTAGAATCACGGATAAATGAGTTGTTCTTCAACTTCCCGTGGGACAAGCAGATGAATTCAAAGCAATTATTAGTTTGCTTACTATGAAAATGTATACGTTTTCAGGAGATAAAGGGATAGAAGTACATGAAGAAGAAATACCAGCTGATATGCTAGAAAAAGCAAAAAAATATAGAGAAGAGATGATTGATAAAGTATCTATGTTTGACGATGAATTAGCAGAGAAATTTCTCGCATGAGAAGATCCATCTATAGAACTTATCAAAAAAGCTATTAGAAAAGGAACAATAACAAGTAATCTATATCCTATTCTTTGTGGTTCAGCGCTTGGAAACAAGTGAGTACAATTAGTGCTTGATGCAGTACTTGATTTCTTACCATGTCCACTTGATAGAGGATCTATGAAAGGAATTGATCCAGATGATGAAACTAAAATACTTGAAAGACAACCCAATGATACTGAGCCAGTTTCAGCTATTGCTTTCAAAATAGCTACTGATCCATTTGTAGGTACACTTACTTTTGTAAGAGTATATTCAGGTGTTATAAAAACAGGAGATACCTTACTCAATCCACTTACAAGACAAAAAGAAAGAGTAGGAAGATTGTTGCTTATGCATGCAAACAAGAGAGAAGAAATATCAGAAATACATGCAGGACATATCTGTGCATTCTTGGGACTCAAAGACACAAGAACAGGACATACACTTTGTGATATGAAGAATCCTATTATTCTTGAAAAAATGACGTTTCCTGTACCAGTGATCGATATCGCTATCGAACCAAAAACTAAATCTGACCAAGAAAGAATGGGTATTGCTCTTTCAAAACTTGCCTACGAGGATCCTTCATTCAGATATTTTTCTGATCCAGAAAGTAATCAAACGATTATTGCAGGAATGGGAGAATTACATCTAGAGATTATCGTAGATAGACTCAAGAGAGAACATAAAGTAGAAGTATCAACAGGGAAACCACAAGTTGCATATAGAGAAACGATTACTCAAGATGCTAAAGGAGAATGAGTATTTAAGAGACAAACAGGAGGTAGAGGACAATTTGGACATGTATTATTGAGACTTGAAAAGAACATGGAAAAGGAGTATGAATTCAAAGACGAAGTAACCGGAGGAACAATTCCAAAAGAGTTTATTCCAGCTATCGACAAAGGAGCAAAAGAAACAGTTGCTCAAGGAGTGTTGGCAGGATATCCTATCATCAATGTAAAAGTGATTCCTTATGATGGATCATATCATGATGTAGATTCTTCAGAAATTGCTTTCAAAATAGCTACCTATAGAGCATTCAAAGATGCATTTATGAAAGCAGGTCCATGTATTTTGGAACCTATCATGGATGTAGAAGTAGTGACGCCAGAAGACTATGTTGGAGATGTAATGGGAGATCTTTCTTCTAGAAGAGGAATGATCCAAGGACAAGACAAGAGAGGAAACGCAGCAGTTATCAAAGCGAAAGTTCCTTTATCCGAAATGTTTGGATACACTACAGATTTGAGATCAAATACACAAGGAAGAGCTCAATCATCTATGAGCTTCGCATCATACGAAAAGGTTCCAGATAATGTAGCAAAGAAAATCATTGAAGAAAGATCTGGAAAAATCAAAGCTATGGACGCTGAATAGGACTAGTTCAAAGCTTAAAGTTCAAAGTTGAAAGCTAAAAATATATAAAAAAGAACTCTACAGAAATGTAGAGTTTTTTTCTTGAAAAAGAAACTTCACTCAATATAGTTTCTTCATGAAAAAGAAAATAGTCGTCAACGACAATATACAAAAATGATATACCTATTATCTGACTCAGCCTGTTGGACAACATTTTGATCCGATATTTCACCCCGAATTGACACCACAAGAGATGCTCGAGATGGGTGTATTTGGGGGAAAATATATGACAGATTGTCAGAAAGAATTTCCTGTTACTTGGTTCAAAAATGCGAAACTTTCTCCTGAAAAAAAGAATCCTAAGCTCAATTTTTTTTGAGTCAGTGCATCTATGCCACTCAAATTTCGACAGGAAAAATGACGAATATATGAGGAAGATCCAAGAGGGTGGTTTCAACGATACTGTAGATATTATATGGGGAGAAGATGTCCCGATGACCAGCGTCAGATTAAACGCCGAAGAGCGATCAAAAGACATATCGTTCAGATCAAAAAATGATGTTATCCTTTAGACCGAGACTGCAGAAAAAGGCAGAGACAAGCGGTGCTTCACCGAGCGTATGATAGTAGGAAAATATAGTTTCCTTGGCAGTAGAATAGTATAGTATAGCTCCCCGCACTAAAGTACGGGGTTGAAGAGGACTATATCGTCAACCTGGTTCTTTAGAGTCAGGAGGTATTTGCTTTTACAAACCATTGTGGTGCTATAGTCCATTCCAGCAAATACCATCATTATTCATTATTCATTATTCATTATTAATTATTCATTGTTCATTAGTTTAATGATGCTTGTATCAGTCCCAAAAATAGGGGATGCGGTTTATCTAGTCTAGAATTGAATTCTGGATGGGATTGTGTTGCAATATAATAGGGATGGTCTGCCAATTCTATATATTCTACTAGTTTTCCATTTGGCGAAACACCACTGATGCTCATACCATGTTCTTCGAGGATGTGATGATAGCTAGGATGTACTTCATATCTATGACGATGTCTTTCTTTGATCTTTTCTTGACCATATAAGGCATGTACTTGGCTTCATTTTTTTAGTAGTGCTTCATATTCTCATAGACGCATAGTTCATCATTTTTGAGTAATATATTTTTGATCCTCCATAGTATCTACGATAGGCTCTGGTGTTGCACTATCGAATTCAGTAGAGTTAGCATGTGGTATTCAGCACACATGTCTTGCAAAAGAGATGACAGCGATTTGTAATCCGAGACACAATCATAGATAGGGGATATTTTTGGTCCTACAATAGTCAGCGATATTAATTTTTCATTCCGTTCCTCTTGAACCAAATCATCCAGGCACAACAAATCATGTAATACTGTTTTCTTCTATATAGGTAGAAAGTTTGTTTTCTCGATTATATTCTTCAAATGCTTCTGTGTCCAATAAATGTATTTTTATAGTACTATCAAAAGCGACTCATGCATGTTGTAGCGCCTCAATAACGCTCATATAACTATCTGTGAGATGGGTATATTTCCCTGCCAAGGCAATATGTATAGTTTTTTTTGGATGCATGACGGTATATACCAATTGTTTCCAGTTTTCCATGTCTGGTTCTCTTTCTTGTCAAAAGAGTCTTTTTTGTATAAGAAGATGGATATTTTGCTTATGTAAAGCGAGCGGTACTTGATAAATGGTTTGTTGATCAAGTGCTTCTATGATATATTCAGGTTCTATATCTGTAAACATAGACAATTTATTTTTGAGATCTTGGTCCATTGCTTCGCGTGTTCTACAGACAAGTATACTTGGATGTACACCCAATTCTCTGAGTTTGATGACAGAATGTTGGATAGCTTTTGATTTCATTTCACCGGAAGTAGAAATAGTAATCATAGGGACAACATGAACGATCATTACATTTTCTCTTCCCAATTCATGATGAAGTTGTCTCACTGCTTCAATAAAATGGAGTCATTCAATATCTCATATTGTACCCCCTATCTCTATTATAGCGACTTCAGTCTCTGCTGCAAAAGCTTTTATTCTATCCTTGATTTCATTGGTGATATGAGGGATTACTTGTACGGTTTTTCATAGATAATCACCTCTTCTCTCTTTTTCGATCACAGATAGATAGATTTGTCACGAGGTAACACTGCTTTTACTAGTCATGCTCTGATTTATAAATCTTTCATAGTGTCAGAGGTCAAGATCGGTTTCAAATCCATCTGTAGTCACAAAGGTTTCTCCATGTTCAAAAGGAGACATCGTCCCTGCATCTATCTGAAGATAGGGATCCATTTTCATGATATTGACGCCATATCCACATGCTTTGAGAAGTTTACCTATCGAGGCTGCAGTTATTCATTTTCCTAGACCAGAGATTACTCCTCCCGTGACGAAAATCAATTTCATGATATTTTTCCAAAAAAATTAAAAAAAGACTAAGAGAAACAACTGGTACTACCTGATATTTTGTGATAGTCTTCAAAAACAGTGGTTTTTTTTAGTCTAATATAATTGAATAATAGATATTATTTTTTTATTTGCAAATGATTTTTTGATTCATGTTTATTGTACAAATTGTTGTGCATAATATTTCGGGGTAAGTTTTTCACCCGTAGCCATTTCAATCATAGTGTTCCAGTGATAGGTACGACCAACAGCAAATATGTTTTTCTTGAGATATTCTCCGATTTCTGGCTTATTATAAAAACTTTGGAAGGTATATTCTGTCGAATGGAGTACCTGTCAAACGATATGATAATAGAGCTGTGAAGCGAGCAATTCACCGAGCATATAATTGTGATAATAACAAGGATAACAGGCTATATGGATTTTGGATGCTCGATCTGCAGCTTCAGGAAGTTGAGGAGGACGTTTCATCATCTGATATGTTTCTACAAGATCCCATCGTAGATCATTAAGATTTTGGTCGGGATTTTCATATATACATTTTTCAAAACGATACATCACTTGCATCCAACGTGAAGAAACTAATTGTTCCAAACGAAGGGTACGAAAACATGTATCTGCAATTTTTTGTTTTTCATCTTCAGAGATATGAAGCATATCTTGTATCCATTGAGGATTAGATGCAAACCTTCCAAACATCATAGCGATTGCTTCTGTGGTAAACGTATGTGCTGGTTCACACAAGATATAGGGTGTGTGTGTAGAATCAATACATGTATCATAGACTGCATGACCTAGTTCATGTAATTGTGTATTCATCCATTTAGCATTTGCTTTAATATTACACAATATACGAACAGTTCATAATTTATCACTAGTACAGTAGGCGTGTTGATATTTTCCAGGTCTCTCATAGAGATCGCTTACCTGCAAAATATGTTCCACAGGCAATCATAGACTTTCATAATATTTGCGTGAAAGTTCAACGATATCCTGATCTTTATAATAGCTATCAATGTCGACTCCGTAGATATGTGGTGCCTCTTGAAAATATCTATTCTGATAATGTCGGGGCATCAATGATTCTTTTTCGATAGTAAATTTTTTTGCAAGATACTCATCAATATCTGATTTTTCTTTAATGAAAGCATCACGAGTAAGAATATCGAGATCATCAAATATTTTGTTTATTTCATCAGGATCTTGTTCATCCAAGCGCAGACTCATGTCATGGTAATTTTTATATCACAGATTTTGTGCTAATTGATTACGCATTTTAACTATCTCAAGGACATCACCAGCGACTATGCTTCCAATCTTTTTGCTCGCCAACCATGCTTTTTGTACGTCTTCAGTATTTGTAGAATTAGAGAGTATTTCTTCTATTTGATTGTCTGTATATTCTTTGCCTTCTATTTCTGCTCTAAATGTAGCAAATTTGTTTTCTATGGTATTTTGTAATGTTATCATATCTTCTAATACTTTTTCGTCCATTTGTCTTGATTGGTAGGACAAAAAGAGGAGTTCAATCTGACGTTTGAGTAGAGGGTCATGAATAGTAGCCTCTCTAAATTTTTTGATCTGTTGAAAATCTTCTTGTCTGGTATAAATTCTTTCTCGATCTAATTGTGTTTCAGCAGCAATGGCATAATCTTCTTTTTTCCCAGAATTAGTCGCAGTAAAATAAGTAAGACAAACATTTTTGTATTTTTCAGATACAGCTAAGACATATCAATTGATAAAATCTTGTGCTTGTTTTTCTATAGTGGTATGTATATCGCTCATAATCACATCAGCAAAAAAAATAAAATCTTTCCCCAAGTCTCTTATCTTATCTCCCATTTTTTTACGGTTTCCTTATTTCATACTTTCTTCCAATAATCTTGTTTGATTTTCCAAAACTAATGCGTTGATCATGTCGTCGATTTCTCACGTCAAAAATACCGGAAGATTAGACCATGATTGGTGGATACGATGGTCGGTGACTCTATCTTGTGGATAATTATAGGTTCTGATTTTTTCTGATCTATCACCACTACCGATCTGGTCACCTCTAAGTGATTTTGTCTCAGCAGTTTTTTTATCCAATTCTATCTGATAGAGTCTTGCTTTGAGTACGGACCAAGCTTTATCTTTATTGTGTAGTTGTGATTTACTATCTCAGATGTCTACAATCAATCCACTAGGGATATGACGCAACCTTACTCATGTCTGATTTTTATTAGCATTTTGTCATCCGCTACTTGAACCTGCATAGACATCCATCTCTACATCTTTGGGATCAATCTGAAAATCTAAATCTTCTGCTTCTGGCATGATAGCAACGGTTACTGTTGATGTATGTACTCTTCCTTGTGATTCTGTTGTCGGAATTCTCTGTACTCTGTGGACTCCACTTTCAAACTTCATGATCGAATAGACGTTATTCCCACTGATTTTGACCATAGCAAATTTAACTCAACCGATATCAGAAAGTTGTTGTTCTACAATTTCTGGTTTCCATCATTTTTTTGTTGCATAGCCAAGATACATTTTCAAAAGTTCAGTAGCAAATAATCCTGCTTCATCTCAGCCAGCTGCTGGTCTGATTTCTAGATAAATATTTTTATCGTCATTGGGGTCTTTGGGAAGGAGCGCGACTTTGATCTTTTTATCTAAATCTTCGATAAAATTTTCTGCTTCTTTGAGTTGTTCTTTTGCCATTTCAAGCATTTCAGAATCTTGTTCTGTGTCTATCATCTCTTGTGCTTCATGTTTTTGCTGATGAGCTTTTTTATAGTCTTGGTAGAGGTCATAAATTTCTTGCATTCAAGAAAGATCTCTACTGAGTTGGATAGATTTTTTATTATCAGAAATAATCTCAGGATCCATCATTTGTTCTCTGAGTTCTAGATATTTTTTTTCTATATATGCTAATTTATCTAACATACTAATTAATTAATAATTAAAAACTAAAAATGAAAAACGATGGTATCTTTTATTTAATATCCATTTTTCTTTTTAGCTGTTTTTATGGTAGCTACAAGTATTCTTAAAATTTCTTCTCATAAATTATATAATAATTCATATTCATCAGCAGTAATATATTCTGTATGTAAAAGAATATCAAGTCGATATAAAGTTTCATTAGCTTCTTTGAGAGCAATACTCATTTTATTTATAAAATCTGCTCTTGATTGTCAAAAATCAGCTTCACGAACTAACGCTCAGATGCTCGTTCATGATCTTATTAATTGTTTACTTAAAATAAATTCTTGTTTTGATTGGGATAGGTGTTGATAAAGTTTTACAATTTTAATGCTAAATTCATAACTTTTTATTTTAAGAATATTCTCAGACATATTCAATAATAAATAATAAATTCCTACATTTTTCATTATTCGTTATTCATTTTTCATTATGTTTTATGCTTCGTTAATAAAATACTTGTCCAATCATAGTAAACAAAAAGGTAAACACAAAATAGATAGCTTGAGAAAAAATACTTGATCATAAAAAGAGCAAAAGAACTACAAATATAAGTCAAAAATTGGCATATTTCTCCATAAACGCTGCTCATTGATATCGCCAAATTTTTATTAATCTATACCCATCAAGTGGTGCAACAGGAATAAGATTGAAGATGGCGAGTGTGATATTGAGTAAACTAAAACTCATCCAAAAGCCAATCATAGGGTCTACTGTATTGAGAAAAATATCATTTGGTGTTCCTCCCATGATTTTTACATAAATCAACATGATGAGGATTCATATGATTGTCAAGACAATATTTGTTGCAGGTCCTGCAAGGGCAACCATGAGTTCTCCTTTGCGAGGATTCTTATAATAGAGAGGATTTACCTGTACGGGTTTTCCTCGTCCAAAATGAATCAAAAAAATCATAAGAAATCCTATAGGATCAATATGTTTAAGAGGATTAGGAGTCAATCTTCATTGTAATTTTGGTGTAGGATCTCCGAGGCGATACGAAACATATGCATGTGCATATTCATGCATTCAAATAGAAACCGCTAAGATGATAGCTAGTTGAATAATATTTGTTATCTCTAGTATTCACATATACGTATCTTAAGATAAAAATTATTGTAGAGCATCAGTAATAAATTTAGAGAAATTATCGATGTTCCATATTTTTTTCCCATCGATATGCATATTTTTTACGAGTTTAATGTTTTTATAGATATATTCTCTTCGATTGTATTTATCTATATCAAATGCACTTCCCGAGCTAAATAATTTTTCTATAATGTGGGGTTTGAAATTGATGGTGAGATATTCTTGTCACAAAATAATTAGAGGCATATCTTTAGAATATATACTATTGATTTCTGTAAGTGGTTTTTTCTTGGATGATTCGTCAGCTACGGAGTATTGTTTGAGTAGGGTAGTAAGTTTTTGATTCTGATATTGAGAGGGATTGATCTCAGATTTATCTGTACTGAAGAGTTTGGTAAAATCATTTTTTAATCCCATATCTACCGTATTGATCAAAAGGTCATAATCTCCTACGACAAGTCTTCACTGAAGTTCTTGAGGTGTAGTAATTTTTTCAAATATAAAATTTTCTTCGATACCAGCTTTAGTAAATATTTCTTGTAATCTTTTCTCCACAAAATCATTGATATAGGTACTATAATATACTACAGTAAATTTTACTGGTTCGCCCACAATAGTCTCTTCTTCTGTCATTTCAGGAATAACATTGTAGATGTCTAAAGAAGCGAGAAGTGTTTTTTTGTTTTTATCATACCCATAGATACTATATTTATTGAGTCCTGTTCACAATGTTTTTTCATTAAGACCAAAAGTATACCATCACGATCTACCTCATTTTACAAAATGTTTTGGTGTATATGTTTTTCATTTATATTCCATAGTTATTCTATCATACGTCCTGTCAAAGACAAATTCTGTAGGGAGAGATACTCATGTATCTATAAAATAGACTAATTTCTGATTTATTCATTTGATGGAAATAGATTTAACTAAGCTTTGAATATTGATATCTATCAAATCATTTTTATTGATGATATTCTCATTGTATTCACGATTGAGCAAATCTTTGACGCCAGCTCCTGTAGATTGGAAAACATCAAAAAGTCCATCATTATTTTTTTTAAGATACGACTCATATCCACTACTATAAAAATTATGTTTTATAAGTCATCAAAGCGCCCTTCTTCACCTTACACGAAGTTTGTCAGAACGAGTATTGAAAAATATGGAAGTAAGTTGATTAGTGGTTATCCTTTTAGCCATATATCCATCCAATGTTTCATCACCAACATATGCATCGATAATAGATTTATCTCAGTTATTGATTGTCTGTTTAAATGTATCAAAGGATACCATATTTTTGACTTGATAGAAGTTTAAGTTCGTCTGATTACAGTTAACGAGATTAAAGACGAGACTATATTCGTCATTAGACTGAGCGACAAGATTAGCACAATTACTATAGACTGGTTTGAAAGCAAATAATGATTTATAATCACTTAGTTCAGCATTTTTTAATATATGCTGAGGAAGGATATAATTAGTGAAAAAAAGAATGTTATCCGAAGATTTATTGGGGAAAGTTATCTGGAGTGTCGTACTTGTATCTTTTACCACAGTCGTAGTAGCATATTGGCTCAATAAAGAAAGCTCCCACATATTATTACGCAAAATATCGTTGTAGGTAAAATATATATCTTCGAGAGAAACAGGAGTTCCATCAGACCAGATAAATCATTTATTGAGACTTACGGTATAATTTTGATTGTCTTTTGTGGTAACCGTACAGAAATTAGGGATATATGTTGCATTATTATTATCATATGATGGTTTGAGGCAAGAATTAAAAAGCAAACCTTGATAAAAATTGCTTTGGATGTCATTACGAAGATACGGAAGATATGAAGTATTACCAAAAATACCTTCTACAAATGTGCCTCATTTAGTAGTTACTTGTGTCGAAGATACCCAAACATATTGATATCCTATATAGATAGTAATCAATATCCAAAAAAATAATGACAAGAAAAATGTATATCTAAGAATATCTCTTACAAGTTTTTTTTTGATTGTTATCATTGCTTACTTAGTATACGGTAAAATAAGCGATGCAAGAAGGAAAAGAATCCCAGTGATAAGTGCAACTTTTTTTAGTTTATTTTCGAGAGTTTTTTTACTTCCATATTCATTTCCCCCAGCCATTCCACCAATTCATAATCCTAGCCCGCCTTTTGGAGACATAAGTAAAACTGATCCGATAAATGCTATTCACGCAGCGATAAGTACAATAATCAAAAGAGTACGCATTTTTTACAATTACAAAAAATAAATGTGGCTTCAGTATATAAATCTACCCAAAAAAAGCAATACGATATATATTCCTGTTGTTAGGATCTATATCTTTTTTCTCCATGTTATAAATTTCATCAATTATAACAATATTTGACAAATTTATAAAACAATGTATAATATAAAAAGTATTTTATTTGATAATATATAATAAATGATTGATGCTAATAGTCATGAAGCTAAATGCTATAGGGAAAACTATAGAAAGAAGATTAATGATAGGTTTGTATTAAATAAAAAATCAAAGGCAGAATTATTGAATACACTAGATATGCAAGAACGCACTTCTGACAAGGAGAAAGAGATTGATAAGATATATAAGGATGATATAAAAAAATTCGTAGATGAATTAAAGTCTGATGAAAATTTTGCGATATATAAAGAAAAGTACCATGAAGATATCCAAGAGATAAGAAATTTGTTATACGATGTAATCAATACAGATGATAAGAAATGATTTGAACGAAAAGGAGAGAGAATAAAAGAATTATTTCCTGAGGCAAAAAGAATAGCATTTGAATGATCATCTCGCCAATGGAATGCGTTCGTAAGACAATTTTGAAAAAATATGAGAAAATTAAAAAAAACAGATAAGGAAAAAGTACTTGGATCTTTAACTACGATATTTGCAAGCAAAGAAAATTTACAAAAAGCATATAAGGAGTTTGTTACAGGATTTAAGGCGATAGATATGAGTGATAAAATAGAAGCCACAGTAATGGCACTTATATGTATTATAGGAACAAAAGAATTCTTATGGGGAGATAGAGCATTTACTATGGTATTGTGAATGATATGGATGTGAGTCTCCATATATTGGATACAGGAAAACTTCAGAGAAATATTTATAAAAAATGCAAGTACCAACGAAGTAGAAAAAATATTACAATCACATCAATATGATCATCACAATGATCTCCCCATAAAAAAAACAGTAGTTAAATCTAAATAATAGCAGATAATAAAATAAAAAGACAATCCTGTTAATGGATTGTCTTTTTACAAAGTAGATATAATATACGCTATTAATTAATTATCGCGAAGTTTACGATAAGATATCCGGCACCGAGAAGCAATATTCATATAAACATGTAAAGTAAGCTATTTTTGATATTTTTTATTTGTGCGGGATCATCAGGTTTGGTCAAAAGCTTAACGGTTTGGATAATGATGATGACCAAGATAACCAATGAAGCAATTCACAATGCATAATTAATGACTTGGTAGAGGATAGGTATGTTTTTATCTGCAAGAATACCTGATCATACTTCTCAGAGGTTGGTGATATCTTTTACCACAGCATCTTGTTTACCATAAATTGCTTCCACAATCTGCTTAGCTCAGATGATGACCAACATAGCAATGACATTCCATCCAATCAATGTTCATGCTTTCTTTTGCGCATCACTATCACTACCAAAGAGAAAGGTAATCACACGTGATACTAAGATGACAAACATTGCACCCAAAACAAGATAGATGGCAAATTTGATAAATGGATAGAGTATTTTATCATAGAGTCAACTGGCTATCTCATATCATTTTATTTGACCGCTTGCAGGGGTGAGTAAATCAAACACATTTTGTCCAATAAATTTAGCACTCATGATAAGAATGATTCCTATGACTCCATAGATAATATATCTTGTTCATTCACTAGTAGCTTTATCATCACTAGAAAACATGAGCTTATAAAATCAGAGGATTGCAGAAAGAATACCTAGAATGATAATCAGCGGTACTAATACATTCATGATAGTATTGAACAAAAAGTTCTGTGCTCATTGGGCTCATTTTGCTCCTTCAGCTGCTTCGAGATTTTTACTGATGGATTCAATACTTTTGCTCAAAGCGAGATCGAATCTATCTGCTTGTACGATTTCAAATGTTCCTGACCATATATTATTCGCAGGGTTTACATCATTACCGATGATCATTGAAGTGTCGAGGGTACATTCCAATGTTTTGATACCTAGAGCTTGAGTAAAGAGTGATTTGATCCTGATATTTACTCCTACTTTGGTGCCAGGATTGACGACAAAACTCGTAATAGGATTAGACGCATATACGGAGAGGTTTTGTTCTTGTCGTACACAGGATAGAAATCATGGATCTGCGATAGCCTGATTGACGATAGTATCTCATTTGTTTTTAAAAAGAATAGTGATTTGTGGACTAGATCACTGAGCGATTATTCCTCCACTGATGTTTTCTTGTCCAGGGATACCTGGCGATTCTTCGATAGCGAGATCTATACCATTTACAAGTCCTCCTATGTCTGTACATTGAGCATATTTATAGGTTTGCCAGTTTCCGTTTAGTATTCCTCAATCACATGATAAGGTAGCAGAAAAATCATTACATGATTTAGGAAATACAGCTCACGTTGCAGAATATCCTATGCCTTGCCATCATTCATTCACTGCTATTCATCGATCTTGGGGTAGTGTACATCAATTACATGTTGTTATAGGATAATCACTTGGATTACCTCCAGATCGTACCCCATTTCTACAGATAAATTGTTGTTGTGAGTCAGTACATGAGGTGGTAGCGCTAGCTTGAGCAAGCGTATATTTCGTGACAAATTGAAAGTTTGGAGTATAGATGTTTGTGGATGCATCAAAACATGATCATGCGCTTACATTCTGACATCCTGTAGTCAATTGTGGTTCGTTTCCCAATCGTGTACCATTAGCACATTGTATAGTTTTTATAAAATCTGTACAATATTGGTTATTTGTTTCAAAAGCAAATGGTTGAGTATATTTAGTGAGGAATGTCCCATGTGGAAGCGTTCAGCTATTGGTGAGAATATTTGAACATGCTTGCATGTTTACATCGGAACATGAGCCATAAAGAGAAATCTGATTACCGCCAGATCGTATGCCATTGACACAGCTTAGTGGCTGTAAAAGACCAGTACAAATTCATGTAGGGTAGGTATAGGCGTTTAGCATTGCTCCATGAGGCACAAGTGTATTTGTTCGGATATTGAGACATCAAGAAAATGCTGGTGGATTAGTACATGAAGTAATAAGTCATGCTTGTCCTTGGCTACCATTTCACGACCAAACACCATTAGTACATACCAATGATCTTTCAAGTGTAGTACAGGTTTGTCCGATACCTGGACTAGGAGCTGTATATCCCACTAAAGTTTCTCCATGGTCTTTATAGCTACTAGTTCGTGAATCTATACATTGTGCTCGATTTGGATCGATACAATTTGCAAAGGTATAGAGATTGGGGGTGATTCATCATGTAAATACTCCATTAAGACATTGTATATTTTGACTCAATTGTTGACAAGTCTGTGTATAAGAAGCAGTTCCTGCTTTATATAAGGTTCTATACTGCAAATGATTGGCTCCTGTTGGTGTTGTACAATTTGCCCAAGTATGGGGTATACATGAGGGATATTTGAAAATATTACCATAAGCGACCGTTCCACTGATACAGGTAATAGTTCCTACTGATCAGGTACAACTTTGGGTATATGTTGCTTCACTGATTTGATATCATGTTCTTGATTGTCCATCTGCAAGTACAGAAGGAGACCAACCAGGTAGAAGCGTACAACTTTGTCCATAGGCAAATGCTATAAACGAGAAAATTATCGTCATTAGCGAACCAATGATTTTTGCACTAGCTAGAGTGAATCTATTACTATCATTCATTAGCGTATTAATTGCGTATAAAAGGGTGTTTACTAAAGTATGCTCATATTGCTCTTATAAGGAGTAGTATTTCTCTTGCTATCGGGAAATGAGGAAGATGTTTCAACTGTATGAACATAGTAAGATATCTTGCTATAAGTAAACCAAATCAGATATAATATGTTCGAACAGTGAAATCAGTTGGAATGAGAGTTATGAGTCAAATCGTCAAAATAATTCCGAGAAGATATTCTCCTATAAGATATCAATTTCCTTGGATATCTATAATACGGCTATATGATTCTTTCTCTTTTTGTATTTCCTCCTCTAAACTATAGGTGGGTAGTTTGATAAATATATGAGCAAACACTTTTATAAGATAGATAATCATTCACGTAAGATAGCCGACAAGTTCTTCAGGATTTTTTAAAAATAGGGTATTGAGTCGTTGTTTTATCGATAGAGGAAGAAAATCGATATCAGACATCAATGCAGAGATTCTAAGAATCATTAATATCATCAAAGTACTTGTGAGGAAAACATTTCCTGTCATACTAACTATCCAAAAGAGAGTTCGTAACAAAAGAGATTCTTTGATCCATCGATTGGGGCTAGCAAAGCTGTGTGCAGTGTACCACAAGTAGATATTATAGATGGGTAAATATTTGAGAATAATATCTTTTTTATTGCCTGCTACATTATGTATTACACTAGTACTTGTCGTTCATTTCATGAGACTGATATCAGACAAGATACTTACAATACTTATGATCAATAGAAAAATTAATAGAGTAATGCTGATAGTATACGTTATGCTCAAAATATTTAATGCAAAGAGATAATTCAATACCCCGGTTGCGATACTAATGACTCAAAACAATATCGTGATATAGCCAAATTTTATATAACCACGAATAAAATCCTTATCTTTATCTGTAATATTTCGTGTGTGGGTATTGAGCATATGGTGGACCAATGGAGAAAAAAACAGCGCTGCTGCAAGCGAAAGTTGGGTTTTGGTGTTAGTATCAACTACTTTCGTTTCTTCTCCCATCAATAAGTTAAAATACTAAAGTATTATATTGTTGAATTGATTATGGTTACCGTATTTGGAACTAGGTACTTGTTCCTCGTCCCTTGGTTCTCGTCCTTGTTAGCTTACATTACGTCTGTCGTGATGAATGCTTTTTCTTCTGGTGAGGCGAGGATTTTGACAGCAACATGTTGATTGCCAGCAAAGATAAGTCATTCTCCTATACCTGAGGAAACCAATCTTCTCTGTTCTGCTTCTGAAAGTCACAGAAGTTCGTTCAATGCTTTGATTGAGGTAGTAGATTGTTTCAATAATATTTGTAGTGCACAGTTGGAGATAATTGGTTTACCATATTTACTTCTTACAAAGTCTTCAATATCTTGTGAAATCACGGTTATCCCCAATCCATATTTTCTCGCTCTCTTAGTGAGTCCAAAGAGGAACTCTGCAGATGTTTCGTTTTGAAACATAATCCATGCTTCATCACAGGCAAGCATTCTTTTTTTCTTATGTGATCTTACCTTGGTCCAAATCCAGTTGAGGACATTAAACATCGCTGGTGTTTTCAATGCATCTTCCAAATCTCTGATGCTGATGACAGTAAGTTTATTGTTGATATCGATGTTGGTATAATTGTTAAATACTTTTCCAAAAGTTCCACTTACGTATTTACTCAATCTGAGAGCAAGTCTATCACCACCTTCCATACCATCAAGGACATTCATAAGATCTCACATGATTGGGGGTTGTTTCCCTTCATAATTATCATTGTCTAGCGAAAATCATTTTAATGAATAGGTGCTTTGTAAAGCTTTATCGAGTAAAGCTTCTTCTTCTGGAGTACATCCTCAGATCAAAATCTGAATCATTCCTATCAAACTCATAATCTGACTTCTCAAAAGATCTCACTTTCCATATTCCACATCTTCTATTCTTGGTGGGATATCAAATGGGTTTAAATATTGTTGTGAATTGGTGGCAATATTTACATAAGTTCATCCTACTTTTTGACAGAGTGTTTTATATTCATTTTCTGGATCGATAATAATGACGTCGATATCATTGATTAGATATCTAAGCACTTCTAGCTTTACCGTAAATGATTTTCATGCTCCAGATGTGGCAAGAATGACACTATTCATATTTGGTAATTTTTGGTTGTATCTATCGAAAATTACTAATCCTCAAGTATGTAAATTGATTCCATACAGGATTCCTGTCTCTTGTACCATATCATTGGAAATAAAAGGAAATCCACCCGCAAGTGATGAAGTTACTGAACTTCTACTGATAGCAAGCTCATCAGTACACAGCGGTAATCCAGAAACGAATCATTCATCCATTCTTTGGATTGCACTTTTTATTCTCATTCCATATCCTGATATTTTTTGTTCGATTTTTTTTCCTGTCTCTTTGAGTTTTTCTTCGTTGTCGTCATAGATATTGATATAAAATGAGTTCTCAAAATATCTTTCCTCACGAGTTGTGAGTTTTTCTCTGATCATTTCTACATCTCTGTATTGTTGTTCTATTTCCATATCGAGGGTGATACCTTTTTGTATAGCATCTTTTACCTCTGCTTTGAGTTGAGTCGCTCTGTTTTTTAACATGGATTGGATCGCTGCATCATCTTCTGGATAGATAAATCGAGTCATGTCCCACTTTGCATGGAAACCAAAAATATCTCTTGTTCGTAATGCATCAATGTACGATGGATAACTTTGCGCATAATAGGTTTTTCAAAAAATTCCTGACACATTATAATGGGTGGATTTAAATTCCCAATATGAAGGCGCGATGTGCGTTTTATAATCGCTGATCACGGTAGAATATTCTTTTTCAATTTCTCAAATATATTGTCTCATTTTACTGGTGAGTTTTTGATCATTGTATTGTTCATCAGGCAATTCAAGGAGATATTTTACTTGTTCTCTCAATGCTTTGTCTTTGATTTCTTTATTCTCAGGCAAAATTTCCTGATGTTTAGTATGTAGCATCCCGGTTCATCCAGATGTTCATGGTTTTGTAAATAAACTAGGAAAAATCCCGGATAAAAATTTATCAAAAAAACCAAGATGTTCAGTAGTGGGTACTTGGAAGAGAGGATATCCTCCATCAACAATATATCCACTGTAATCTGTATCATATACCACGTTTTTAATACCTTCCATGATGTTTAGCTCAAAGATTAAAGTTTAAAGATTAAAGTTGTAGACTAATGCTTTGGTCTTTTATCTTTCATCTTTATTCTAATGTTAAGTATACCCACTTTTTAGTTTAGAAGCAAAAAAATACACAATATATCGCCCATTTAAGATTGACAAATAAAAAAATATCAAATAGTTGTTGACTTTATGATATATTTATATATAAAAATAAGGTAAAAACATATGAAAATGAAAAAGAAGATTTTGATATTTGGCTGGGAGCAACATGTATGGGAAACCATGAAAAACCGCGAATTAAAAGAGTTGACGGAGAAATATAATCTCCTATGTAGCTTTTATAACATCTCGGCTTTGGATGAAATAGCCAAAGCAAAAATCCAAGACGGGAATCCAATCCGTGCGATAGTTTTCCACAGAGAAAAACTTGTTGTCCATAAATCAAAGTGTAAGCTTATTGCTGACTTCGCTGATACGTATTCTAATGTTGGTTGTGTTTGTATAAATATGATCACTAGTGATGGGGACAATGATGCCCGTGATTATGCAGTAAGTGCTCATTTTGCTAAGCAAGGCGATTGGCAGCAGGTAGCAGTAATACTTGATAACAACCTAAAGTAGTAAAAGCTTAGTCATCCGGTATCGCCGGATGATTTTTTTAAGTATTCAACAAATGATTGACTTTATAATATATTTGTATATAAAATAACAGAAAACATAAAAATAGGTAATATGAAAGAAAACACTCACACCATCACATCTCATTTTGCATTTGGTGAGCATTGGGATGAATTGCCAGAGTATACTGATTATGTACCAGAACAGTATGAAAATTGGCAGGAAGTAAAGGAACAATTCTATGCTTCGGGAAGATACAACAAAGATAATCCATTACCTGTCAACATTAAAAAAGACAACATAGTGATTGTTGTATATGTTTACGGATTTAAAGTGCCAGAAACACCAATGGTAATTGCTTTGGACATCGATGTAGCTACAAGAGGCCGAGTGGTACTTTGTAAAATAATTAGTACCAAGGCATTGATTGCTATCGCTTGGTAAATAAAAAATTCAAAAGAAGACTAAAAAACAATGAAAAAAGAAGAATTTGATTTGTTGTTTCTCAATATGCTTGATGTATTGGAAGTAACTTTAAAAAACTTTTATTATAAGATAACAGAGGAAAACGGGAGAAGGATTGTTGATTACGGGTATAATAAAAGCAACGAAAAAGATTGGATACTATGCACTGATATCTATGGAGAATACTGTGGTGAAAATTACCACCAAGATGGATCGTTAAACATAGTTAAGATTCGTGTTTTACATCCATTCAAAATGAGTAGTGATTACTATAGTTTCCTTGAAATTGATTCATCAGCAATAGTATCTATTACGGCTGTCGACAAAAAGACTCCAAGTGCAATGGATACTTTCTGTCATACATTAGCTAGAGAAGAAATAATATCCTTCTCTTTTGGTTCAGATACAAATGAATTTTAATCGTTCGGTATCACCGGATGATTATCCCTCCACTTTTTAGTTGGAGGTTTTTTTATAAACAAAAATAGTATTGACATTTACATATAAATAAATATAAGATACAAAAAAACTGAATTATGAAAATATTATTGGTTGCTCTATGGATTATGGTGTTTGTTTCCTGCACCAACAACAATGTTGCTGATGAAAGCTCCAAACAGAAAGTAGCTAGTGAGCTAGTTATCACCAAGACTGAAATCCATGCGAATGCTTTGGATAGTCTGGGACACAACCCCATAAAGTAATCGTTCGGTATCGCCGGATGATTATCCCTCCACTTTTTAGTTGGAGGTTTTTTTATAAACAAAAATAGTATTGACATTTACATATAAATATATAAAAGAAAAGTATATTTATATTGATAATACGTTCATATGTTAGAAAAAATGAGAGAAGAATTGATTGCTCCAATAATGGGAAATAAATCAGAAATATTTCTCCAAAGAATACAAAGTTTGTCGGGAGATAATCGAGTAAAAGAGCTTAAAAAGATAGCTCCAGAATTTTCCCTAAATACAGAAATGATTATCAAGGATATCTACGATTGTTTAGAAAATAATAGCTATGAGGACATCAAAAATGAACTTCAAAAAGATGCTGATACATACCAAAAGTATTATACAAAATTTAATAATGAAGATTTTTTATATGCACAAGAAATTTTTCTTACTATACATCAATATATTGATAGAATAGTTGGCAAAACACAAAAACATCTCACGAAGATATTGCTCAAATATCCTTGAATTGAGGAAGAAAGAGCAGTAATAGCCAAGGCATATGGTCTACCAACAAAAGATTCTACAGAAGCAAGTCCTATTGTCTCCATAGAACAGCAAGAAGAAACAGTCAATGAAGCTGAACAGTCATTCATCGACAAGGTAGAGGATATTCTTTCTTCATTGCGTTGAGAGAAAGAAAAAACACAAACGATAGAAAAAATATTTCTTGAAACATATAATCTCCAAAGAATGATGTGGAAAAGATTGTATAAAAATTTTGGTTTAGAAGAAAAATATGTATGACACATCAAAGAAATACATCTAGAGTTGCTTAGTCTCTTAATCAAACAGACAAAGCAAGAAAATGATAAAGAGAAAATGATTATTCAATGAGAGATAGATACTATTATGAAAGAATATTTGCCACAAAAACCTACCTGACCCAATGTTGTAGGTAAGATAGATCTTTCTACGGTATATAATCGTCCATCTCCTAAACATAAAGAAAATAAATTACCACCGACATTTGATCCTTTAGTATTGGTAGGTAAAAAGATGGGGAAAAGAAATTTTTTAGCAGCGTTTGCACTCAATTACGAAGAAATTAAAGTACATATAGCAGATAAAATATCTGTACCAGCAAGATATTCTAATTCCACTCCGATAGAATGAGGTTTTTTACACTTTTTTACTATTGGACAAGATAAAAGAGGTAGTGAAACCCCAATAATCAATGTATGTATAAAAAATGGGGGAAGACAGTTTGCAGATGGAGAAATATGCGAAGTCTATTTGACTGATATGGATCAAACAGAAAATCCTAATATTAAGAGACAAACATATAATATAAGAGGAATATTTGCAGAGAATGCACCCAAACCAAACCCTGGTTTGCAAACATTAGCAGATAATCCAGAGCTTGTAAAGCTCAAAGAAAAATTAGATACATAATATACACTAAAAAAACTGACAATAACCGTCAGTTTTTTTTATATTAAATGTTTTAGTATATCTATACGATACTTTCTGCCATCCAATCCACTTTAAATCATTTTTTTGCGAGATTTAACTTCGTAAAGATAATATCCATAAATTGCCTGACGTTTGGTCATTTCAAGATGATATTATATCTATATTTTCCAAACATCTTATAAATCAATGGTGGGGTAGAATAGATTTCTATGTTTTTGAATTCATATTTTTCTTTGAGATAGAGAAGGTCTTTATGTAAAGTATCAACTTTGGTATATAAACTTTCTTCTATTTCGTTTTTATACAAAATCACACAAAGTTCTCCAAAGGGAGGATAGCCGTTTACGTTTCTAAATACAGTATCTTCTTCATAAAATTTTTCCTTGTTCATTCTACATGCATTGCGAATACTGTACTGGTCTGGGTTAAATGATTGTACAATAAAATTTGCCGTCGGATGTTTTACAAACGCCTCATAGAGAAAATAAAAATTTCTTTCTGCTGAAGTATAATCAGGGATATTCAATCATAGGTCTGCATTGAGAAATATAATGAGATCGAAATTGATCGTACTTGGTGGGGTAGCGAGGAGGGAAGTTCAAATGATGATTTGGTGGTCAGTAATTGATTCTGTTATTTTTTTGATTTTGTTGGGAGAATTGACAGTCTCTGATTCGATAATCAATGCATCCTTACCATACTCGTTTTTTACATATTCAGCTACTTTTTGTGTTCATAATCAAAAATCTTTTATTTTTGCACTATTGCATACCGGGCAGCTTGTGGGTACATTATATTGTGTTTTGCAGATGTGGCAGAGTCCGATAGTATCTCAAGAGACAAGTTTATGATAACTGATGCTTACAGAACAGTTTTTGCATTTTGGGATATGTCCGCATTCTTGACACATGATTCCACCGGTATATCATTTTTTATTGACGAGGATTCATATTTTTTTACCTTGTTTTAGATATTTTTCAATCCCTTGAATCGCCAATTGAGAAAAATAAGGAGTAATCTCCTTCGTCATATTTACCAAAAAAATAGATTTTTTGATGGTGTGTATGGTGTGATCAAAGCGTTCATAATTCATGGTAATGTATACTTATGTATTAAAAAAAGAGAATAAAGGGTAAACGAGAAAGTAAGATTGACTTATTGAAATAAATAGATATAATAATCATCATGGAAAAACAAAGGATATATATAGACGTAAAAAGCCAGAGAGCTAATCTCAAGATAGTATCATCTCTTAAAGATACACTTACTTTGCCAGAAACAGGGGTATTGTGGCAAAAAGGCGATACCGAATATATTTTTTTTAGTACAGAAAAATGGGAACGATTTGTGGGTGAAATGAAGAAAAAATCAGGGATGACTCCTAATCAACTTCACTTTACAAAACAATGAGGAGATTTTCTTCGTGGATTATGTGGTAGATGATCGCTAATTACTATAAAAGAGAGTATAATGCGTATTGATCCTGGATGTGTAATGAAACAAAGATTGGCTGAATGAATATCTCGTGTAGAAATTTGCATATAAAATTATTCAAAAAATTTCTGAATCTCTTCGACGAGCTGTTCATAATCTACGATCGTACTTACTTTCTGCTTAAATTCTTTAGATCAAGGGATTCATTTTACATATTGAAACAAGTGTTTTCTAAATTCAGCAAGCGTAATAGCTTGTATATTTTTTATGTTCATTTTTATAGTATCTGGCATAGCTAACATATCTTTGTATTTTGCTTTCTGTTCTTGAAAAAAGTTTTCGTAACTAATCATATAATCAAGATGTTTCAAAATGGTCGTTTTTATTTCTTCTCTAGTCGGGATATGGGGAGTAAAGATTCGCGGGTTCCCAATTGCTGCTTGCCCAATCATTACACCATCTAAATTACCTTTGAATCTGTCAATGTCTTCATATGTTTTTATTCATCCGTTTCAAATTATTTTACATTCTTTATTTTGGGATGAAAATCTTGGAACTTGGGAATCGGGAGGAGGGCTTTGGAACTTGGAACTTTCACCTCGTACCTTGTCTCTGAGTTTATAGATAAAGTCCCAATCAGCATTTCAAGCGTATCATTGTTTTACTGTTCTTCCATGGATGGTAATCATATCCACATAGTTGCTCGCTTCAACGAGAAATTTCATTTGTTCTGTTGTATCTTGTTCGTCGATACCTGTCCTTGTCTTGAAGCTCAAGGGGAGTGAAATAGTATTGCGTAGTTTTTTGATGATAGCTAAGGTATTGTTTCTATCTTTCAATAAGGCGCTTCCTCATCCGGTATTCATAACATTTCTTGCTGGACATCCCATATTGAGTTCAATACCTGAAAATGCTTTTTCATATTTTTTTTCTATATCAGCAAAACATTGTACAAGCATATCTTCATTCGCTCAAAATATCTGAGCAATAACCGGTGTTTGGTCTTTATCAGTCAAAAGGTGTTTGACGACACCAAGTGGATTGATAATATAGCCATCAGCATTCATAAACTCTGTCCATAAGACTAATTCATATTTTTCTTTTTCTCCATATTGCTCAAAAATCTCTTTCGTGATTTGGCGAAAGGCACAGTCAGTAAATCAATCCATAGGAGCGAGACCAAGTAACATAATTAAGGATTAAGAATTAAGGATTAAGAATGAATGTAAGAAAATCGTAAAAAATTTCCAGTAAGAAAATTATTCTTCTTGATATTGACTTATTATAATGAATTATATATAAAATAAATCAAACATAAAAACCCAAAAAAAATGAAAAGCCAAAAAAACAATCTCGATCTAACTCTTCTTAAAAAACAGTTAAAAGAATTAGCGGAAAAAATTACTTATCAAAAAAGATTTCCCATAAAAGAGGCAGAATGCTCATTGAAAAATGCCAAAGGACCGAAAGCAAAGGAAAAGGCCGCAGCACATCTCAACAAGGTGCGTAAAGAACAGAAAGAAATGAGTACCGACTACCGGTATTTACACGTTGCTTACGGTGAAATGCGTGGGATTCCACGCAAAAAAATGGAGCATGTCGTCCGAACACATGAATTGGATGAACAAGTTATACAAAAGATCAAGGCCAGATTTGTATAGAATAAATCCGTATATTACAGGTATAACCAGTGAAAATTCTTTATGTTTATATAAAGGGTATCTCACTGGTTTTTTTTACACAAAAACATATAGTTCAGTTATGTCAAAATTACAGAGAAAATTCAATTACTGGTTCCGAAAGCTCGAAGGACGGTTTAGATCCTTATTGCTTATTTTTTTTATAGCCTCGATATATTTTGTTCTCCTCTACAAACGGCAAAATCCGGGAATGACGCCATTGATGGTCACAAGATTTATTGAACAAGTTACTGAGTGAAAACCGATAGTACTCAAATACACCCGGGTGCCTATAGAGCATATTTCTAATTATACCATATATGCCGTGATGGCAGGGGAGGACCAGAAATTTCTCGATCATTATGGGTTTGATGTTGATGCAATTCGAAACGCTTTGGAATCTAATATCAAATCTAAATCATTAAAAATATGAGGAAGCACAATCACCCAACAAACCGCAAAAAATCTTTTTCTCCGGCAAGATCGTTCACTTTTTAGGAAAGCAATAGAGTCATATTTTACCGTACTTATGGAACTCGTACGAAGCAAAGAGAGAATATTAGAAGTCTATCTCAATATTATAGAGTTTGGAGATGGAATTTATGGTATAGAGCAAGCATCACAATATTATTTCAATACTTCAGCAGACAAACTGACACGTTCTCAGTCTATTTTACTCGCAGCTATTTTGCCAAATCCAAGATATTATCAAGATCATTTGCGTAGTTATTTGCTTGCCAAGAGAAAACGTAATATCAGTACATGAATTAATAAGCTTAAAAGAGAGAAAGAAAATAAAGAATTTATAGAAGAGATAAAAACAACACAATAGATTGATAATTTTTTTTGTATTTCTATAATCACCGATATTTATTTCTAATATTTTTTTATGACCGAAATTCTCCAGCCCATTATAACTCGATATATGCTTCATATAAACTATCGAAGTGTAGGACTTTTAATGATAATAGAAAGTTCATTTATTCCTTTTCCTTCAGAGGTGATTGTACCACCAGCAGGACGAAAAGTTGCTCAGGGATTACTGAATGGCTGGTTAGTTATGCTATTTGCAACGATAGGGGCATTGCTTGGAGCGTTGATCAATTATTATCTCGCATTACGATTGGGAAGAAAAATTATTTACAGACTAGCAAATACCCGTCGAGCACATATGATATTGATCACCAAAGATTCTATTGAAAAATCTGAAGAATATTTTCGCAGAAATGGAAAGATATCTACCTTTATTTGACGCCTTATACCTGCTATTCGTCAGTTGATTTCCATACCAGCGTGATTAGCAAAAATGGATATTGGCCAGTTTATTTTATACACATCTTTGGGAGCATGAGCATGGAATTTGATTTTGTTTATTGCGGGATATCTGTTAGGACAACATCGAGATAAAATTATCGAATATAATCATATCTTTAAACTTATTGTCTATGGTATACTTGCTTTTGTTATACTGTTTTTTTCTGTACGTTTTTTTCTTCGTAGAAAAAAAACCAACAAAACCAACATATAAGTTTTATACCTATATTTAGTATAATGGATGATACAAAGAACATACTAAGAGATAGCTATGAAAAAAAATATTTTGATGAAAGTCCAGAAGCATTAAATAGTCTTGTAGCTCCCCAAACATCAGGAGCAAAAATTTTGGATATGTTTCATTTTGAGAAAAAAGGAGATATATATCCTGAGTTTGAAAATAAAAAAGTAACAGATATCTGATGATGATTTAGTAGTTTAGTCTTTGAATTGTCTCCTAGTGTACAAGAAATTACTATAGTCGATCCTATATTCGCCTATGATCGAAAAACACAACTCATCAAAGAAGAAACAAGAGCTGAAAATCGCATGAAAATTTTTGAAACACTCAAAATTGATAGTCCTGAAGACATACTTATGCTAAGGAAAAAAAATAAGGAGAGTTCACAAGAGGTATTGGATGGCATAAAAGAATGGAGAGACTATGCTGTTGATACATATAAAAATATATGTTTGAATACTTCTCTTGCACAGCATATAGAGTGAATCGAAGAAGAAAGTCAGGATATAGTATTTTTAAATTTTGTATTAGATAAATTACAAGGAAATGAGTCTAAAGAAAAAGAAATACTTACTGCATTAGATAATGCATATCGTATAAGCAAAATTTGAGGAAAGATATATGGTATACATGATAAGGTCAGAAGCGAAGATGAAATTGTGCATGCTTTAGAGAAAACGAAATATGAACGAAAGAGAGAGGACAAAGAGAGATATATGATTTTTATTATAGATAAAAAACAATAATTACATGAACGTCGTTATTCTTGAAAATATTCGCTCAGCTTATAATGTAGGAAACATTATTCGTACGGCTGATGCACTCTGATGGCAGGTACGATTGACCTGATATACACCATCACCTACAGATACTCAGAAAGTCGTAAAAACATCGCTTGGTGCGGAAAATAATGTCGGACTCAAACAATTTGGTCATACGCCAGAAGCAATTGAGTATGCAAAGACACAAAATCTTCTTGTCGTAGCCGCAGAGATTACGAAAGACGCTGTTTCGTTAGCTGAATTGTCAAAGACTGAACATGCTGGTGTAGCTATTATTTTTGGAAACGAAGTGGATGGAGTACTCGATTCTACGCTAAAATGAGTTGATCAAATTGTCTATATACCCATGCAAGGGATCAAAGAGTCTCTCAATGTAGGGCAGAGCTCAGCTATCTTTATGCGATGATATAATCAGATATATTCTTAATTTTAAACTTGCTATTTTATAAAAAATATGTATAGTATTTTTAAACAAAAACCAAAAGATAAAAATTATGACGGAAATTAAAAAATTGCAGGATGTAGCATGTATTAAGCTACTTGATAAGATGTTTGTGGACTTTGGCATCAGGCCATTAGACGCTCAGAAAAAAATGGAATACTGGGCAGTAAAAAGTCTCGAGATTTCATTGCTCGCTGAGCCAGTATTAGCCATTGACGAGTTCGGTAACGAATTACGTGCAATGTTCTTTGTAACCCGCAAACAGAAAAACAAAAAACCGAAATTATTTCGGTTTACCGAAATTTTTGATTCTTTACACACAATTGAAAAAGACGTTGCGATTACCGAGGTAATTGAGATCTTTGCTACCGAAAGACCTGAATACATCCGGCCTATCTCAGTTGTTTGTCTGGGCCGTATAGAGGAAGATGGAATACTCTATTCAGGCTGTTTTCTTATCAATGTTCCTCCTGTTGATGAAACGGACTTGTATCCTGAGGAGGATCTGCAAATCCAAACCGCTGAAGAGCTAAAACAGATTGATGTAATTGAAAAAAATTATAATTAAAAGTATTATGTATTACGTATAAAAATCCCGGGTATTCCGGGACTTTTTTTATGCTCATTCGAAAATAGTTTGTCTTCTTATTTGATTTCTAAGGTTGCTATCATTTCATTTATTTTTTGTGCATATTCAGCAAAAGTTGCTTCGGTAGCGGTATAGGTAAAGGTATAGACAAAGTCATCCTTGATAAAGAGTACTTGTTGAAACTGGAGTTTAGTACTATTTGATGTACTCTTATAAATTATTTTTTTTGCGTCCAAGTCGTTGATCTTGATTGTACTACTTTCTATTTCTACATAGTTGGGCTGTTTCGCTGATTCCGCTTTGAGTATAAGATAATACTCTTCCAACGTATATGGCTTGTCCAAGGGTGATTTTACAATCATTACATTCTCCTTGATTTTATCTGTCTCGGTGATAGGGGAAGAAAATACTACAGATGCGCCATAGACCTTTTCTTGGAATGTTCGATCTCCAGGAAATTGGAGAGAAAATCCATCGATTTTATTCTCATAGGATTGTCGTTTGGGAATATTTTCTTCAGGAATATTTGTCGGTGTAGTATTAGTTCACGTACTAGTTTCTATATCTACTGGTACGGGTTTCGTACATCCAAGGAGAAAAATAGATCCTGCTAGCAATATCAGAGAAAGAAAATTTTTCATAGTATGTCTGGTAAAGCGATAAAATAATAGTAGCATACAAAATATTATTCATTTTTCAAGAAGATACTTTTCTTTGCTATGATCAAACTATTCTGAGCCTTCTTTCGTGAGGCTGTTTCTTTTCATTTCTGAAGATAACACAGTTTTTCAATGATAAATCCACTAAGTGAAACAATCTTTTGGAGTTCTGATAAGGTATAGATATGATAAAATCTTTTGTCGATAGTGTTTCCGTTTTTTCGAGGAATCATAAGATCGTTTCGTTGTTGTCTACCAAAAGAGAGAATATATCTTTTGAGAGAATGTAAAAAATCTTTTTGATATTTTTTGAGAAACCATCGAGAAAATGATCGGTTACTCATAAGAAGTTTGCCTTCATATGTTAGTACTCTATAGGCATTTTTTGTAACAAAAAATCTTTCTTGGATAGTTGGGATATGTTGGAAGCTTGCTATTCCTATGACAAAATCAAAAGACTCTTGTTTGAGTCATTTGAGGTAGTGTACAATATCATCACAGACAAAGGTGGCAGTTATGTTTTTTGCTGCATTTTTCCCACGTATCTGTTTTTTTGCAAAACTCAATAGATTTTTGGAAATATCGACTCAGGTATAATGGATAGTAATTCCCTTGAGTTGACTGAGATGAGCGAGTAGTCTCCCACTGCCACAGCCAAATTCTAGGACAGATATCGTTTTTTTTTCACTTGATTCGATTTCATTCAAAAAAATATCTGCATCGGCTCGATGTTTGTTTCTTGTGTGATAATATTTTTCTGCTTGAGCATCATAGAAGCTCTTCAATGATTCTTTGATATCCATAGTATATAAATGATGAATGATGAATGATGAATGAATCACTATATATAAACTATAGTAGTGATAGTCTATAAAAATACTGTACCAACATTATTCATTTTTAATTA
>CALMEO010000019.1 GCA_937862935.1 uncultured bacterium | reverse complement strand
AATAGTTTCATGATTGCGTAAGAAAATGCTATTACTAATACCCCTATAATTGCATTAGTGATTGCTGATTTTCCTTTTGACATATTCGATGAACTGAAAATACTACTAGCATAAAGATATCCTGCATAGATAATCATAAGTACTCCTATGACTATTCCTATCTGAGAAAGAAATCTTACTAAATACACTATATAATCTAAGAGAGTATCTCGTGTCATAATTCCTGATGCTATCTGATCTCCTACTTTCCCTTCCATTGCTTTTGCTTCTTGGTTGTAGGTGTCTCGTACACTGCCACCTGTTTTTCCTACTGCCTCTACAGCTGTACTTACACCTCCACCACTTGTTGCTTTGGGGATAATTTCAAAATCGTTTTGTGTCTGAGCAAAGGAAAGTGTTGGTAGTATTAGTAATCAAAAGAGTATGCTCATTAGGAATGTTTTTTTCATTTTGCATTATCGTAGAAGATAAAATATATATTCTATTGGGCTTATAAGCTACACATTTTGGATGCAGGTGCTTGTTGGACTATAGTCGTAAAAACATCTTTTACTTTATCGATTAGGTTTCGTAATGCCATGAGTTTTTCCTCCACAAAATGTTTCTTGGTGTATGCTTTTGTGGTTTCTGTAAATAACTGATTTGATTTTTGTACCATAAGTATCTTTATATATCCTGTTTCTCTTTTCATTCTTTCTTTGACTATGGTTTTACATCCATTGAAAAAGTTTATTCATATGATAGTTTTATTGGAGTTTGCTACGCTAGCATATATTTTATTGATCATTTCGCACATGGTACTGTATTTGTCTCCTAAGGAGAGCGTTTCTAGCGTATTGTTTTTATATGCAGCGATAACGGTTTCTATGTTTTTTGTCGTGTTTATATGTCAGGTTCGATACTTTATATAGATATCTTCTATAGTCTTTGCTGGCATACCATTTGCATTATTTGCAATTTCTGTAATTTTTTTCCTTCGTTCTATTGCGGTAGGATCTGGACTTAGATTGTATGCTAATCATGTGATACCATCTAATCTTCTCATAGCAATGTCTAGTAGATGATCAAAAAGATATGCACTTTCTGGATAGGGGAGCTGTATATTTTTTATATCATCAGCTGAACAGGATTTTTTAATCTCTTTTGTACAACAATGTGCTTTGAGATTTATAAGTGCTTTTTTGAATGCTTCTGTAGGTAGAACATTTTTATATGCTTCTGGATATCCACTTACTATGGCTTCAATATTTGCGTCTATCGTTGTTGTCTTATTTTCATCTACTAAAATACTGCAATCACTTGCATATGTTGTACTTATAGTTGCTAGGCTTATGATTATTGTGATTGCTATATATTTTTTCATGTAGCTTTTGGGGTTGAAGTAAAATATGTCATATTATTTAGTTGCTCTTATCTCTACAGTGATCGTCGTGATTGGTTTGTTTGATTGATCTTTGACTATAAAACTTGTTTGCTTGTTTTTTGTATCAAAGCTGTATTCTCCCAATAATGAACTTGCATAGATTCCCGGAATATATATCGCTCCTACCGAATTGGTATAGATAATACAATCATTGCTCCTATTTTTTATACAGTACCCATTACTAAAATCACCAAATTGACCATCTGGAAGTTGTATCTGTTCATAGTTTGGTTTGTTTTCGTGCATTTCGATATTTTTTATGGCTTGGATAGGCAATACTATTTGGAAGAGAACAATGTTTTTTGTATTTTCTCTCAGTTCGATAACCGGTATATGTGTAGCAAAACTTACATGAATATGTATTTTGTTTTCAAATCATGGATTGATCTTTATCTCTCCTGTCTTGGGGTCTATTGTCGCTATTTCGTTCCCTTGGTTATCATAGAGTCCGATATCATTGCCTAAGGTAAATATTCCTCCTGTAATAATTGTTTGTTTGGGAACTAGATCGAATCCACCATAGCTATTTTGATTTGATCCTTCAATGTTTTTTCGTATTCCATTTCTCAATCTTTGGAAAATCACTGTTCATTCATCCAAATCATTACTAATCTTTGCTATGATGTCTGCAGTTTCTTCTCCGGTTTTTTTGACATCAAGTACTTCGATATCTGGTGTTTTGATGTTTATACTGACGCTTTCTTTGGTGATATTATTGTTTTGGTCAATAGCAATGAATTCAAAACGTTGTTGGGTATTTCAGGTAAAGAATAGTCATCAGATATCAATCGTGCCTGTCTGAGAAGTATTTTCTTTTTCAAGAATTGTTTTCCCATCTTTTTGGATAATCATTTTGCTCACAAGTACATTGTCTGTCCATAGTGATTTGAGTGTATACATGGTATTAATAAATCCATCATGTGCCACTCCTGTGCTTATTGCTTCGTTGGTCACATTTCTCCATAAGATAATCTCGCCTGTAGGAGCTGTTACATCACCTAGATTCTGCATTCCTGCAACCGTTTGATTGGATCGTGGAGATGTTTTTTTGTATAAGATCAATGAGTTTCTCTGATTAGCATTTAGATCTTCTTGGTTTATCGTTAATGTTGCTAGGCTTGTATATAACCATTTTCTTGGTAGATCTTTCATCACTACTTGTATCTTTGTTTGTGCTGGATCGTAATATTCTACTGCCAATATCTTTTCTCCTAATTGAAGATTGATAGATTTTTTAACAAGATTTTCATCTATAGTTATCAATCATTTTTTGTAGTCACTTTCTTTTGGTAAAACTATGATATACTTAGGTTTTTCTCTCGTTGATAAGAAATCTCGGAAACTGTTTGGTGTATCCTTATCATCTATCTTATCGCTTACTTTGATGATATATCCATCTACAATTTCTCCCCTTGAAGTACTATTTTCTCGTGAGAGTTGAAGATTATCAAATGTTTGTCCTTCTGTTTTGAAGTTTTTGGCTTCTTTGTTTTGATCTATAATCTTGAGTGTAATATCATTGATGGTTGTATATCCATATGCATCACTGTTGTTTCTGAGTTGTTCCAATGATGAGATATATCGTCTTTCTGGAGCTATCCATGTTCAGGCGTGCTCACTTGCATAGCTATAAAAATTGGTATATGTTTTTGTTATTTCACTTCCTCATTTTGAGAAGTGTTCTGCTTCTTGTTTTGCATATTTGATATAGATACTATTGGCATCATACATCAAAATATCTTCTATTTTGTCGTTATTTAGATCGTTGTTTGTAGTATATGTCTGTTGTACTTTTTGTATTTGTTCACTTGAGACCATAGTATTTACCATCATTTTTTGGCTACCACTGGAATTTTCGCTTCCACTATAGGATTCGATAAATACTCCCTGTACATATGCAGAGATGTCTGTACTGTATTCATTTTCTGGAGTTGAACAATTGGTACATGTTCATTGCCCTTGTGTCTGTGCCAGTAATGGTTTGTCTGTATATGCTAGGAGTGCAGTATCTATTTTTTCTTTTGTAGTCTCTAGATATTTCTTTGATTTTTTGTATGTCGTAGCTGACATGTTAAGCTTTTCTGCACCGTCGTTATTTACCGCATCAAGATATCCCTGTACCATTTTTTTATTGAGATCCAAATACGTCTTTGTTGGATCTTCTTGTGCTTGTAATATATTTTTTGTCGCTGAGTCTATCGTCAATATCGGTGCTTTTAGACTCGTTGAGATTGTCTTATTGTCTACCAATACTATATTCTTATCTCTTATATTTTTGATAAAGTTATCATAGTTTTGTATTTCCTTTTGAAGTACAGCATTTTCCTGAATCTTTGTATCAATAATGCCTTTGGCTGTTTTTTCTACCTGTTGTATCTGTGTAGTAGCTGGTAAGATAGTAGATTTATTCTCTACTGTTGCTAAAATTGTCTTGACTCTATCGCTCATTTTCTTGTCCGTATTTGCACTATTTTTGAATGTTATCAATCATTTTTTGAGTTCATTATAGGCTGTTTTATATTCTATAGTTTCTGTTGTTTCTGTTGTTTCCTCTGATGGCATATTAAATCCATTGAAATTGATTTTCTGATCAAAATCTTCTATAGCATCTAATCCACTTATGATTGCATTATCATTGAGTTTTTCCGTTGTCTGTTGTATTGCTTTTTGGATAGGTGATTCTATTTGTTTTGAAACAAAATTGTTTGTTGTCTGTGCAATACTATTGAATACATCATAGACACCATCGAAATTGAATTTGAGTGTAGTATATGCATCGAGTTTGTAATCAAATCATTGTAGTGGAGGATCATTGAATGTTGTGGTCAGATTGAAATAATCAAAAACGGGAACGTTCCATGTTCTTTGTGTTATTTGTTCGATTTTTCCTTTTACTCCCTTTTCTCCTACTAAGCCAATACCTCATTTTACAATACAGAATATTTTTCCTATAAAATCTGCTACTTTGAGTGTTGCATTTATTTCTGGTAATATCTTGGGAATCTTTGGTGCTGGTGGAAGTACCGGAAGATCCATTTTGATGCTCGGAATAAATGATGGAGGCTCAGGGAGTGTTGGTGGTTCAGGTATTACGGGAATTGTTGGTAATGACATTTCTTTGAAAATTTTGATATCCAATCCATACGCAAGGTCTCGATCTACTTCTACGCTTGGTGGTTCTGGAAGGTTTGGAATTTGTGGTAATGGTATTTTTATAGGCACAAAATTTACTTTTGGTAGTACTATATCCATTCCTAATTCTACATGAGAAATATCCATATAAATGTTCGGTATCTTAAATGCTGGTATAGGGAATATAGGCAATTTTGGACATAAAAATGACAGACTACATGAGAAAGATCCATAGTTATCATTACTACATTTTGAACATTTTTCTGATCGATTGACCGAGAAATCTATGATAGCTTGCCATGTTTTTATAGATCCTATGATCAAGGTAATTGCATCTACATATTGTGAATACCTTGTAGCGTTTACACTCAAGGCATCATTTATTCCTCCTGCAAAGTCAGATATAAGTGCTGAAATCTCTGTCAAATATCTGTCTGTGAGATGAGTCCATTGGTAAAGTTGAGTGGGAAACTCTTTATATTTTTCTAGGACATTGATATTTGCTTTTACTGATCTGATTAGTCCTGCAGTATTTTCTCTAAAACTTAAGAATCCATCCATTGATCATGCTATATTACTACATTTTTCTAGATTTGCTATTATTTCATTTATTCCATCAAGTCTTGCTTGATCTTCTTTTGTAAATGATGATCCTGAGAGGAGTTTTTGTGCTGATAATTTTGTTTGTATTGATTTCCAATGTGGTAATTTAGTGATCTTGTCGCTTGTGTTTTTTAGGTTTATTCAAATGTTTTGTATATCTGCTCCCATTTCTTGTCGAGTGCTTGGATCTTTAGGAAAATCAATAATCTTTTGCATACTCTGTATTTCGCTTGTAATTCGTGATCCAATATCTGCTTTGTCTTTTTCAGGAAGTGTTGCATATATTGCTTCCAAATTTTTTATTGTTGCTTTGGCTTCTGCTTTGTCTGTAGCACCGCACATGGCTAGTGTTTCATTGAGCATGCTTGTTCGCTCTTCTAGTATTGTTCCATTCTTTTCTACTCGTAGGGTAAGATAACTTACATATTTATTTATGTCTTCGCTGGTAAGTGCTGGTACTTTTATGGTAAGATCTTTGCTTTCTATATTTATGAGTGGTACTTCATTAAACATTTGTTGGATAGCTTCAAATGGATTTTTTCCTACCTTTTGTGAAAGAGTGTTGATTTGTTTTTTGGAAAGCCATTCCATATCTCCTCAAGTGTTGTTTGGTGTGATATCTATATTTTCTCCATCTGCACTAATATATCCTGCTGCATTGTCTGCTTCATTGATTGCTTTGTATGTTTCTTGCAAATTTCCTATTTTATCAAATCATTGAAGAATGGTCGTTGCGTCTGGAAGATCGAGTTGGATAGTCATTTTGGTCAGATTGTTTTGAATGTATTGTACTTGTCTGGTCATCCAATCTTGTACTACACATTTTACCAATCCCTTGGTTTTTGCTCCTACGATTTTCAGATTTATTTTTTCTCATTTTTGGAGGTCATATCCCTCATAATCACTGCCTTGTGTTATTTGTTCTTCTGCATTACCATAATCTTCACTTGCTGTTACGTGTATCGGATCTTGATCCATAGCAATAAGTCATCAGAAATTTCCTTGAGGAATAGCTGCGGAGTAGTTAGGATTGTTTTCTGAAGATCCTGCAGCTACTAATTGAAATGGTGAATTTGCTGTGTTGGTAGCTGTTGCTGTTTGTGTGTCTCCTGCAAAGACTATCGTGTTTCCTATTCTTGGTGGATTGTTACAGGTTCATTGTCCAGCTGCAGCAACCATACTGGATCACAGACTCTGATTGTTTGGCTGATTGATGGTTCCTGTCGTGTTTACAGTACTACATGTTGTCAGTGGTGGTAAAGCGAATACGATACAGTTTCCTCATAGATCTCTAAATGGTTTGGGTAAGGCTTTTCCTACGGTATATGGGCCAAAGCACATTGCCATACCTAGTCCAAGGGTAAGTGTTGGTGCAATATATAACCTGAATTGTGATGGATAGAGTCCTCCTGGTGTTCCTAAAAAGAATCCATCTGTTGTTCCTTTGAATGGAAATCAAAATATACCAGGAATAGGAAGATATCCTACTGGTGATGGTCGATTACCTGGGATATTTAATACTGGCATTCCTTTTCCTATAGTAGTATTTAGTGTTCTAAATACTGGATATAGTGGGTTAGGTATTTGGGGTACACATCAGAAAATGTGATAGTCTCCTGGAGCCAAGAACGCTTGATTGAATGGTACTGGAACGCCTTGACATCATCATTCTCCTAATATGAATCATTGACAGAGTCCTTGGAGTGCTGTATCCAGTTTTTTGGAAACTCCCGCTGTTGCATCATCTATAAAATTCATATTTAGATCCAATGATATTCCTTCCTGAGAAACAAGTGAGCTTAGCAAATTCTTTGCACTTCGTTTTTCCATATTTTCCATACCTGGCAATGTGGAAAGACTTTCTAGGCTATCAACATTTGCTAACTGATCTACGATGCTGTTCATTGCCGTTTCTTGTCCTGCTTGTGCTCAGCTATTGTATTGGTTAATTTCTGATTGAATATCATCATATACTTGTTCATATGTTCTCTTGTTTCCTTTGTTGTTATTGAAAAATATCCATCTATTCTTTTGACATGCATCAGTACTATTTATGGTGATGTCTGGATATTCATCTTTATATCTTTCTGATTTTATTATATCCTGGTCTTTTACGTCAATACTGATCATTGATTTTGGTGCTTGATACTTTACTCTATAGGAGAAACTTAGCGTCGCTCAAGAATTGAGCTGAATGTTGTCTAGTACAAATTGATATCCCTCAGGGCCATTTCGATCAACTATTATTCATCAGGTATTACCACTCAAGATAAGCGAGGTGATTTTATTATTAGTATCTTTATGTATACTTCGTGGTCCTTGGAGTTGGTCTATATAGGTAAGTTTATTGTTGTTTCTTTTTGATATGATGGTTGTTTTGATTACGACTTCATCATCTTGTCTGAGTATTCATCCATTGATATCACTATATTCTTTATAGATACTTACTGCATCATTATTCTCATTGATAGGGAGATAGCTTATCTCTTCTGCTGGTAGATTTTCATATATAGGAGCTGTAGATAGTGGATTGTCTGTATATGCCAATTGCGTGCTTCACGCTGCGACATACATATCTGTATTTGCTACCATATCTTTGATATCTTTCATGGCTTGTGTCTTGAGTGCTTTCATCTGTTCTTCTGACATGCCTACTGTAGTGTCTGGCGCTTCTATCTCTTTTTCTTCTATTCTTCCTTCTGTAGGTATTTCTACTCATTTTCGATGTATCAAACTATTGTCTTGAATGTATCGATCGTTTTTTAGTTTGATACCAAAACGCTTGATGGTGTTATAATTATTCTTTTGTCTGGTATATCGATTACTATCACATACTCAGGTGATCGAAGAGAGATAATTTGCTCCGTTGTTTGTACTTCCTCCGTAAAATACTTTGATGTCACCAAAGGCATCGTTGCTTATAATATCTATACTACCATCTTTATCCATATCTTCTACAAACATTTGTTTGATATTGGAAAAATCTTCAGGATTTGGATTTATAATATCTGGCTCAGTATTTACATTGAGACACACATTTTTTCCATCTACGGTAAATATTCCTTTATCGTTGAGATAGACAATTCCCTTATTATTATTGGTGATGATAAAAATATCTTCAAATCCATTTCCATCGACATCACCAATTTTTATTTCTTTGATAGGTTCTGCTATGATCATAAGCTCCTGAAGATTTTTGTATGCTTGTGTTCCTCAGTAGTTTTTCACTAACTTAATCACTCCATCTGTATATACTACTATCAAATCCTTACTGCCATCATTATTGAAATCGATGGGTAGGACTTTGAAAATTGTTTTGTTGGGATCGGCGTATATGGTCTGTCCAATCGATGCATCAAAGTCGGTATCTGGTATCTTTGGGTTTTTTTCTCTTCTTTCGAGTAGAGGATCTCAGAAATTTATCAGAAAATGTGAGCCGTACGGTAAAGTTGCTTCTCCTACAGATTTACCATTAGCAAAATTTGCTACGTTTTTAAACTTACTAGTAAATCAAATACCTAGTAATGCATCACTACTATCCTCTATGGATTCATATCCTTGTTTGCTGAATGCGCTTGTGTGTATATATATTCCTATCCCTTGGGTGTTTGTAGATCATTCGCTGAAAATAGGTGTTTGTCCGTAGGTGATAGGGTCTTGGATATCGATATTTGCGGTATTTGTGGTGATGTTATCGTTGTTCCAGATCATTATTTTTCCTATTATTTTGCTATTCATTGTGAGTGTATAGCTACTCATATCGGCGATCATTTCATTGTCTGCGCTTATTGTGAGCCTTGGATCTATCATTGATTTTGTGAGATCAATGACATCGATTCCATTGATGATTATCTTTGATTTTGTTGTTTCATTGCCGGTGATGACACTATCTGTTGGTTCTGGAATATAGAGTACTGTATTTTTGTTTTTCTCAAATTGACTTGCTGCTCAGCTATCACGTAGTGTCTGTATTTCAAAGCGTTCTGTCATGCCCAGATGTATCTTTGCTATCTCTGGCATCAGTACTATAAATTCTTTGTTTTCTATAGTCAATGTAGATTCCTTTATGCTAATGTTTTGTATCTGACCGTGTGGATTGATAATATATTCTATTTGTTTGATTTTGTTGGGGTCGACGAGTTGAGTTGTGGCTGCAAGTAATTTGTTTGATTGCATACTTATGGCATTTATCGTTTTATTATTTTCAGAAAAATATCATCGTTGATTTCCCCAATCTGTTCAGAAGAGATTGAGATACATGATGTTCAATTTGTCCTTTGGTAGAACGCTTTCTTGGATGATAAATCTTTCATATCCTGGTACTTGGTCAGTCAATGTTCTGTCTTTTATATAGGCAAAGACATATCATTCTCCCCCTGCACCTGTAGCGGTAATAGTATAGGTATATTCGTTTCCACTATAAATAAATTCACTGACATTACTCTTTGCTGATCCAATTACTCAGAGTTTTATTGTTGTCCCTGTGGTGACTTTATTATTTCGTGTATCTACTACATGAATGGTTCATTTGCTTGTGGTTGTAGTAGTTAGGTCCATTCTGCTTTTTTCTAGCTTCAATAACACTGTTTTTGCTGCTCATGGGTGTACAGTCACGGGAATAATAATCGGATCTACTCCTGGAATATTTATGGTGATTGTATCATTGCCTGCCTTGAAGCTTGGATATAGGGTAACCTGTAATTTTCCACTAGTAACTAGAAAATCGTTTGATTGTACGAAGGCTATCTGTTTTTTTGTGCTATTGTTTTTGATTATGGATTTTTCTTTTATTATTCATGGAATCAACATCCCTTGCTTACTTGTAATGTTTGCTACTGTATCTAACTTATTACCCTTTTTATCAACGAGACTAACTATTAGTGATGGAATGTTTTCTGGTTTGATTTGTACTATATCATCTGCATCTTGGTATTGGATATCACTTTCGTTTTTTGGTAGCGTAAAGGTTATTTTTGGTTGTATGTTTTGTTTGTTGTCGGTCTGATAGAGTATAATGTTATTTTTTTGTACTGTGACTATGCCTTTGGCTACCGTAATTTTCTTTTGTACTACTTTGGGTAGCGATGTATTTTCGTTTGCTCACAATCTTTTTTCTGTTTGATCCTCTAGTATGGTCACGATAATTTCTTTATTGTCTTGTATGCCAATAGGAGCTTGATAAATAAATCCTGCTGTTGAAAAATTATCGAAGGTGATACTTCTATTTGCTATAGAACCGTCATATATTTTTCCATCACCACTTTGTACACTGATAGTGTATGCTTGTATACTTTGTTGTATTTTGTTTCCGTATTTGTCGCTAGCGCTTACTATTAATGGTATTTCAGCTCCTTCCATAACACTACTTGGTCATTGGAGTTCTATCGTCTCAATCGGTCCAGGCATGATATTGATAACCTGTTGCTTGATTATACATGCATCTCCTATAGCTGGACATAACTCTATCTTGAGTGCTGTACTTCCTGCCTTTTTGTTTTGACCAATAACAATATCAAAAATATTCTCTTCTGTGTTTGGATTGTAATATGCTTGTGCTTTGTCTGTACAAATATTTCTACTTAGTGGTTTACCTTTTGATCGTAAACCAAAACAATTGTCTCCTGTACCTGATATTTTTATATTTATAGTTCCCATATCTTGAGCCATTCCTATTTTTATTTGAGCATTCCCTGTAGTATCTACTCCGATATCATCATCTACTCAAATGATTGTTTTATCAATATGGACTATAACATTATTGTTATATCATTGTAATGTTTCTTTTATATTGCCTTCAGTTTGATTGATTATTTCTTCATTGTCTGGTATATTTCGTTGTTCTCCATATTCTTTTCGTTGGTTGCCTATATCTTCTCCATATCCTGTAGTATTTTGTATTATATCTTTTAAACTACTTCACACCACTATTGGGCCAAGTGCATTTTTGAAACTTACCTTGATGTCCAGTGGTTTTTTCCATACTTTCTTTGCCCAGCAAACCATAGCTTTGCTCCATGGTGAAGAGAATGTTTTAAAATCAAATAATAATGCTGTCCCTTGAGTATCTACTCATTCACAACTATCTACTTCTGCTTGAAGATCTGTAGCACTTGATTCTGTAAATTGATTTACTTTTGTTGGTGTATTTGTTGCATTTTCTTGTGCAGTTTGAATTTGTTTGATAAAGCTTGGTGTCGTTTTGGCAGAAACATAATCTTCTCCATCAGAATTGATATATCCCACTTCGTATCCTGTAGTATTATATGTTGGAGTAATAAACTTACCTTGATCGTTTCCTTCTGTCAAATAAGTTTTTGTTATATGTAGTATTTTCTGATTTATGTCGAAACTTTCTTTGATCTCTGTCATATCTTCTACAACACTTTCTTGTTGCATTCTTTCTGGCCAAGTGATGTTTTGATAATAGAAAAGCTTGGCTATCATATCTAGTTTTTCATCAATAGTTGTTGATTTTGATTGTCCATAGATAGCTTTCTTTCCATATTTGGGACTATTCTCCAGTGTATCCAGATAAATTATTATCTGGTCGATAAAATAGTCGGGAGGAAGAAGATCATATTGGTGAACGTCTGCGTTTGGGTTTGCTAGAGGATCTAGTTGTCCCAAAAAAGTAAATTGGTTGCTCAATGATGTATACCACTGATCCTTTTTGTTTTTTTGTCCTTCGAGTACGGTATTATATTCACTTACTTTGTTTCTTAGATATGTTTTTATAGCTTCTCTGATTTCACTCGGAGTCTTTATTATCAATTTGTTTTCAACGGTCTTGTATATCTCTACCTCATACAAATTTGGATAGTTTAGTTTTACCATGTCTCAACCTATTCCTTGGAATGTTATATTCCTGATGTTATCGATCGGTCTATCTTGTGTTGTCAGATTCATTCCTTTATTTTTTTCTTTTTTTTCTGCATCAGTCGATCAACTAAAGGTATCCATAGTGCTTTTTATCAGTGCAATCTCTCATAGTATATCAGCAGGAGAAAGTGCTTGGTTAATTTCTATAAATGGTTGTACTATTGTTGGTGTTCCATATTCATTAGTATCACCTGGATAACTTTGTATTTTCTCGATTTTGTCGTTGATATCAAAGATCTCTGTCTGTAGGGTTGTTATCATAGTATCCAACACATCACATACTTCTTTATAATGACTTGCATCACATCCACAAGGTTGTGGAGGAGTTCAACAATTTACTACTTCTGCTATTGCTGTCTTTTTTGCTTGTATTGCAAATATGGTGTTGTTGAGTTGTCCTATGGTATTATAGGTTCCTCGTGCGTTGCTGAACGTTGATTTGAGTGTATTTACATTGGTAGTGATATATTCAAGATTCTGTGTGATATTCGTTTTCCATGAATCGAGAAGTTCTACTTTTTGGTTCTTGAAATTTTCTGATTGGATGATGTTTTTATACGCTATTCATACATTATTGATATTTAAGCTATTTACGTAGTTGAGTAATGCTTCCAGTCCTTGATTAGTTTTTGTAATTCTATTTTTGATTTCTAGACTCTTTGTTGGATTGATATTATTTTCATTTCGTGTATTAGCCAATTGTGTTACTTGTGTAGGACTATATCCCTGAAGTGATGTTGGATTGAAAGCTATGATGGCTTGCATGCTGCTATTGTATCCACTGATGAGTATTTTTAACTGACCAAGATTTGCTATTACTCCCGTGATGTCTGTGGCGTTTGTACCACTAAATTCATTAGTTTTTTTTATTATATCTCCTTTGGTTTGTGCAAGATCTCTCATTACTGTAGTATAAAATACATTGAGATCGGAAGATCATTTAAATTTATAAACTTCTGTATCAGATATTTGTTGTCGTGTTGGCGAAATGTTTTTTACTCTTGAATCGATTGTTTTATAAGTATAAATTGATCAATTTCCTCAACATTCTCCAGGATTTATTCTATACAATACTGCTTTTTCTCCACTTAGTATGTGGTATGGTAGAACGCCAAATTGAGTAAAAAAGCTTGTTTCTGTATATGTTCTTGGAGGATTGGGTATTCGTGTAGGGTTTTCTAGATCACCTATGGGAAGCTGGTTGGTAAAGACTAAGTTACTTCCGTTTTGTAGTGGATTGGAAATCAATGATATCACATTATTATTTCCATGTTGTAGATCACCTACCCCAAATTTTTTTTGAATCATGGTCGTATATGCCATAACGCTTTTGTATGAATTTGCGTCTCCTTCTGCATTCGCAATCTTTCTTGATCCTGCTATATTATATATAGGTAAAATTGCATTTTTATAATTATAATTTACCAAATTCTGACTCGTTGCATCCATATTCATCGGTGATGCTCCTCATCGATTTCTTGCTGAAAATCCTGTGAGTGATTCACATCCTCATTGTTTTTCTTGGTCATTTACATCACATTTGTTTTGGTCGTCGTCATCATCGACTGATCGAGATCTTGGCTTCATACATACTCCTAGCCATTTCCAGTTTAAGAAGTAATTGGTACATTTCAGCTCTCGAAGATCTTGTTTATTGGTTTTGTATTTTGCATATCTTTCCAATTCTTCTTTTGTGCTATTGAAATCATATCATCTGTTTGCTTCTACTTGTGTTGAAAAAATAGCATAAGATCCTCCTATAGATTTTCCTGTATTGGTAATAGCTTGTCCAGAAATAGAGCTCAGATTTTGGAATGTTCCTCTGTATATATTTGTCTCTTCAGCACTACTAATAGTATTTACGTTTCTTCCAAACAAATAATTTTCATAATAATTATATGTTTTCCATGTACATTTCTTTTGAATTAGTCATTTTTCTTTTCCTTCAAAATCCAATTCGCTTACGGGAATTGGTATTGTCATGTAATATTTTTCTTTTTCTATCTTTGTATTGAGTCCACTTTCTAAGGCGTCATTGATCTGGATAATCAGTGGTTGTAGCTCATTGTCTATATCTCCCAATATTCGGTTGTCTTTTTGAACGATTTTGTCCGTGAGAGAACTATAATCGGTATATGTCTTTCCTAGTGTGGTTTTATATCGTCTTGCAAGTCAGCCTATATTATCTTTTATTTTTGCAAGAAACTGGGAACTAATAAGTCCGTCATATCATTTAATCATTTCTTGTGTTGCTTTTTTGAGTGTAAGTGTTGGCATAATTGAACTTACGTCTTGTGATATTTCTGCTGCTTGATTGTTTCTTGTTTCTATATCATTGGCATACGCCTTGAGTTCTGTATCTTCAACATCTTGTAAATCCTTTTTTAGATTATTTCCTAGTTCAAGTGTGCTTTCGTTGTGTTCATCTTTGAGAATATTTAATAAGAGATTGTTGAATCTATGATATCCTATATCTTCTGAAAACAAGAGACTATTGATATAATATTTTGTATTTTCTGGGATGAAATATTTTTTGAGTCCAACAAAATCTTCATACCAGATTGCTTTATCAATGAATGTATTTGGATTCGTATAATATGATTTTACCTTACCAAAGAAATCATTGTATCATGTTTCTGTATCAAATTTTATAATTCCATGCCAAATTTCTGCCTGACCATTTGGATTATTATTGTATACGAAAAATTTCTTCTTGGTATCATAAATAAATTGTTGGTTTTCAAAATCTACATAGGGATAGATGCTTGGGTAGATAAATCCATTGTTTTCTACAACGGGTAAGGGAATATCTCCGATAAGTATCGTACCTACCAATTTTGAACTTTCATCTTTGAGTCCCTCAAAGTACATGTTTTCTAGTATCTGTGAGATTTCATGTGCTTTGAGTGTACTTGTATCAATCGGTAAAACTACAGCTTTACTCTTGTCTATTTTTCCTTGAATATATCTTGTAGTATATCGGACAAGATTGGTTTTGATGCTTTCGTATATATTTTTATCTACAAAAACAGCAACAATGTTGGTGGTACTTTGAATTTCTGCTGCATATACTTTTTTTCGATCTACAAAAATACCATTTTGCAAAAGATAGGAAGCCCCATAGAGGATGATAAATATTCGTACGCTAAGCTTTTTGAATCAATTCATGTGTTGAGAAGCCGAAGTATAAATGCATCTACGTAGTATATCCAAAGTTGTTTTTCTCCACTTTTCTTGTATTTAGGATGTTTTTTATTTAACAAAAAAATTGCGATACACTACTATATATAAAAGATAAGAAAAATAAACAAAAAATACCCCTTTTTATTGTTTTCAAATTGGGGTTTTGTGATACAGTAATGTGTATTTATATTATTTCTTTGTATATTCTTTTTTTACTTCTTGATATATGGTTTTTGATATAGTACTTACTATTTCTTCTAATTTTTCTAAATCATATCCTCTAGTCATTACGCATAAGATGTATGGGTGATCGGGATAATATATGATACCACAATCATGTAGCTGCTTTTCCTCAATCCCATTTGCTCAAATGATACCTCTTTCCCCAAATTTATGAGCAACTGGTATATTTGTATCTACTCCTGCAACTAATCATTTTGAAAAATCTATCTGTGTAAGTAATTGTAAGCCATAATTTGAAAGTTCCTTGTTTACATATGAAGCATTAAACAATACTCTAAAAAATCTTGCATAATCTATCACTTTGAGATTATTGTCAAATCTTCCATCAATAATCTCTGGGAAAAGCAGTTGATTGTCTGTAAATGCTTTTTTATAATCATCCAATGTGATATTTTTTTCTAAAAGCACTGATGCTTTGTTGTCAGAGTAGCGTATCATATATTCCAAAAGCTCTTTTATTGTATATTCTTGTCCATCAATTAATGATTTTTCAGGTTCGATATTTTGTCTATAGCTTGCTTCTATTGGATCTTCTGTGTAGAGTAATTTTTTGTCCCAAACGCTTTGGTCTTGTTCTATTTTTTTTAGATATACTAGGAGCAAAGGTGTTTTCATTAAACTTGCAGGAGAAAATAATTCCTTTTCCTTTATTCCAAACCAGTTTCCATTGTTGAGGTTTCTATAATAAACTGATACATGGTTTGTTTCATTATTATATTTTTTGTTTTGGATAAAGTTTTGGAGGTAATTTTCCAAATTTATTTCTTTGTTGTCCATAATATTTTCCCCGTATTCATAATTGAGTGCTGGATTTGTTAATTCTTTTGTTATTCATATTTCTTTCTTTCCTTCTGATATTGTTTGACTATCAAATGTTGGGAGTATATATCCTATTAATCATCATCCCAAAATCCCCAAAACTATGAATAGTATTCGTTTTGAATGTGTCTTTTTTTCTTTCATGGTTAGGACTCAAAGAATATAAAACTATTGTGTATAATTTTTTTTCGTCGTATTGATGATCATCACCCCATCATCTGGCTCGAGTTGTAAGATTTTATATTTCATTTGCTTTTTTTTTAAATATCTGTATAATGAAGTCAACTTGTTATGATATTTGATCACATCATCTATGACAATAACCGTATGTGGTGAACTTATTTTCTCTATAATTTCCATATATTCACCATATTGGCTTTTCTGTCCATCGATAAAAATAAAATCTACTGGCGACTCCACCAATTTTTTGATAGGAGCATAGCGAACGTCGTATGGATATGAGATGATATTGTAACAATGTGCTTTTTTGCTGTTTTGTAGTCCTTCTTGGTATGCAGGATATGAAATCTCAAATGAAGTAATCTTTCCTCCCCATGTATGTATTAATTCTCCTATATATATACTACTGTATCCTACTGCACCTCAAATTTCCAAACATATTTTTGGTTTTTGCTTTCTCAATAGTTTTCACAAAAAACTTTCTGTAGCCAAACTTATGATAGGGATTTTTCTTTCTTTACATGACCTTCTTAATGCTTTTAAACTTTCCATTTTATACCTTTATATCTGATACGCGATGCATGATACACGATACATGAACTGTACAATACAATAGTTCTTGAATCGTGATTCTTTAATCTAGTATCTAAAAATTTTATTATTTTATATTTATACATTATTATGAACGAAACACAATTACCAAAAGTACCTTTAGTACAAACACCAAAAACACCTATTCCATCTACATCAAAACCTTTTGTATCTGTTGCACCAGTGTCGGTTACACCAAAATCTGTGTCGCCAACAGTATCCCAAATAGTCAAGTCATCAGTGTGATCTTCTGTTGCCCCTATGCAATGAAATCTCTCTATTGATTTTACTAAAAAAAACAACACAAAACCAATTTATAGAGGTAAAAAACCACTTCGTCCTCAAGGACCAAAAATGACATCTGAAGCATTTCTTCGTCATAGAGATCCAGTAACTAAAGCAGTCATCGCTGATCCCAGAAAACTTATCAAGAAAGATGAAGTACCGGTCAGAATCATTGCTCTTGGTGGACTTCATGAAATCGGTATCAATATGGCTTTGATCGAATATAAGAATGATATCATTATCATAGATGCTGGTATCGAATTTGCTTCTGCAGAGATGCATGGAGTAGATTATATTATCCCTGATATTAGTTATCTTGTAAAACATAAGAAAAACATTAGATGAATTTTAATCACTCACGGTCATTTGGATCATATTTGAGCACTTAAACATGTTCTTGGAGATCTTGATTTTCCTATGGTATATACTACACCATTGGCACTTGGTTTGATTAGAAAATCACTTGATGATAAAGATAATAAACTCCTTAAATACAAGATCGTAGATCCTGATATGGATATTATCAAACTTGGCTGTTTTACCGTTGAGATTTTTAGAGTCAATCATAGTATCCCAGAATCGCTTGGATATTCTATCTATACTCCCAAAGGTATGATAGTACACGCAGGAGATTATAAAATAGATCATACTCCTTCTATCGATAAGCCTGCTGATATTGGTAAGATTTCTAGAATATGACAAGAATGAGTCAGAGTCTTTCTTGGAGAAAGTACTAATGCTAATAAACCTGGACATTCTGTTTCAGAAAAAATCATTTGAGACAGTTTAAATGGTATCATTAGAGATTGTAAGGGTAGAATGATTATTTCTACTTTTGCCTCAAATATTGGTAGGGTTATTCAAGTGATTGATGCTGCAGTCAAATATAATAAAGTAGTTTTCCTTGCTGGAAGATCTATGATAAATAATGTCAAACTCTGTCAGGAACTCGGTTATATTAGAGTACCAGAACATATGATTAGACCTATTAACTGAGATATAGAACAGATGCCAGATGAACGTGTTTTGGTCTTGTGTACGTGATCACAAGGTGAAGAATTTAGTGCGCTTATGAGGATGTCTACTAATACTTATAAAGATATTCAACTCAAACCAAGTGATTCTATTCTTTTGTCTAGTCATACGATACCTGGAAACGAAAAGGCAGTTATTGGTATGATTAATGATTTGGTTGCTATTGGTGTCCAAATTATTGATGACAATTCATTAGATGTTCACTCTTCAGGTCATGGATATCAAGAAGATATCAAAATGATGATTGCTATGCTCAAACCAGAATACTATGTACCTATGCATGGAGAACCATTTATGAGGCATGCTAATAAAAATCTTGGACTTGCTATGAATATCCAAGAACAAAATATTCTTTTGCCTGGTAATGGTCAGGCTGTTGAAATGTATGATAATGTTCTTTTGATGAGTGACCAAAAATTGAAGCTTGATACTATTATGATCGATGGTAAATGACAAGGACATCTTTCTGGAGAATATGTTATGAAGGCTCGTGGCATTATGGCAGAGAATTGAATAGTTTCGTTGATTTTTAAAATTGACACGAAAAATAATGAACTCGTGGGAAATATTCAGATTGAATCTAGAGGTTTTGTCTATTCTAGTGAAGTAAAAACTATTCATACCCAGATTGTTGAATTTGCTAGAGCAAAATATAATGAAAATCAAAAAAGACGTATGGATATCAAGGATAACCTTAGACAAATGAAAGAGGATCTTGCAGAATTTATTTCTAAGATTATTGGTAGAGTACCATTACTTATGCCAATGTATGTCTATATTAATAGAGAAGCTCAAAATGGAAATGCTGATGTTACTTTAGATGAAGCAGTTGTTGGTATGACATTGGATGAACAATGATATGATGATTAGGAGAAAGTAGTATGTAGAAGATTTTGCAATTGGTTATCAAGCGGATAGCTATAAGATATATAAACTCCGATGAAGATTGGAGTTTTTTTTGTATATTGATGTCCCTTGAAATGATTATTCTTATAATTACAAAACAAATACTATTTATCTTTATGTTTTTTGATATGGAAGTCTTGCAAGCAGAATTTAAAATAGTTTTGTCTAAAAAAGACAAAATAACTAGAGAAAAGGTGCTCAAAATAAAAAATCTTGCAAAATCTCGTAATCCTCAAATATGTAATGAATTGGCGCATATATTAGAAGATACTACTTGTGATTTATCGCCTTGTAAAGTGACAAGATTACAAAAAATTTATGATAAACATTTTTAATATATCTCTCTTATTATTTTCCTGTATTAGTTTGTGCTAGTATTTGTTATTACCAGTAATTCTCTTGTTTCTTAGATATTTTTTCTAGCGTTTTTTTATTTCATACCTCTCAATAGAAATTGTTGTTATTGTTGAGACAGCATAAAATATTAGTATAATTTCCCAAATTTTTTATTGTATCTTAATTAAAATTGAAATAGTATTGTTTATCTATATAAAGCATATTAGAAATTATTAATTACTTGTTTCCTTTTTGAATCAAAATCGGAGTGTTGGTAATTATTATATTCTTCACTTTCGTTCAGAATGACAGTGATTTGTATTATTGTTTCTTTGCTTTTAATCTCTTATTATATCCAATGGCAAACAACTACAATCACACACTGACATGGTCTACTACTAGGATTACTGTTTTAGAATATTGTAATAAAAAATACTACTTTAACTATTACCCCCACGCTTTAAGAAATCTCAATGAGGAGATTTGGCTTAATGCTCTTTTGCTCAAAAATCTTAAAAGCATAGATATGCGAGTAGGTGAAAAAACACATCATTTGCTTTCTGATTATCTAAAAGCGTTGAAAAAATGACCACTTGAAGAAGCTAGTATCCAAGCATTCAAAGATCGTGTGGTAAATGAAATGAGAAAAGATTTTGAAATATCAAAAACAAGAGATTATACTTCGTATGATAGAAATCAGAAATTTGGACTTTCAGAACATTATTATGGACAAAATATAGATGAGAAACTTGAGGAAACTATAGAAAAAGTCCTTCATAATTTTGATGTTTTCTTAGAAAGTGAGCGAAATCAAAAGGTACAACATTATTTTACTACAGCAAAAACTGTTTTTGTTGAAAATCCAAGAGAAAAAGATTTTGACGGTATGAAATTGAATCTTTCTTCTATTCCAGAATTGAAACCAGTAAATGTTATGGCAGCACCTGATTTTGGTGTGGTTATTTCTGATAATAAATATCTTATCATCGATCGAAAAACAGGACAAGAAAAAATGGATACGGAGAATATTTCTGAACAACTTAAAATCTATGCATTAAAACTTCTTTTGAAATCCAATATCGACATCCAAAATGTAGATATCGAAGTGTATGAAGTTTATCTTCCAAGTTTACATCAGATTGGTGGTAAAGTTGAAAAAGCTGATATAGATCATATTATACAAAAATTGAAAGAAGATGTAGAATATCAAAAACAATTTCTTGAAGATAATGATATTATCAAAAATCAAGCACTTGCTCCAGATCATTTCCCAAGAACAAATAGTACAAAAAAATGTGTAACGTGTACGTTTAGAAAGGTTTGTGAAGACCTAAAAAATTTCGAGTAGAACTCGAAATTTAATGAATAATGAACAATGAATAATGAATAATTTCGGAATTTTTTTTGTAAGAAAAATGAGGGGACGGTTGTGACCGTTCTTTTTTATAAAAAAATGCTCCTTATTTGGTAATATATGTATTTTTTTTATTCTTGTATAAAATGTGGGAAAATTTTAATGTTTTCTTTTTCTATTTTATAGGACTTGTGTACAATATCTTCCATAAACTGAGATGGAACTACACAGGTATCTATTCTATTTTGTATTTGTTTTTTTATGAAATAAAGAGAGAAATATTTGCCAATGATGGCTAGTTTTTTGAGTGGATTACTTGTCGGATATGAAGCGAGGAAATGCTTCAGGGTATATGGCGTTTTTATCTGATGTTCGCTAGTTAATTGGCTAGGGAATGGATAAAAATATCCTAAATCATGGAACATCATCCATTTTTTTGCAGAACTATTCTTACTTATCCATATCGGTGCTCGACCAAGATATCTCATTACGCTATTGTATCGAATAAGATCTGGTTGCATGTTTTTTATCTTCAAGTGTATTTTGATTGTTTCCCAAAAATTTCCTAATCCGGTAATGATTCCTAGATATTTTGCTAATTTGCCGATGGGTCACGATGGTACTTTTCATCCGCACAATTGTACCTCATAGCCATGTTGCTCTAATAGTTCCTTTACATCATTTATATAGGTTTCAATTCCTCCTACTTTATTGATAAAATCTGATACTATCATTACTTTTTTGACTTCTTTTCCTGCGAGGCTATAAAACTTCATAAGCCAGCTTTCTTTGGAAAAAGGAACAAGGGATTTGGAACTAAGAACGTGGAATGTGGAAATATTTTTTATGAGATTATATAGTTTTTTGCCTGTTGTATTGCCTGTTTGGTGAGTGAGATCGAGTGTGGAGTCTATAAATTCTTTGAGTCATCATTTTGCGTATCAGATGACGGGAAGTCATCGCTTCATCGCATTCAATGCAGAAAGACCAAATGATTCTAGACATTCTGATGGCATGAGACAGTATCTACAATTCTCTACATATCTTTTTATGATTTCTATGTTTTTTCGTCAGAAAAAATGAATATTTTTGTGTGTCTGTGAGAGTTCTTGAATTTTTTGTTCTCTACTTCCTGAACCAAAAACAAAGAGTTCAAAAGGTAATTCCTGATTTTTTTTCTCGAATATCTCAATCATTTCAATGATGCCATCGAATCATTTTTCTTGTTCAAGTCTTCAGAAGTATAATAGTCAAATCATAGTTGATATAATTTTTTAAATCCTCCGGTACTTCGTACCACCCCTCCTTTAGCAAAGGAGGACAAATAAAATAATTATTTTATTGCTATCCAATATCTTTCTTTTGTATGTCATTCGTGAATATATTCAGAGTCCCATATTCATCAGTTTTTTATTATGGTCTTTGCTGATCAAATATTTTCTTTTTTACAGGTAAGCAATACTTTGTCTAATCATGCTTCTTTACATTTTTGTAGTGCTAAAGTAAGTCCGATTGTTGCATATCCTTTTTTTCTTTCACTTGGTCTAATTCCATACCCGATATTTCCAGCGTCAAATCTAAGCTCATCATTGAGTTCATAACGAATAGCTTCAGCTCAAATTATTTTTTCATTTTCATCGATTAAAAAATATAATTCTGATCTTACACGTCCTGGTTTGAGATTTATTCCTTTCTTATTGTCATTCATTCTTTCTAGAAAATCATCATATGTTTTCCCTTCTTTGAGTTCCATAGACATAGGGATAATCGTTTCCTTATTATCTAAAAATTCTTGTATCATCTCAAAATATTGCTGTTCATGTTTTTTTGCTGGAAATTCTAGTTTCATCGTGTTTGGTGGTAGTAAATAAATCTTTTTTCTTTTTTACTTTTGGCATTGCCCCAAAAGTAACAAAAACGCTAGCCAGACTCAAAACTCTGTAAGTATGTTTTATTTGCGAATTTTCTACCAACTCACCTCAAACCCCAGGTAAATTACCTGGGTCCCCATTTCGGTTCGTTCTATATAAATGTTTCATTTCTGTTTTGTTTACTATCTCGTGGCGTGAGTCTGGCCTATGTTATATAGTAGAATTATTTTATTGTTTTTAAATTTTTTAGTACTGACTGATTGTATACATTGATTTACCGATGTTCCTGTTTTATGTATCAAAAATCGCCGGTATGATTCAATTATCAAAAAAACTAGGTTTTAATTGTTCTCTTTGTGATTGAACTCATTTTTTTTGCTCTTCGTTCATTGATGTTTTTGTGGTGACCACTGAGTAATATTTTTGGTACTTTCATTCAAAGGATGTTTTCTGGTTTGGTGTATTGTGGATATTCTAGATTGATCATATTTGTTTTTATGTTGTAACTTTCATCTTGTCGGCTTGCTTCTTCTTTGATAACTCATGGGATGAGTCTAGTTATCGCTTCGATCATCATCATAGCAGGGACTTCACCTCCGAGTGTAATAAATTGTCAGAGAGAAATTTTTTGGAATTGTTTTCCATATTTTTTTTTCATGTATTGTTCGAAACGATAGTCTATTCCTTCGTATCTTGTACAGACGAAAATAATGTATTTTTCTTTATTTAGACTATGTGCTATTTTTTGTGTAAAAACTTCTTTTGAGGGGGATAATAAGATAATTTTAACGTTTTTCAAATCCCCCCTTTTGTTTCCCCCCTTTGTCAAGGGGGCTTTCAGTTTTTTTATAATGGATTCTACGGCATCGATAGCTGGTTGTGCTTTCATAAGTAATCCTGCTCATCAGCCGTAAATAGTGTCATCTACTTGTTGATGTTTGTCTGGACAAAAGGTTCTTGGATTGACAAAAGAAAAACTAATGAGTTTTTTTTCTTGTGCTTTTTTAATTAGCGAAGTCTCGATGAAACTTTTGAATATGTCGGGGAAAATGGAGACTATATGAATATGCATGATATAATGAATAATGAAAAGTGAAAAATGAATAATGTTGGTATTTTTTTATTAATAAATATTTTC
>CALMEO010000018.1 GCA_937862935.1 uncultured bacterium | reverse complement strand
TTATCATATTATATACTTTTGTAAAGTGTAACCCTAATTGCAGCAATTATAACAAAATTTGACAGTAATGTCATTTTCTGTGACATTAAGTTCTGAGAGACCGTACACTCTTTGTTTCAGAGCATCAATGAGTTTGGTAGTTTGTCGGTGTTTGGGTACACCAAAAATAATAAGTATCGGCATAGCTTTTTTTATTTTTTGGTTTATTAAAATACTATAGAGATTTTAAAAAATAAGTCAATTAAAAAATCCCCCGAATAGAGAGAGGATTTTTTAAAGTATTCAGCATATCTATTTATGCTCTTAGTGTTCCACCAGCAGATTCAGCAGCTGTGATTGCTTTATTCATGACTTCATTGATTTGTTCGGTCGTCATAGTTCCATCTCATATCATTTTGATTTTTATAGATACTGATTTTTTATCATCACCAAGATTTTTGCCTGCATAAACATCAAAAACCTCTATATCTTGGACTTCAGAAACGTTTTTTATTGCTGTGATGACAGTATCAAAATCTTTACGGGCATCGATAACGAAACACAAATCTCTCCATACTATCTGATCTTGTAATGTTTCATATCTGTAGACATGTTCCTTCGCATGTTTTTTGCTATCTAGTATACTGGTGATGTTGAGTGATAGATAAACAACGCCACTTGTCTCTCCTATTTTATGGCTTTGTAGGATCAATGGATGTATAGATCCAATGAAACCGATGACGATATCTCCTATTTTTACGATTGATTGCTTTTTGGGATGAAATGAGGACACGGTTGTTTTTTCAAAATCTATGGTACCGAGTTCCAATTCTTTAGCAATCGTTCTGATGATATGTTTTGCTTCTAGGATAGGATCTTTATCCCATTGATCTATATTTTTTTGATAGAGCATTACACCCATTTGCATTTCTTCATTAACGAAATCAGATGCAAATATACTTTCACTTTTTTCTACACGATTCTCTGTTTTGTGTCGTATCTTTCCGATATCAAATATTTTAAAACTGTCAAAAAATTTGCTATTTTTAGCAGTATGGCTGAGAAGTCCATAGATAAGATCATCTCTCATATACGGAGACTCTGGATGTACAGGATTTTGTAACATATAGAGGGATTGTATATCTTGACCAAATTCCTGTAACGCTTTTTTACTGATTCGCGGATAACTTTCTGTTTGGTTACATCCTATATTTCTTACAAGCACTTCTTCAATCTTTCTTTGTGCATCAACATATGCTGTATATGGAGTATATGAAGTATCGCTCAACAAAGGAATATTCTCTATCTGATCATATCCATAGATTCTTGCTACCTCTTCATAGATATCTTCCGCAATATTTATATCATCCGGTGATCTTCGAAGGGGAGGAGTGACTACTAATTTTCCATGTTCAATAGTTATTGTTCATGTGTCTCCTGATCTAAATCATAAATCACGCAAAATTATTTCGACTTTCTCCTGGAATCAATCAACTTTTTTTCCAAAGATAGCTTTTTCCATTGCGAGCATATTTACTTCAATATGTTTAGTATTTTCGGTTGTTGTCGTTGGACTAATAAAGGAAGAAAGTCATCCGATCACGAAGTTTCCAAGGTCTTTTTTGTAGTAAGGTAATTCATCCAAAAAAAGAATCAGACAAAACATTGTCCGTCGTGGATTGATATTTTTTTCAAATCTCAACTCTGCATCGGTTCTGAGACCAAGTCTTGTTCAGGTTTTTCTCACAGCCACAGCATCGAAGTTTGCTATCTCGACCAATATATTTTTTGTGTTTTCTGTTATTCAACTCTCTAAACCGCCAACAATTCATGCAAGTGCAAGGATTTTTTCCTTGTCCGTGATGACGATATCACTTGATTTTAAGATATGTTCCGTTTCAAAAAGGTCGGTAAATTTTTCTCACTCATGAGCATTTCTCACGATAATATCTCCTTTGACTTTTTCTGCATCAAAGAAATGGATTGGTTGTCCACTAATGTTCATAAAAAGATTAGAAAAATCTACTCGATTGTTTATGGGATTTGATGCTAAGTCGAGCATTTCCAATCTAGAAAAAAATGACGTCTTATGTATTTCTATATTTTTGAGATGCAACAAAAGATATGCGTTTACTCCTGCACTTTCGCAGACGACTTTTCTTTCGGGTTTCGTACTGTTTTCGACTATGTGCATGATATGTTCTGGTGTACACTGGGTATGATATTCTTTAATCTTATTAAACGTGATACATGATGCATGATTCATGTTGCTAGATATATTTTTGACTTTATCCTTCTTGGGTCATATATCTTGTATCATGGATCAATAAATAGCATTGAGCTCAGTAGCAATACCAAAATGACCAGTAAGATCCGGTCTATTGGTTAGTGATTTATTATCTACTTCGAAAACTCGATTTTCCAATCGAGGAAATTTATCTTTCAATGCTATTCCAAGATCCGCATCAGAAATATCTTCGAGATCTTCAGTGAGTGATCGAATAGAATGTAGTTCCATATCTTCATTGATTCCGATTTCTTCTTTACTACAAATCATTCCGTTGGATGCTATTCATCTCATATTCCTTGGTTCGATAGTGATTCCTGCTTTTGGAAAATGTGTACCAGGTAATGCAACAGGAACATATAACCCTGCGGCGACATTGGACCCACCACAGATGATTTGATAGTTACCTTTTGTACCACAATTGACTTGGCAAACGCTAAGTTTGTCTGCATCAGGATGTTTTTCACAGCTAGTGATATATCAGATGATTATACTTTCTGCAATAGTTCTATGATTGATTTCCTCGATTTCACAAGTTTTGAGGATAAGATTTGTGGCGATATGTTCAGGAGTATCATTGATCGAGATAAATTTTTTTAAGAGTGGAGAAGTATATTTCATTCTATAAGTAAAAGATAAAAAAATTCCTAGTATCTATACATTATGAATAGTAATACTATTCTAGTATAAAGTATAAATAACAAAATCTGATAAGAAAAAAAGAGAAAAATTTCTTACTTGCATTTATAGCTTCATTCACTAAAAAAAATAAACAAAAATTAATACACAAAGAGACTAATGCTACGTGACAAAAATTGATTAATAATAAGCCAAAAATAATAAAATAGTAGGTCAAAAATTGTCTAATATATTGTCATAAAGCACTACCCATATGTCATCAAGCATTCGTCGATATATAAACTATTTTTAGTCGTTTGTTATATAGTATGATCAATCCTTTGAGTGGTCCAAGACGTATAATCAATAAATGCATTAAGACGTTTCTTATTGTAAAATCCAATCTTCATACACCATCATACAAATATCAGGAGAAGATACTTTTTGCTTTGATTAAAAAATGCAACAAAACTGTCTTTGGAAGGAGATACGGTTTTGAAAATATTCAGACTATAGAGGATTTTCAGAGTATGGTCCCTATCTCTCATTATAAAGATTTTGAGCCACGAATTGTCTATATGCTCAGAGGAGAAAAAGATATTTGTTATCCAGGGAAAGTGGATCGATTTGCTACATCATCAGGGACGACGGGAGGAAATGCAAAATATATCCCTATTACCAAAGATAATCTCAAAGCCTCTCATTTTAAAGGAGGATTAGAATTATTGAGTCTTTATGTAAAAAATAATCCGAGAACCCAATTTTTTCAAGGGAAGGGTATAGTTATATGATGATGATTCACCAAAAATCCATATACGGGAGAAAATAATGTGGGATTTATTTCAGCGATATTACAAAAAGAAGCTCCATGGATTGGACAGTATTTCCGCGAACCAAAACCTGAAATATCTTACATAGAAAATCGAGATGAGAAAGCACAACGCATGATAGAAGATACGGTAGACAAAAATATTACCTTTCTAAATTGACAACCTTCACGAGGATCTAATTTTCTCTATAAGGTATTAGAGTATACGGGGAAGAAAAATATCCTTGAAGTCTGGCCAAATTTTGAGTTATTCTTCTGGGGAGGGATGGCAGTAGATCTGTATAGACCACAATTACAAGCATTGTTCTGAGGCAATAAAGTAAAACTCTATCAAGCATATAATGCTTCCGAATGATTTTTTGCTGCACAAGATTCCAATTTTACTGATGATATGTTGCTTTTCACCAATCATGGTGTTTTTTATGAATTTATCCCTGCAGCAGAATATGGAAAAGAGGATCCTACCGTATTGACGCTCAATCAGGTAGAAACAAACAAAGATTATGTTATCCTTATTACCAATAATTCTGGATTGCGAAGATATGTGTTGGGTGATACCGTAAAATTTACTACCCTCAATCCATGGAGAATCAAAGTATCAGGAAGGACAAAATATTATATCGATGTAGTAGGGGAATGTGTAACTTCAGATTATACCGACAAAGCATTGCTTGAAGCATGTAAACAGACAGATACCATAGCTACCGATTATATGCTAGCACCGATTACCTATTCATGAGGGAGTATCAGATGAGCATATGAACGAATCATAGAATTTACCAAGGCACCAAAAGATGATCAAGAATTTGCTAGAGTATTAGATAAACAACTGTGTAATATCAATTCTTATTATTTCGATGAAAGATACGATACAAAAGTACTTGGGGAACCCCTTGTCCATTGTGTAAAACAATGAACATTTTATGAATGGATGAAGAACAAAAACAAACTTGGTGGTCAACACAAAGTACCAAAAGTATCCAATGAAAGAAAAAACATCGACGAATTATTACAGATAATGAACTAATACTAAAATAGTATTTATTTTCTAATGAAGTCACGATGCAAAACATTCAGCAACAAGATCCACAAATTTATGCAACTATTCTTGCCGAACAAAAGCGTCAGTCAGAAGGGATGGAATTGATTGCAAGTGAAAACTACCAGTCACCTGCAGTACTTGAAGTACAATCTTCAGTATTTGCAAACAAATATGCTGAATGATTTCCTGGTCGTAGATACTATGGAGGACAGGAGAATACGGATACCATAGAACAACTCGCTATTGATAGAGCAAAAGAACTATTCCATGCTGATCATGCAAATGTACAAGCACTTTCTGGTGCAGCCGCAAATCTATGCGTTTATTCTGCACTTATGGAACCAGGCGATACAATTCTTGGTATGGATCTCTCGCATGGATGACATCTTACCCATGGAGCACCGGTAACATTTTTTTCCAAAGTATTCAACTTCATCAGATACAAAACAACAGCAGAAGGGAAGGTAGATTTTGACCAGGTACGTAAACTCGCACATGAGCATAAACCCAAGATAATTTTAGCATGATTTTCTGCTTATCCGAGAGAGCTTGATTATGAAAAATTCGTTGAAATAGCAAAGGAAGTCTGAGCTATAGCGTTTGCAGATGTTTCGCATATCGGAGGATTTATAGCAGCAGGAGTACTCAAAAACCCATTGGATTATGGATTCCATATTATGATGACGACAACTCACAAATCGCTCAGAGGGCCCAGATGAGCATTGATACTCAGTAAATGAATTGTGTCCAATCCGCTCAAAAAGCCAGAAGATACGATAGAAAATATCCCCACAAGAATTGATAGGGCAGTATTTCCCGGTATGCAATGATGACCACATATGAATACGATTTGTGCTATCGCCGTAGCATTGAAAGAAGCGGCTACACCAGCATTCAAAGCATATGCAGAGCAAGCACTCAAAAATGCACAAACATTAGCGTCAGAATTAATTGCTCGTTGATATAAATTAGTTACTGGATGAACCGATAATCATATGGTGATTGTTGATTTTTCAGGAACAGCATTGGATGGATCTCTCGCAGAAAAAACCTTAGATAAAATCTGAATCTCAACTTCGAAATCTACGATACCTGACGATCCGAATCCACCATTTCGTCCTTCTGGACTAAGAATTGGTCTCCCTGCGATGACGACAAGAGGAATCAAAGAGGAAGAAACAAAACAAATCGTCGAATATATGGATCAAGCATTGAAAAACACAGATAATGAAGAAATCCTAGCAGAGCTAAAAAATAAAATCAGGATATTAGCAGCAGCTTTCCCTGTTCCTGGACTATAAAACAAATAAAGATATATCTATCAGACATCACTAGTAACAATGCAGTGTAAAAAGTAGGTCGAGCAATATATCCTATAAGAAAAAAAGTTAATTCATTGAATCTTGATATATATACGAAAGCAATAAAGTCACGCAAAGAGTGATAGGAATATAATCGTGATATTACCTTACTAGTGAGAAAAAGGATTTTTTTGTCCAGTATTTTTGCAGCCTAGCAAAAATATTGGTCGTGGGTTTGGGGCACGAAAAGCCCCAATAATATATTGAATCATAAAAAAAGTATTCCTTTATTTACTACAAATATATGAGAATTGATAAATATCTTGCTAGTCTTTGATTGGTATCCAGAAGACAATCAAAAGAAATATGTAAATCGTGAGCTATCCGTATAGGTAATGAATATATATCAGATACCTGACATATACTTCATGAGGGTGATACGCTATATTACGATGATATGTCTATCGTCTACAAACCTATAGTTATTATATTGTTACATAAGCCAATAGGTTATGTATGTAGTGATGTTGATGAAGGAAAACATAAAAGTTATCGTGCACTTCTTGATGATTGTATTTATAAAGAAACATTGCATGTAGCTGGAAGATTAGATGCCGACACTACATGATTGATTATTCTCACCAATGACGGAGTGCTCAACCATCAGATTATTTCTCCAAAGAAAAAAATGGTAAAAACATATGAAGTAGCATTGGAAAAACCGATAGATGATAAAGCTATAAAAAGATTGACATCAGGAGTCACTCTCGAAGATGGATATAAAACCTTACCAGCACAGATAATCAAGAAAACAGAAAAAAATATAGTATTGATGATCCACGAAGGAAAATATCATCAAGTGAAAAGGATGCTAGAGGCAGTAGACAATAAAGTAACAAAACTCCATAGAACCCAGATAGGAAATTGTGTATTATGAGATATTCCAAAGGGTAAACGAAAAGAAATAGAGGAGTCTGACCTTTTTGCCTAGTCTATATTCACGATAAATAAAATCCCTAAATATAACGAGTATGAAATATGAAGTAAATTTTACAGCAAGACCACTCAAGAGAGGATGGTACCAAATCTTTAAGAATTGGATACCGGTCATCAAAAATCAAGCAGGCGTTGGATATAATCATCCAACAAGAAAACAAAAGGCGTATATAATGAAAACAAAATCTCCCAAAAAGGCGCTCTTTGCTCTAAGCAAACAAGGGCCAAGGTATGAAGAATCTTCCCGGAGAAACTAAATGTAGA
>CALMEO010000017.1 GCA_937862935.1 uncultured bacterium | reverse complement strand
ACATTCTACATTCTACATTCTACATTCTACATTCTACATTCTACATTCTACATTCTACATTCATGAAGTATCCTACCAAACGTATTCAAACAGGAATGAACAATCCTATTCTAAGGAACGTTTCAGAAGAAATAGAAGAAATCAATGATGATTTGATTATATTTTGTCATAAACTCCAACTTCTTATGTGGCAAAATAAGGGGGTAGGATTAGCCGCACCTCAAGTAGGAGAAAATATCAGGGTCATAGCAACCAGCCAACGAGAGAAAAAAAAGACCAAAGATAAATTATTGGGAGAAACAATAATGATAAACCCAATCATCATAGAGAAATCCAAAGAAACTATTCTTCGAGAAGAAGCATGTATTTCCCTACCAAATTGTACTGGGATGGTCAAAAGACACAAAGCAATCACCGTAGAATTTCTTGATATCAAAGGAAAAAAACAAACTAAGAAATATAAAGAATTTAATGCTGTTATCATTCAACATGAAATAGATCATCTGGATGGAGTATTGTTTATGGATAAAATAGTTAAAAAAAACGAAAGGAATAAAACCACAAAAGAATAAAAAAATTTTTATCTACTAGAAAACTATCAATGCATGATACAATGCATCAGGAATATACAATAAAGAGTGAACATTTCAGTAAATCACAAGAAAAAGCACTAAATATGATTATAAAAAAAGAAAAAGAAATAAAGAAAATAAAGAACGAAATAACAAAAATACTGAAAGAAAACAAATTAAACAATTTCGATATAGAAACTTATAAGCAAAACCAACAAGTGGAAAAACTATAAAATAGAAAAGACAATAGTATTTCATAAAACAGTTATTTTTTTCTTTGAATTCTATGAGTATTCACTTTTTTTGTACGAAGCAGCATATTTCTATAAATTTCTGATAGATTGAAACAAAACTCTGCAAGTAAATACACTTGATGTAATGGGATAATATCAAATATTTTTTGTCATTCTTTGAGGTCATAAAAATCTATTACTATATTCAAACCATAGTCTTTACCTCATTTCCATTCTACAAAATAATCAGCATATTTCATATCAAAAGATATTTTGGATATCTGTTTTTCCTTGGAAAGATAGTCCTTCTGTTTGATAAAATCAGTAATCTTTATTTTAATATCAGCAGTTTCGATATGATTGAGAACATTTCTGAGAAATCTAATAATATGTTCAAATGCAAAATATTTATCCTGTAATTTTTGAGCCAAAAATAATTGGAAATTTTCTTGGGTCTCTATCATTTCTCTCATAACTGAAAACATGCCCTTAAATGAGTTTATCTCTACCATATATCCAAAGATATTTTTCTGATCAGGATGAGCATGGATATCCGAAAGCATTTTTTTTACTATTGCTCATTTCAATACAAAATTTTTCTTTTCTCAAGTATGGATAGGAAAATCAGTAGCATATGATGAAATATCTTTATCCTTGATAAATTTTTCCAAAAATTTTCACAGATACAAAAATCTATAAAATCATTGTAAAAGTTCTATATTTTGTTGAATTTTAGGAGAGTTCATAAGAAAAACGAAGTAAAAATAACTCAAAAAAACAAGCCCATCCGAGCTTGAAGCAAAATCCAGCTAAAGCAGGATGTAAAGAAAAATAAGTAAGATAATTAGTTGAGTAAGTCCGTAGCAGAAAGGAATCCAAGCTGGACACCATTAGGTATTTGTACAATCTCTGCACTTACATCGACAACAGCTCTTTTGAAGCTAGTAGATTGGATAGCATCCCAGTTTTGTTGTTTATAGTCGAGAAGTTTAGTTTTGAGAATTTCATATTTAAAATTAATGGAAACCATATCCTGATTCGCTTGTTTGAGAAAGTATCAACGAGTAGAAGAAAGATTAACGAAATAAAGGTAGAAAAAACCACAAACCAACAAAAAAAATGATAAAGCGCCAACCTTAAAAAGTTCAACAATATCATCATAACGTTTATATTTACTGACAATTCATGTATAGACTTTATTTACTTGTCCTGGAATAAAAGCAAATGTTTTCATACTTCAAAACTAATTAAAAGGTAATAATAAACAATAAACAGTGTTGGTTTTGTCGGGTTATAAGCTAGTATAAATTACAAGAGCCAATAACAAACCAAATAACCCATTATATATCAATTTTTTCTATTATTCTTAGTTTAGCGCTTCTTGCAGCTCTATTGATAGCAACCTCTTGATAATTTGGTTTTATAGCCTTTTTTGTGACTAATCTATATTGTCCACTAGCCACCAATGTAGTAAATGCTTGTTTAACGAACCTATCCTCTATACTATGATACGTAATTATACAACATCTTCAAGCCAAATTCATTACATGTGGAAATTCAGACAAAAATTTTTGCAGATTATCCAATTCTTTATTAACTTCGATTCTGATTGCCTGAAAAATAACAGTACATGCCTTATCTCCAAGTCAACAGTCATTCAAAATATTCTTTAAATCCAAAGTAGTAGCAATAGATTTTTCTTTTCTGGTAGTAACAATATGTTGAGCAAGTTCAAGTGATTTTGGGGAAGAAAAATCTGCATACTGTTCGAATATATGTTTGAGTTGGTCAGTAGTATAACTAGCAATAATAGTTGCCGCAGTAACAGCTTGTGATGTATCAAATCTCATATCCAAGGGTGCAGTTCCTCTGATACTAAAACCTCTTTCGACAGCCTTAAAATGCTCAAGATTCACTCCCAAATCATTCAAAATATAATCAGCTTTTCTTCCAGCAAGGACAGCAACAATATCCGCATAATTTCCATGTACATATTCTATTCTTTTTCAAATACTCGTGCCTTGTTCCTCATCCCTCGTCTCAATAAGTCATTTTGCTTTATTCATCATCAACTGGTCAACGTCAAATCATATAAGCTTTGCATCTTTTGCCAACGACAAAAGTGCCATAGTATGTCAACCATGTCCAAGAGTACAATCGACGATAAGTTTACTTTCTGGATCCAGAAATGAACACACTTCTTGGAGTAAAACAGGGGTATGAAGTATCATAGTAGAGAGAAAAAACAAAAAAATATATAGAAAAATATAGGTAATTACTGAGAGAAATCAAAACAAAATAAAATAATAC
>CALMEO010000016.1 GCA_937862935.1 uncultured bacterium | reverse complement strand
AAAAGTACCCTAAGACTCCGCTTAGGACAAGAGCAAAAAAATCTAGGAAAAATGATCCGCCAATTCATTTTTCCACACTAGAGAATCGATGTAATTTTTTCAGCATATGAAACTCAAGACGATATATTTTGCTATGAGATTGTTTCGTTATTTACTCATTGCTTGCACTTTCATGTCTTTTGGCATTTTCTCTATTGCGTATCTGAGAGCGGTTCTTGGCATGATTGCTTTGTGTTTCATAACGTATGCAAATACTTCTTGCTGATGTGCTTGGCTTGCTACCTTGAGCATCCGGCCATAGCCTTTCTGGACCATATCGTCAGGATCTAGGAGTAATGCGTCTGCGATTTGGAAGATGTCGGATAAAAATTTTCACTTTTTTGCAGGGATGATCAAGCTCACTGCAGCTGCTCTTTTGACTCGTCTATTCTTCGACTTGGTTCGCTTTTTGAGCTCAGTAAGGTAGCTGGGATATTGCTCTATAAATTCACCCATGGTGTGGTTACAAAAAGTGTCGCACTTGGCTCGGTTGTTTATATATGTAGCTATCCATCTAGTAAATACAGTAAAGTCTTGTGGCTGATATTGTTTTCTTAGCTCATAGGTCCGACTAGAAGCGATGAAGGATTCTTCACAATAATCGGAGTGGAATAAAGATTCGCAAAGTCAGAAAATAGTTTGTTTGTCCAAATCTTTTATCTGTTTCCGTGTTGCTTTTGCTAACGCTTGTACGGTAGCACTTTTGACCCCATAGACAATAATCGGTTCTTTGAAAAAACGATAAGCCGTCTCGCGCGTCTTCTCGTCCGAAAGTTGTTGGAGTTGTGTTCTGAGGTTTTGAAGGATAGTATGTTCTTGTTTTGATAGACCTATTTGCATCTTATCTTTTTTTGTGGATAAAAAATACAATATATCCTACTATAGCTATAAATAGTGCTATTAGGGTAATCCATATATCGTAGATGCCGTAACACGGAAAAGAGTTAGCTGGATCTTGTATGCAAGGGAAAAAACTATTGAGTATTTTGCCTAGAGAAAAAACCGACCTTATCTCCAAGAAGAAAAGTATACTAGATACGATTGCTATACTGAGATAGATCGGTTGTTTCATGTACTTGATATGTTAGATGGTAATTATTCTTGTATTTCACACATAGATTTTGTAGAACAGACTACTTTTTTGATTTCCATACATTTGTAGGTACATTGTGATTCTTGAGCGTTTCGAAAATTGTCGATAATATTTGCTACCACTCATGAGAAGGTAGTATTTACCGCTATCTGACAAGCTAATGGACATTTACCATAGATACCTACGCAGTCAGCATCATTTTCACAATATCCATATCTCGCGATAATTTCTGTCACTTCGTCTTTTGTCGGTGTTGCTATTTTTTTGAGATCGCTTATACTTATCACTTGGTAGTAGCGATTGCCTGCTGCTGCATCGAGAACTTTGACCATACCAACGAAGCTGACGGTATTGCCTGGGATAGCATCTTCTTGGATATCGAGATAATTACTTCGCATCTGTCTATCGATAAATATATGATCCGAATGATCTTCAAATGTTTTTTTGAGGACCAAGGTATCTGCCGCTACCGTTTGTTCAAAACTTATTTCTGGTCCGACACCAGCGACGATAAGATCACCTGAGTAGTCCATAGTAGTGGACATTTCATCTCCGGTAGTGGTCGTTTGTGGTGAAGTGAATCCTATATCTTTGGTACTACATCCTGTGAGGACAATAAGGGAAAGAAGTGTAAGTAATCCTAGTGTTTTTTTCATGATAATGGCAATAAAGGAATAAATTTGAAATATTTTTTATTTTATCATTAGCATTTTGCTTTGCAAGACGAGTATTGTTTTTGTATGAAATCAATGATATTAAACGAAGAGGGATTTGGTGATGTGTATTGGGGAAATTTTTATCATTACATTTATTTTTTCTTCTTATTGATATGTGATAGTTTCTTTTGTGTGTTTACTTGATCTCTCAACGCTTGTTGCTTTGGCGAAAGACGATTATCATTGTCTAAAATAGATTTTCCTATTTTCTCTTCAAAGTCTTCCTTTGCTCTTTTGGCAACATCAGCTCACTGTGTAAGTGCATCTTGGACAGCATTAAATCATTTTGCATCTTTGCTTTTTGCTATTTCTACACCTGCTTCCTCTGACAGTCCGGTAAGAAGCATCTCTGTCCTGGTCATATGGTCTCTCAGATTATCTGTCTTTATAAGTCATTTGTATTCTTTATATTCCTGAGCCGTTTTACCTGATCGCGTATAAGAAATATTTGTAAGAAGTGCATATTCAAGACCATCCTTGATTCATCTTGCTTTGAGTTCGTCCGTATACTCATGTCTGGTATCGATAGATTGTAATCTTTGTTCTATTTCTTTATCGGTCATTCCTCTATTTCTGTAGACTTGTATAGCTCTCGCCCTTGCTCTTTGCATACCAAGTTCTGGATCATTCACCTCCTCCATTCTTTGATTACCCAATGAAGCAAGTCGTTGTTTGACAGGTTCTGCCTTGGGAGATGATATTTAATTTGTTACACCCTTTGGAGCAGGAACTCTTTCAAAAACAGTTCATAATAGCCAGCTTGTATGAGAGTTTAATTGCTATTAGAAAGAATAAAAGAATAGAGACTTACTAGTTTTTATGGAATAAGTTAACAGAATAGAGGAGCTAAACTATAATTGATTTATAATTCTGAAAACATAAAATACACACGAATATTTACATTTCTTGTTATAATATAATATGTTTTCTATTGATGAAATAAAAGAAATATTGAATCGGTACAGTATAGGTCAATTTAAGCAATTTGGCGAGATTAAAAAAGATGATGAGAATTCTTTTGGTCAGATTGTTGAAACTGATATAGGAATTTTTTTTATAAAAGTACTTAGGCGTTTTGATAATGGAATTCTCCAAAGTATAAAAGTTGCTCATGAACTATATGAGAAATGATTTCCAACGTATAAGACCTATCTTACAAAAGAGTGAAATATTTGTCTAAATTACGAAAAAAAGCAGATAATATTTTATGAGTTTATTAAGAATCTAGAATGAGATTGGAGAGACCTTAATATTGAAGAAATAAAAGATTATGCAAGAGTTCTTGCAAAATTCCATAAACTAACTAAATCGTTGGAAATACAATCAACCACTTCTGGTACCTATGAAAATATCAAACTACTGGTTAATGAAATATATCTTAAAAGAGGTCTATTTAATCAAGAAATTCAAAACATACTTATCTATATGAAAAATGAGATAGCAGAGCTTATTTGTCCTGAGAATGAATATGTAACGTGATTTTATTCTGAATACAATCCTGGTCATATAATGTTTGAAAACAATAAGGTGAAATATGTTATAGATTGGGATATAGGGAAAGAACACGCTTTTTATGATTATGGAAGCTCTATGGTAGCTTGTTTTTCTACTGATTGAACTGTTTTTTATCCAGAGAAATTAAGAGAATTTGTATTGTCTTATAATAAAGAAAGAGAACTATCAGAATGGGAGAAAGATAATTTATTTGAGGCATTTAAATTTGGTGTTATAAAATATGGCGCTTGGAGATTGGTGAATCTAGAGATAAAAGAGGTAAATCCTCATCAATTAAATAAACTAAATTATCTTATAAGTTTGAATAAAAAAACTTTTAATGATATGATTGATTTCTAATAAAAAAAATCTCCCCTTAGGACGAAATAATGTAGTTCTAAACTAATTTTTGGACTTACTAAAAAATGTTCTGACCCCTGAGGGTGGAAATATGAGGAGATAATGGAGAAGATTTATAGATTCTGAGAGTTTGTAAGAAGTATGGTAGAAAGGGGAATCGTGAGAATTACCTAGAAAGGGTCGTAGTTTTATCAGTAGATAGGAGATGGATATATTATAATAAAGACAATAATAACTCTTTATTGGTATGATCGCTCACAGGAAGATTCTGTAATTCTTCTTTAGAGCACCATTTATATTCCTCATATACTCATTCTTCTAGAATGATATCAAAAGTATTATCGAAAGATAATAGATAGAAAATATTTACCACACCATCAAATTGTCCTCATTTGGGAAAGTTTTTGATTTCTACATGAAGAAGTTTTAGTTCCTTATTTCATAGTACATGTCCAGTTTCTTCTAAAAATTCTCTCGCAATAGTTTGAGGAATAGCTTCTCCATAATCAACTCATCATCCTACAAGATTAAAAACCTCTTTACCTTTTCCACGAATTAGGAGAATCTTATTGTTTGCAATACACACAAGTTTAACAGACGCTCTATTTGAAGCGTTCTTGGTATCTCCAATAATTGTACTCATT
>CALMEO010000015.1 GCA_937862935.1 uncultured bacterium | reverse complement strand
CTTCATCATTCTGGTAAGTGACAAGGTTTTCAACGAATGATTTAAGCCATTTAGTACTGGACGACGACTAGCATTTGCAGAATTTCTCATCGTGTCCTTTTCTGTCTATGGGCTCTTTTATCGAAGCAGTTTGAAACATCTACTCTTAGCTTTCCCTGAATTATTGATTCTGATTTTTATCCTCAATATCGCTGTCGGAAGATTTACTTGACTCCAACTTCTCGAATATTTCCGCTTCATGCCATTAATAAAAAAATCCTCAGAAAGTGAAGAGGAATAAAATATATGATTCGCTTTCTATCTCAGCAATAAATATCCACCCAAAGGTAAAATTAGGCATAATTTCGCTATAAAAATATCTATCTTATTCTAAAAAAATAGATAGGATACACCTATCTATCTTCATAATCAAAACTAGATATTACTTGGTTACAGAAACAGTACCACCAATATATCCTCCTGTTGGACTATTTTTGCTTAGTGTAATCAATATTCCATCATACCCCGAAGGCAGTGATAACGTTTTTATCACACAATATCCTAAATTAATATCTACAGTAAATATGGTTATTCTATTACCATAATCTACATTAGTACCATTTTTAGGATAAACAGAAACCGTTGCGATTCTGTTACCAGTGTTACCAACTTCCAACATAAAAGTTCCTGGAGTAATCGAGTGATTTATCTGAACCGGTACAGCTACTGTATAATAGCTCCAAGTACTAGTACTTTTCACATTATTCACAATCGGTTTACTTTGTATTTCATCTACAGTATATTTATTATCATCAATCGGTTCTTTTTTACATGATGATAATAATATTGTAAACATACAAAACAAAAGAGCAATTTTAAACAATTTTTTCATAACTCAGTTTTTTAATTTTTTTCTTTTTATTTTTTTATTTTAAAAATCTTTTTCTTTATAAGGCGATTTGTTTTTCCTCAAATATTTACTACATATTATATATGTAATAGATATTAATTCATAATTAACTACTGTTCATTTTATTTATTTTTTGTTAAACATTTTTTATGAACACACTATTTAATAAAATTAGCATGTAAACCAATATGATTTTATTCTAATATCTCCCCATTTTTATATGTATGATATTTGTCATGTGCAAGTGTCTGATTATATTGGTCTATTGTAAAAGAATCAACATCTGCTTCTTGAATTTCATATAAACCCATAAAAATCTCTTTCTTACTTAAAAAATATTCTGAATATTCATTTCATGATACTTCTATAGGAACAATAGTATTTGGATCAATATCATTTACTTGATATCACATATAATAGAGAGACTTATCATCTCTAGCAAAATATTGAGAAAGGTTTTCTATACTACGTAATTTTCCTGTTGTATTTGATAATTTTTGTAAAGGACTTATATCTATTGTTGTATTTCAATGTATGATATATCATGACTGTTGCGAGACAAAATAATAGCCATAAGTATCTTGGATATACAATGGTAATTCATCAATAAAACGTAAAGAATCTATATCTAATCATGATATATATGTTGCTCACTTATAGAATATCTTTGATTTTTTATCTATACCATACCCTTCTAAAGCTATAAATGTCTTTGCATGAGCTTCTGGCAAAAGTTGTCCCTGATAATATACGTTATTTCCTTTATATGTATATCCATTATATTTTCGACTCATCTTTAGCATATTTTCATCCATAGATTTTGTTACTATAGGAAAATATTGTAGCATATTATTTTTATATACTTCTAAATCATCATGATATATCTTCATATATTTTTCATATCATATATATCCTCATACAATAATTATCACTCAAAAAAAC
>CALMEO010000014.1 GCA_937862935.1 uncultured bacterium | reverse complement strand
GTTGTTGCTGGATTTTTTTTTATCCAATCTTTCCATGTTTTCATTGCTTGACGTTTTTGTTTTTGCCTATATAGACTTTTTCTTTTAAAAAACAACCATATTTTTTCTGAATTCCTTGATTTTGCTTATTAAGTATATACAAATCGTGTATTGTCTTTTATATTTTGAGTATATGTATGTCATTACTTCAGTTTGTTGTTATTGTTGCTGCTGTAGTGTTTGTTTTGTTTGGACTTGATCTCTACAAACGTAAGAGAATGAACGTCCTTCATTTTTTCGTGTTTTTTGCTGGAGGAGGCATCCTTATTGTTTTTGCTTTGAATCAAAACTTATTAAACCAATTCGGTAGTTTCTTTGGTATAGCAAGGGGAGCTGATCTATTAGTCTATATTTGACTTATTTTCTTGGCTTATATATATATCAATCTTTTCAATAATCATACTAAAGATAAATTTCAACTTACAAGACTTGTTTCTCAAATGGCTATTAATGCCTGATATATTGAAAATAAACAGCAAATGCATGCTCGAGAAAATATTCATAAAAAAGATGATTTTGTTTTCAATATAAGGATGTATAATGAAGGTAATGTAGTTGGTTCTGTTATTGATGAAATCATTGCTGCAGGATTTAGAAAATTAGTCCTTGTAAATGATGGATCTTCTGATACTACTTTGGAAATTCTTGAAGAAAAAAAGAAGCAATATCCTAATATTCTTATTATTATCCTTTCTCATACAATAAATAGGTGAGGTGGAGCAGCTAATCAAACGTGATATAATTTTATAAAGAAATATGGAGACGAACTAAAAATTAAACGATTTGTTGGTTTTGATGCTGATGGTCAAATGGATGTAAAAGATATGGAAATATTCATAAAACATATTGATGCTGATCAGAAATTATGATTGGATTTGGAAAATAAGAAACCAGATTTATATCTTGGCTCGAGATTTATTGTTGGTGGTAAGGTTGAAAATATGCCAAAAATGAGATGAATTATTCAAATATTTGCCAAATTAATTACTAGAATATTATATTGAACAAATGTTTCTGATCCACATTGTTGATATAGAGTTATTTCTCTTTCTGCATTGAGGAAAATTGTTTTGACTGCTGATGGTATGCATTATGCCAATGAAGTAAATGAACAAATCAAAAGATATCATATGAAATATACAGAGATACCTGTACATATCAGATATACGGATTATAGTATGAATAGTTCAGCAAAGTGACATAGAAATAAAAATTCAGATAGTATAAAACTTGCTGCAGAGATGCTTTATAAAAAATTATTCTTTAAATAAAAAAACATTCAGTAACGAGGACCGAGGTTCTTGTAATTCGTACCTTATATTTTAGTCTTTAAGTAATAAAGTTATGATTGATCTAAAAAAAGTTCGTGATGATGTTGATGGCTATAAACAAATTTGTCAGCATAAGGGTAAAAAAATTGATGTTGATGCAATTCTTACAAAAGATGATCAGAGAAAAGAATTTCAACAAAAAATAGATGCTATGAAGTTTCAACAAAAAGAACTGGCAGCCAAAAAAGATTATGATGGTGCTAAAGCATTAAAATGAGAAATTCAATGATTAGAAGAACAGTATGATGCTATAGTCGCTGAACTCAATAAAGATTTATTGACTATGCCAAATACTGCTTTGTATTCTGGTGTCCCTATTGGTAAGGATGAAAGTGAAAATGTTGTAGTCAAAACATTTGGTGATGTTCCTCACTTTGATTTTGAAACCAAAGATCATATGACTCTTATGAAACACTATGATATGGTTGATGTGGAAAGGGGAGTAAAACTTGCTTGAGCTCGTAGTTATTTTCTTAAGGGTGATGGAATGATGCTTGAACAAGCAGTACTTCAATATACCTTAAAAAAACTTGTAACAAAAGGATTTACTCCCATGAATGTACCAAATATTGTCAATCCTGCTTGTTTGGTTGGTACCTGATATTTTCCTGGTGGAGAAGAAGATGCGTATTGGATGGAGAGAGATGATCAACGGTTGATTGGAACCTCTGAGATACCCGTAACTGCTTATCATATGGATGAAGTTTTAGATGAAAAAGATTTACCTAAAAAATATTGTTGATATTCTGCATGTTATCGTAGAGAAGCAGGTACCTATGGAAAAGATACTGCAGGACTTTATAGAGTACATCAGTTTATGAAAGTAGAACAGGTGGTAATTCTTCCAGAAGATGAAAAAATGTCTAATGAATATCATCAGCAAATATTACAAAATGCAATGGATATCCTTGATGATCTCAAAATTCCTTATCGTTTGTTGCAATTGTGTAGTTGAGATCTTGCTATAGGGAAGTACAATTCTCATGATCTAGAATGCTGGATGCCTTCACGTAATAGTTACGGAGAAACGCATTCTGTGACATC
>CALMEO010000013.1 GCA_937862935.1 uncultured bacterium | reverse complement strand
ACAATTTAAGAGAAATATAGAAGAACACAAAAAAGATGTTCTAACGTTTTTTGAGAAAGCAAGACAAGAAAATAAAAAAATACTTTGATATGGAGCATCAACAAAAGGCAATGTAACATTGCAATATTGTTGAATCACTAAAGAAATGCTTCCATATATAGCAGAAGTTAACGATTACAAATTTGGAAGAACAACCCCAGGAACCAAAATACCAATCATTTCAGAAAAAGAGGCTCATGCAATGAATCCAGATTATTTTTTTGTTTTACCATGGCATTTTAGAAAATGAATTTTGGAAAGAGAAAAAGAATTTCTAGTTAAATGATGACATTTTGTATTTCCTTTACCAAAATTAGAAATCGTATAATGAGCAAAAAAACAGCCTTAATAATATGAGTAGGATGACAGGATGGTACTATTTTGCGAGATTTTCTCACATCAAAAAATTATGTTATCATTTGAATATCAAGAAACAAAAATACCTATCATTGAATAGTAGGGACAGAAAAACACACAGATATTCTTGATACCAATCAAGTTGACATACTTATAAAAAGACACAAACCAGATGAAATATATTATTTGGCAGCCTATCATCATTCTTCACAAGATATAATACCTAACGACCAGGTGGTATTCAAAGAAAGCACAAATATCCACGTAAATGGATATTTCAATATTTTGCAGGCTGTAGCAAAATATTCTCCAAAAAGCAAAATATGTTATGCTTCATCATGCTTAATTTATGGATGAAGCGATACACAACAACAAAACGAAAAAACCTTACCCGCACCTAACTCAATCTATGCAATTACTAAGCTTGAAGGCATGCATTTGGGTAATCGATTTGCTGAGAAATATAATATACAAGTCATCAATACTATATTATATAATCACGAATCACAGTTTCGTTCAGCAAATTTTGTATCTATGAAAATAATTCAATGAGCAATAAAAATATCACAATGAATACAGAATACAATAACATTAGGAGATATATCAACGCAAGTTGATCGAGGATATGCATGAGATTATATAGAGGCTATGTTCTGATTATTACAAAGTGATAAAAAATGAGACTATATTGTTTCATCATGATCATTACATACCATACAGGATTTAATTGAAATAGTATTTAATTATTTAGGATTAGATTGGAAAAAACATATTATTATAGATAAAAACATTATTCAGAGAAAAAAATGATTGTTATATGGTGACACAATAAAAATAATTAAGGATATTAACTGGAAACCGAAAATATGATTCAATAAAATGATACTAGAAATGACAAAAAAAGCAAAAAAATATATGAAGTAACATACTTTACACTATTAAAAAACATATTTATGAACAATAAAAAACCAATTATTTCAATTTGTATTCCTACATATAACAGAGAAATCTCATTGAAAGAATTAATTGAATGTATAATAAACCAAGAAGGATTCTCTGAAGATATAGAAATCATGATTTATAATGATCCAAGCAGCGATAATACACAATCCATGGTAGAATGATATCAGAAGAAATATTCAAATATTAGATATCATAGAAACCAAGTAAGGATAGGGATGATCCCTTCAATATTAGATGCCATACAGATGTGTAGATGAGAATATGTATGGTTATTTAGCGATGATGACCTTATGGCAAAAAACACAATAAAAACGATGATAGAAGTAATAAAAGAGCAAAAACCATGACTAATATTGAATAAAATGCTTTGATTTAGCGATAAGATAGTTGTAAAAACAAAAATAGAGAACAATAAATGAACTATAAATAGTGTCATAGGAATGGAAGAATTATTAAATTTCTTAAGTACCATAAATTACAGTATGGATTGATACTTGGCACATTGTTCATTATTTTGTTTCAAAAAAGATATTTATATAAAAAATTTAGAAATTTTATTAAAAGAATATTGACCAACATATATAGAAACTTTAAATGCAGACTATCTAGCTCATGTGAAAATTGTGTATCTTCCATTTTGAAATAAGGAAAAAATAGTGGTTATAGCAAAAGATCTTGTCTTAGTGAGATGAGGAAATATATCTTGGAACTATAAGTTTAAAGTGACACAAGACTACAAAAATCTGATAAACGAATTACACAAAAGATATAAAATAAACAAGAAAACATATAAAAAAATGATAAGACTACATTATTATAGCATATTTTTATATGTAGTTATAGTCCACATACAAAAATATTTACCAAAAAAAGTTTATAATTCATTGATAAATATATGAAGAAAAATGATAAAATTAATAAAAATATGATAAATAATTTAAAATAAGCTTAATTATGACAATACAATATACATAATATATGTATACAAAAAACGACAATATAATATATTTTATATTTTAAAATAAACGAATGAAAACATTCTTTATTAAATTATATTTATTCATAATATGAAAATGAATTTTCTTTATAAGAAATTTGTATTATACTATAAACAGTATAAAAAAAATAAAAATCAGAAAATGAATCTGGCATAGAGATAAAAGTAGTTACGATTGGAGTCAATCTTTCATAAAATATATAACTGATATAAATAGTAAAGAAAAATTTTTGAAATGATTTGATGAAAAAAACAAAAAATTATGAAAACAAATATTAGAAAAAATAGAAAAAATAGCATTTAATAATATATTAGGATCAGATGATGTCATAACAAAAGACGACAACAAAGAACAAAAAAAATTTTCAAAAAAATATTTTAAATATATAAAAGAAAAAACATTTCCACTATACGAAGTATGATCATATCTAAATTTATATTATGTACCAAAACTTTTAGATATAATTCCAAACATTGAAAATATTTTAAATGATAAAGATATTATTGATGCATGAGCATATATTTGAGATAGTAGTATCGCTTTTTCAAAAACATTCAAAAAATTAAATAAAATATATGCATTTGAGCCAGTTATAGATAATTTCAGTAAGTTAAATACATGTGTAAAATCAAATAATATTAAAAATATTATACCAGTACAAAAATGAGTATGAAAAACCAACGAAACAGTTAAAATAACAAGTGATGGAGCAATGAGTATAATATGAGATAATTGAAACGAAAAAATTGAAATAGTTAGTATAGATAGTTTTGTACATGAAAACAAAATAAAGCCATGATTAATAAAATGGGACATAGAATGATTTGAATATGATAGTATATTATGAACAGAAGGAACAATAAAGAAATTTAAACCAATATTATTGATAAGTATTTATCATAATTGAAAAGATTTTTTTGAAATAAAAGAATTAATAAATTCATGGAATTTGTGATATAAATTCAAATTAACAAGATGGAACTATTTTCATCCTTATTCAGATATATTACTTGTTTGCTATTAAATGATAACACATCAAAACAACCATTCATTTATCTAGAAAAATGAAAATTAAAAAATTTCATTCATCAGAAAGTTTTTATAAGGTATAGATATCCAGACATATTCTCTAAGAGAATAGATATTTTCAAAATAATTAAGAGAGGATAAATCCTCTTTTTTTCATTTCTATCACATCAAACTTTCTCACCTTATACCCCTGCAACACAAACGGCACCCTCTCTATCCTATCAAT
>CALMEO010000012.1 GCA_937862935.1 uncultured bacterium | reverse complement strand
GAGCATAGACACCTATATCGTCAACAATACAATAGATATAAGTCATGTTCCTACTCCAATCATTTGCATAGGAGTAAAGCTTTCTTTGAATAAAAATACTCCTATCAAAAGTGCTAATGCTGCACTTGCTACAGAAAAAATAAGTGCACCTCTTCCGAGTCATGACCCATTTTTTAATGCGAACAATCGAAAGACATTACAGACTATATAAAATCAAATAGCAGCAATCCCTCGTCGAAGGATTTGATTTTCTGATCGTTTTGTTGCGAAAATATCTGCGATAGATTCGAAAACTATAAGGAAAATCATAGGAAGCAGTCGTTTCATAGATAATGTATTATGATAAAATATTTTCTAATAATTCAGGGATTTCACTTTGAAAGAAATGACCTCTATCATGGAATGTCATAAACTTTGCCTTGGGTAAATATGTTATAATTTTTTGTGAATGCGTATACGGCACCAATTCATCATCCGTAGAATGATATAGAAATATCTTGTCTGCTCGCTGTTCTATATTAGGAATTATTTGGGGATTATAAACAAAATCTCATGAATATTTTTCTTCATCAGACATATCGCTTTCATCAAAAACTGTAGATAGTAAGTGAAGTTGTGCAATCTTTTTTGGGAAGCCATTTTCTCCGATATATTTGACCAAAAACATAGCACCAAGCGAGTGTCCGACGACTACCAAATCTTCGTTGTTGAGATAGGGAAATATTTTTTCAAACCATATCTTCCAAGCACTATACATTGCCATATTTTTGTTTGGCATTTCTGGTCTGATGATCTGATACGATCATTTAAGCTCTTCAAACCAATCTTTCCGATTTTTTTTATCTTCAAAAGGATTATAGTCTCGCGATGCTAATGCTTTACAAAAAGCATCATTGTCTGGGTGACACATTCAACCGTGGATATAGATAAGTTGTTTCATGGGTATATTAATGGGAAGATAAATCTAGTATATGGAATACATGAGGTATACTTTCTCTATATTTTTGGAACATATCACGAGTCAAACACAAGGATGCCGTGTTGATATTTGGATGAAAATTTACGAGCTCTGCGGTATCTATTTCTGTATCTATATAGACCTCTATATCTTTTTCGCTGTTATGTATCAAGCCAAAAGGAGAAACTGAGCCTGGCTCCAGTCCCATTTTTTGCATAAGCAAGTCTGGACTTCCAAAAGAAAGTTTTGCTACTCCAAAATGATGTGCAAGCATTTTGAGATCAGCTTTTTTTGTAATAGGTAAGATTACTAGAAAGAGTCTTCCACTTTTTTTGTCTATGAGAAAAAGATTTTTGCCTGGTATACCCGGGACAAGCTCATGAAATATTTCGGCTTGCTCACAGGTAAATACCGCAGGATGATCATAACGAGTAAAATCAATATGGTGAGTATTTAGATAGTCTTCGACGGTATGCATATAAATATTTTATGGTCTAAATAATATATTCAATAATTGCTTATAATTTTTTTACTATACTATATAAGTACATCAAACATTCAATATATACTCCTCTTTTATAATATTTGACAATTTGTATTAAATGTTTATAATATCTTTATTATACTTTATTATTACAGAAATATTATGACTATAAACAAGCTCGACCCTGAAGCGTCTTTGATCAAAAAACCATTACATGATCTCTATACCGCGTCTTTATTGGAGACACTAAAACCCTGAGAAGAAGTATCTTTGGAATGAGATAGTGGTAGGTTTGTATTCTATAAGAATGATAAAAAATGATTTTGAGTACACTACAATAGTGCATGAATAGATTTTGTACATAATCCTATGAGTCAGGAAGCAATGGCAGATGTTTTGCATCCTATACTCTCTCATGCTGATACCTTTGAAGGGAAAATACCTAATGATTTATTGCTTCGTTTGAAGGATATATTTTTTGATAGCAAGAAAAAAAAGGAATGAACACCGTTTACCATAGAAGATTTGTTTAGAAATATTAATCTAGAGAATGTTTTGTCTACATTAGCATTTGAGAAAAAACTATTGCAAGAAACCGAACACAAAATAGCTGGATGACTTGAGAAATATCTTGAGTATACGACAAAGATACTCCATGAACTCTATACTTTGTATCCTGAAAATAGTGTGATAAAAAATAAAATTGGGGAAAAATTACATTATTTGGAATCATATAAAAAAACTTTTTCAGATGGAAATTTTATCGCATGAATAAAAAACAATATCTCTGACTTGGAAACTTTTTTGGATATATTGGAAGGTCAGGATGGACAATGAAAATTAAGCAACCAGATTAAAGAACTAAGAGCATGAAACAATACACATGATTTTTCTTTAGAAATTGATTGATTTTTCAACAAAATATACGCTTGGGATGCCTTCGCGATTCCTTATGCCCAATTTAGCAATGCTTCGTTTACTTGGTGATTGGATCAGTGAACAAAAAATTTTGGTGAGCTGAATGGATGGGACAAATGATCAGAAGAAATAAATAGATTATGAAAACAACAAGAATCGTTGATGGATGATACATTGTCTTTTGTACAAAAAAACGAAATATTTCAACGCGTAAATCAGGAATATATCAATTCTATCTGATTTTTGTTGGGGACGTGAAGCAATACACTCCCTGGAGATAAAGAATATTATGAAAAAATACACCAGCAGATTACTATAGATGATTTTGTATCCATGCCATGTTCTGATAGATATCCAGCAGTTTTACAGAAAACGATAGTTTCTTTTTATTTGAAGGATCTCTACGACGAAGTTTGTGGAATAGTAGGGGAAAAAAGTTTAGATAAATCTATCAGCAAGTATATATATGAGCTTAAAAATCCTTCATGATTCGCCAAGCTCACTTCTTCATTTGCCAATAAGGAGAAAAAAATCGAATCGCTCAAAAAAATAGAAGAAAAGATATGACTACTCAAAAAAAAGTTTACTGATGTAGAACAACAGATTAAAAAATTTGAACATAAGAGAAAAGATGAACTCACAAAAATGGCTAGTGAATTCTCCATTATAGAAGATTTTTTTACGGTAAACAACACAAATATATATACTCCTTTCACGCTGTCAGATCAAGATAAGTACCTATATTTTATGAGAAACAATTAGAAATTTTAGGTAGAATCATATGGAACACTTACACTCCTACAATCCTAAATATTTGAGCAATCCATGGACCAAAAATACTGGCCAAACAAGAGCTTTGAGTACTGCAAGGACTCCGATTCCAAACGATGTTGCTTGTCCGATAAAGTAGATAGCTGCTCAGATAGCTCATAGGAAATAGAATCATCCACAAGAAGAAGATTTGTGATGTTTAAACATGTTTTTTTTCATCTCTTCTTTGCAACACATTTCTTCTTTACAACAAACATCTTCTTTCATAGTTTCTTTCTTTACCATTTTCTTAAGCGGTTTTTTTGTAACTGGCATGGATATGATTTTATAAGATAAAAATCATTATACGCTATATATTTTTTTTAATAATTCATCTTTGTCTATTTCTATCTTTGCTAGTTTTGGTCGAGTATCTAAGCCATCATTTTCATATCTTGGAAATATATGTAGATGGAAATGTGGCACCGATTGTTGTGCATCTTTACCACTAGCATGCAAAAGATTTACTCATGTAGATCAGAGAGAATCTTTGTACATGTTCCCTATTTTTTTGCTGGCTTTGATTATTTCAGCGAGAACATCTTCTGGGATATCATACATATCTTGATAATGTTGTTTTGGTATCACTAGCGTGTGACCATATACTTCCATCTCTTTTGCGAATATAGCCAAGACACTATCCGTTTCATATACGACATATGATGGTAATTCTTTGTTGATTATTTTACAGAAAACACAATTTTCCATCATTACTTTTTACAATATAAACGATAGTCCATAATAAAACAAATTCCATCATTTTTCATTATTCATT
>CALMEO010000011.1 GCA_937862935.1 uncultured bacterium | reverse complement strand
AATGCTCTTTTCGTTTGATTACCAAATGTTCTATCTATCGAAACATCTACTGCATCCAATTCCTTATCTGTATATGCTTTAGCTGTCTGATATTCTATAAGCGCTGATACTTTTTGTATCAAATAGGCAAGGTCATTGTTTTTTGGATTATCTATAATGTATTGTATCCATTGGGGAGTATTTGCTTTATTTGTTTCTCAAATCTTCAATGTCCATCACGCTCATTTTTCTACATATGTAGCAAAATCATTAGCTATATCTAATAAAGTTTTTTCTGCTGTTGTTTCTTTCCCCTTTGTATCTACTCATGTTATTACCTTTATTTTAGTTCCTTTGAGGACATCTTTGAACTCATCTATATTTTCTTTTTCTGGATCTTTATCAAAAGCATCAAGACGTAAACTATCTATCAATGATTTTTCTTTATCTTCCATTGTATTACCTACTTCTATTTGGTTATTTAATTCTGGAGGTGTCATACTAATATATATAAATGATTAAAAGCTATTTGTTTTGTTGATAGACCATATTCATTACCATACTATAGATTGCATCCAATGCACTTTCTTGAATATCTTTCTGATCAGTAAAATGATTTTGTATATCTGCAAAAAATGAAGATTTTTTGGCTAGAACCCTTAGTATTTCTTTCACCTTCTTGAGTTTTTTTACATGTACTAAGGTATAAAACTCTGTAATAGCTGTCTGTGTATCAAACATATTGTGTGGATAAGAATATAAATTTCCCTTCTATTATACTCCTCTACTCTTGTTCTGTCAAATATTTGAAGACTTTCTTATATTTATCAAAATTTGCATTTTTTCTATTTCTAGATACAATTGATGTGTTTACTTATTCATATAAATAAAAATGCATATTCTCAAACTTTATTTCAATAAATTTATAGCCAAATACACCATACTTTTCTTTGTAATTATTATTATTTTTGTCATCTTTATAGGTACTATTGCTTTTTACAATATAGAATGATGGAGTTTTTTTAATTCACTCTATTTTACTTCAGTTACTATGTCCACTATTGGATATGGGGATATTGTTCCCCTTACTCATGCTGGCAAACTTATTGCTATGTTTTATGGGTTCATGGGAGCACCGTTATTTGTATGATTTACTTGAATTGCTTTTCAATCAAAAATACAAAAAATGCTTAAAACAAGCATCCATACATATCATAAAGAAGCTAAGGAAGCTGAAGATTTGGCTATTCAGTTACGTAAAGAAAACAAAGTACAGAACAAGAAAATCAAAAAAATCGAACAAGAAGTAGAACAAGAAAGAAAATAATAGATAGATACATATACTATTACTATGTCTTAATATTTGAGAGCAGAAAATTACATACTTACTTTGTTTTTATAGCAATATAGGCTAATGCTAAGGCATCAGCAGCATCATTAAATTCTGGAAATTCTTTGAGTGCGTAAAGTTGCATAATACACTTTTGTACTAATTTCTTTTCTGCTTTGCCGTTTCCTGTGATAAACTTTTTGAGCTGAATTGGTGTGTATTCTTTGATTTTTATATCATGTCTAAGAAATAAACTAATCAATGCTCCTCTTACTCCATAGACAAATTCAGCGTTTGATTGATTGAATTTTGTAAAAAAAAGTTTCTCTATACTTACCATAGATACTTTATGTTCTTTAAGAAATGCTTCAAAAAAATCATATATTTTCTGAATTCTAAGAAACTGATCATCTCTCGTTGGATGTTTTTCTTCCAACAATAAAATACCCGAATCGACGATATCTAAATTTGGTTTAATTAATGCATATCATAACTTTCTTACTCATGGATCAATTCACAATATCATAACTAATATTTACCTACCAATTACCAATCACTAATCACTAATGACTAATGTAGGTAATGGCTAAAAATTGTTTTTAATATTTTCTTTTGTTGTTGTTTGGATTTTGGTAATTATTTTTAATATTTCTTGTAATAAATTGTTTATAGTTGTATATTCCTCTTTGGAGATCATTTGTGTATCTTTTAAAATTCTAAGCCAGTAATCTGATTCTCTCGCTTCTTTATAAGCAATACTCATTTTAGATAAAAAATCTTTTTTAGATTGTCATCCATTTGCTTCTTCTACATTAGCTCATATAGAAGTTCAACAACGCAAGAGTTGCTTTGAAATAATAAAATCATTATGCTGTCTTACTATTTTTTTATAGAGCAAAACTATTTTTACTGCAAATTCATAACTTTTCTTTTGTATTACATTTTCTCTCATTTCTACAGTATTATATAAATAATTGGTCATTCGTCATTAGCCATTACAAGAGGTCTTCCGTGATTCAAGATAGAATCTCGTATCCATCATCAGTTATAAGTATTGTATATTCCCATTGTGCTCAAAAATCTTTTCCTTTACAATAGAGATTCCAATCATTTCCTGGTCTGCTTACAAAATCAGTCGAGCTTACTGCAGTAATTGGTTCAAATGCCAAAACCATACCTGGCTGAAAAAAAATACGTTTCATCTCTGGATTTGGAGTATTATATATATGTGGTCCTTCGTGTACTTTATTTCCGACACCATGCCCGGTGAGTTTTCATAACACTGAGAATCCAGCCGTAGTAATCGTTTGATAGACGCGATGAGAATATTCATATAAGGCCTTCCCTGGTCATATATGTTTGATAGCCTCATCAAGTGATTTTTTCGTTGTTTTTGCTAACTCATATCCTAATGGATTAGCTGCCTCGCCTCATATAACGACCGTAATAGCAGAATCTGTTATCCCTCATTTGTAATTTATTCAACAATCAATTTTAAGAATATCGCCATTTTTGAGTACATATTCATCAGGAATTCCATGCACTACACAATCATTTACTGATAGACATAAATTTGCAGGAAATCACTGATATTCCTTGAATGCTCATTTAATGTTATTTGTCTTCATATAATGTTCTGCGACAAATTCTAATTCTATCAAAGATATCCCTGCTTTTGCTTTTTTGTATAATATATGTAAAAGCTGTGTGAGATATGTTCCAGATTTTTTGATATTTTCTATTTGTTGTTTATTTTTTATCATAATGTCTTTCATTTTGCCATTGTGATTAGATAAATAGGGACTAGGATAATGGTACGAGGAATTTGAAAACTGAGCATTATTAATTACTTATGTCCGGTAGATCAGAATCATCATTCCCCTCTTTGACTTTCGGGAAGTTTATTGACTTCTTGCCAGTCTACATAATGACATTTTTCTATAATAAATTGAGCTATTTTGTCTCATGTATTTATAGAAAAATTTTCTTGTCAAAAATTAATCAAAATCACTCCAATATCTCCTCTATAACCAGAATCTATTACTCCAGCAAGTACATCTATTCCATGCTTATATGCCAATCACGAACGTGGGGCTATCCTTCCATAATATCAATGAGGAATAGCGGTAGCTATATTTGTCTTGAATAGTTTTCTTTCCCCTGGTGTAAGTATATAGTCTTCTGTAGCAAATAAATCATATCCTGCATCAGAAAATGTCGCTTGTGAAGGTAATATTGCTTTATCGGAAAGTTTTTGGAAAGGAATAGTGATTTCTGACATAGAGATACATATTATATAAATAAAGAAATGGAATATCTGCTTATATTTTTCTCTATATGTTTATCAATAAAAAAACTCCCTGGAATACCAGAGAGCGTATTTTTTAATCCAAAGGAACATAATGATCGCATTCCTTTGTGGAGGTGTTCTTTATTTTGTTATTCAGATATTCAGCTAGTATTGGTAAATGTACTAGTTGATCTTCTGTAATTTCCAATTGATTCCCCCATCGATCGTTCATAATCAAATAACTACAGCGGAGATTCCCCTCTTGTTCATCTTCTCCATAGCTTATCGATGATTCTAGGTAAGCCGAATCAAAGAATAGATCTTTGGATAGTGGGAGTTCCATATTTTTAATATAGAAGGTAGTGTCATTCCTCTCTAGAAAGAGATCGTATTTACAAAACAATACCTCTCCCTCTTTTAGAATATTGATAATCTCTTGCTCTGTCCACTCTATGATGGTGGCATAAGACAATACATCGGTATTCTGAGGATATCCTTGGTATCCTATAAGACAGCAAAGAAAAATGATGATGATTTTTTTCATAGCTCTATATTTTTTATTTTTGTTTATGAAATAATATATATTTCTCAGAAGAAGTCAATCTATATAAAAATGAAGGATTATTTTATTGAAGTATCCCAATCCTGAGAAAATTGATCAGAAAATGTTTTTATAATCGATTTATCTAAGAGAAGAATTCAGATTTCCCTATTCTTGTCCAAAGAAGTAGATGAGAGATTCATACTTCCTAGCAATAAAATTCTATGATCTATAAGTATCATCTTAGTATGATTATACTGTTGTTTGAATTTTCTTGCATATTCATTACCAAATATACTTATAAGGTCGTTATTATCTTTGGTATCAGCGACAAGCAGTTTAAACTCAGGAAGATTATTCTTTTCCTTGAGCAAGACTAGCAGTGCATCATCCATGATATATTGTGTCTGGATGATAATGGACTCTTTTGCTGAGCTGAGTAACGATTCAATCACTCCCCTGCAATTGATGTTACACACTACGAGATTTGGGTGAATATCCTTCATGGTAATTTTTTCTCCTTTCCAATCTTTTTCAAATAGTGTATGCAAACTCTTTCGTATTCATGTATCAAAGCTTTGGAAGAAATGTTCACGATTTTTGGTAAAGGAACTATGGGTAAGATTTGCTGTCTGGATAATGAACCCACTATCAATCAGATTGACTTTTGCATGGGTATATTCTGTTTCCATCTGTTTGTCAGACTTGAGCTGAATATTTTGATATCAACTAAATTCCTGATTCAAAACCTTGAGGGTATTTTGAAACTGTTGATATTTTTTATCCTCAACGATTATCCTTATATCCACACCACTTCTAGCTAATTTTTTTAAGGTAGTTTTGAAATCTTTTTGGGTAAATTCATAGGTTCGAAGATCTAAATTCTGCTGTGTTGATGAAAAACTTGTTAGTTCTTGATGGAAACTTTCTCCTGGTGAACGAAAAAACAATCAAGATATGTTTTGTAGAGTATGTAGTTGTTTGTTAATAGCTTTTTTACTTGCTTGGGGCAAATTGGTTCCTATTTGCATATCTATATCTCCCCACACGAATCCGAGGATAACAATAAGTATACTTAAGCTCCGTCGTATCATTTTTTTCTTCATCTGTTTTTTGACAAATAAAAGAAATTAGATATAATATATTATAATAAATTGTTTTTATTTTTCAATAGTTCAATTCTATTGTATATTGTGAATACATCTTATTTATATTGTATATATCCCATGACCAAATTAAAAAAAACACCTCAAGAACTTATTGGAGAAGCATGAAATGATTTTAAGGATGCGTGAATTCAATTATTACATTCAACAGGGAAAACCATTAGATGAACATATAAAACTCTAGATGCATTAGATAAAAATATTGGACAAATTTGATCACCAGCAAACAATAAGATTGTAGACTTTACTAAAAACAATCTTATAAAAATCTTATTGATAGGAAGTCTTGTGACCTATTGATGAATAAAAACACATGATTATCTGAAAAATAAAATAACAAAAGATAGGGAAACACATGTATCATGAAATAGTAATGAACTGGTATATGTAACAACAAAAAACTATCCTGCATTTAGAAATAAAAAAATAACTAAAAGTGCACCACTAACTAAACATTACCTTTGACTTGATGTTTCCAATAGGGATGATATTATTATCTGAGATACATTAGTACTACATCCATGAAAGACTCTTCATGATCTACGAGCAAATAAACTACTTAAATATGGAAAAAAAAACATAATAGAATTAGATACTATTGATGTTGCTACAATGACTAATGAAGAACAAGCACTTTTCAGAACAAAATATCCTATAGATGCTACGTATGTATTTAATGTTAGACCATATATAGAGGGGAAAGTCAATAAAACACAAGTATCTATAGAAGAATTTACTTCATTGACTGAAAAAACTATTAGAAAAACAGAAAAAGATATAGAATCATATGATGGTGCTCTAACAGGTAAGAGACTAGAATTATTACGTATTATAAAACAAGAATTACCATGAAAATCTATATTAGCATATGCTATGACTGAATTATGTGAAAATAAAGAAGATTGACACATCAATACACAACTCTTTAATTTATTATTACAAAATGCTGGTATAGAATTTTTATCTCTCATACCTGCAATGTATGATCCTAAAACATCCTATTGAATCTATCAATTTACTGAATATGCTTTATATGATACACCAAAAGAAAAAAGATGAGCAAGTGTAGTAAACAAATATATACTAGATAACAATAATAAGCTCCCTGGTAGTGTAATGTATCTTAATAACTGGGAATCTCAGACTAAAGCTGCATATATGTTTGCTATATATAATGTTGCTCTTGGACTAGGAAAACTTACTGATAATGAAGCAGATCAATTATTATTATATTATAAAAAAAACACAACATCATTTATAGATAATATTACTCAGCTCATAGCAATGTGTCATCATCGACCAGTAGATAACAAAGCACTCAAAAAATGGATTCAAGATGGATTCAAAAAAGATATCTATACTTATGGTAGTGCAAGAACCTATGGCAAAGCATCTAAGGCAAATTATGAATGAATCAAACTTTCTCTATAGCTGCAATGTTCTTAATTCCAATGACAAATTCTCCCTTTATAGGGAGTTTTTTTTCTTTTATCAAAACCAATGCCTCCTCTACTGTTCCGGTGAAATATTGCTCGAACATTTTACTCAGTTCTCTCGCAATAGAAATCTGTCCTTGGAATCCAGTCTGAGATAATTCTTGTAAGAATTTTTCTATTCTATGGACTGATTCATACATAAAAACAGGTATTTCTGATTGTAAAATCTCTTTAATTTTAGTCTGTCTTCCTTTCTTAGTAGGCAAAAATCAGCGATAAACAAATTCTGATGTATCAAATCAGGCTCCTACAACAGCTGGAATAAGTGCATTGGCGCCTGGCAAAATCGTATAAGGAATCTTGTTTTCATTACACAGCTGAATCATTGATTTGCCGGGATCTGAAAGTCATGGAGTCCCTGCTTCTGAAACGAGTCCAATATCTTTTGTCTTGAGAATATCTATATAACGTCCCAATTGATTGGTAGACGTAAAACTGGTAAGCGAAAAAAATGTTTTGTCTTTGTAAGGAATATCATACATTCCCATGAGTTTCATCGTGGTTCTCGTATCCTCACAGACAAAAAATTCCAGGGACTGGAATAGCTTCATTGCACGAATGGTTATGTCATCTCTGTTGCCTATAGGAGTTGGAATAAAGTAGAGCATAAAAATAAATTAAGAATTAAGAATGCAGGATTAATAATTATTCTGCAATAGAGATTATTCATTTTTTTATCTGAATCAACTTTTCTTTCTGCAGCTCCTTGATTATTTTTTTTACTTCTTTGTGGGGGAATTCTTCTTCTATATTTTTCATATATATATTTCAATATTTTACCAATTGTTTCATAGTCCATCCACGTACCTGTCTGTCAGAACCTTCAAATTTCGATTGTTGGGAAAGTGGTTTTATCTTAGTCTTGCGGGCGGTAAGAAGTAATGCTCATTGATCCATAAGTGCATTGTGTCGATCACGGGATTTTCATACTGGGATTACGGTCTGTGCAAATGTTTCAAGTGCTTTGGCAGTTATGGTCTCTGGCAATTTAAACAGGAAAATAAGTACTCTTCTGATATTGGTATCAATCACGGGGACTCATAGATTCCAAGCAAATGCCATGATAGCAGCCGATGTATATGGGCCAATTCATGGAAGATTCATTAATTCAACTCTGGTACGAGGGACTTGAGAATTGTATTGGGTAACTATTTTTTGAGCACATTGTTGTAGTCTTACTACTCTACTATTGAATCCTAGTCCTGATCGGTGCCTCAATAAATCTGATTTTGAGGCTTTTGCTAAGGTTTGATAATCGGGAAAATCTTTCATTCGTCTATGAAAATATGGGATTACTCTATATACCTGTGTCTGTTGTAGCATCACCTCAGAGATATGTATCGCATACGGATCACTTGTTTCCCTTCGAGGTAATTGTCTGCCATTTTTGGCATATCGAGAAAGAATATTGTTTTGAATGTTTGTGATATCTTGTGACATAGTTTATATAGAAAACAAAAATACAATAGTAACAATAATTCGTATACTAGCGATCAATCGAAACCTGGTAAGAAATCTTCCTTTGATGGTTTTGTGGTGAAATGCTTGCATACCAAGTACTGCCCCTATCCATCATCCAAATCCCACGAATCGTAATAAATTTTTTTCTGAGATTCTTCGTCTTTGGGTCTGTGCTTTATATTTATCTATTCATCGGAGTATAAAAGTAATGAGGTTAATAACAAGGAAATAGTATATAAGGAGCGTTGTTCGTGTCATAATTTTATTGATGGAATAAATGTACGTAGAATGTATGATTTTGTTATGAAGTTTCAATATCTATTTTTTTGACAGAAAAAAAAATCTGAGTATACTTACCCTATGTATGTCTTATATAGTTTTATATAGTATTATATAATAATCAATTAATGATAATTCATATTAAAAAATATATTAGAATATATCTATCATTTATTATCATAAGTTTATGATTTTTTTTATTTATACATACCTTTGCTTATCAAGCAGATAATGATTCTTTTCTTACTATACCAAGCCATACATGATTCAATGATGCGGTATATATCATGAGAATTCAAAGCGATAAAAAACTCTATGTCTGAGGTGAGTTTACTAGCTATGACGGAGAATCTTCAAATAGAATAGTCCGTTTGTTCTCTGATGGAAGAAAAGATAATTCATTTAATGTTTGATCTTGATTCAATGATGCAGTAAGAGGAATAGTTATTCAAAACGATGGAAAAATACTTGTTTGATGACATTTTACAGATTATAACTGAACAACTGCAAATAGAATTATTCGTCTCAATCCTGATGGAAGCAGAGATACTTCTTTCAATATCTGATCTTGATTTAATGCACAAATCAGAACTATGGAAATGCAGGAAGATGGAAAAATCCTTGTCTGAGGAGCTATGGTCAATTACAATTGAACAAACATCTATAGAATAGCTCGTCTAAACACCAATGGATCTCTGGATGCTTCTTTCAATGTCTGATTGGGATTTAATAATAATATCAGAGCTATAGCATTTCAAGATGATGGTAAAATTATTCTTGGTTGATGATTTTTGGTCTACAGTTGAACAGTTACCAATAGAATTATTCGTCTCAATCCTGATGGAAGCAGAGATACTTCTTTTATTATTTGATCTTGATTTAACGAGCAGATTAATGTAGTAGATATCGATGCAAACGGGAAAATACTTGTCTGAGGATTTTTTACGGGATATAATTGAATTTCTGTAAATAAGATCGCTCGTCTAAATACGAATTGAAGTTTGGACTCTTCTTTTGCCATCTGATCTTGATTCAATGGACAAGTTAATTGATTTATTCGCTACAATGACAAGATTATTGTTTGATGATGATTCACTACCTATAACTCTACTCCAGCAAATGGAATTATTCGTCTCAATTCTGATGGAAGCAGAGATACCTCTTTTGACATCTGAGTATGATGTACTAGTTCCAGCAGATTTTTTATGATTCAAGAAGATAGAAAAATTCTTGTCTGATGAGATTTTACTGGATATAATTGAACCTCTTTTTGACGTCTTATGCGTTTGCATGGAGAAAGTCATATCTCACTTATGGACACTGACAATGAAGATGCTATCCATGCAGAATTTACTAGCAAATGATATATACTTTCTGGGTCTCTTCTTTCCTGATCTGCTCCCATGGTATTCATAGATACTGAATGAAGGGTTCCCATACCCCTCACACTAAAAAGTGAAAATATTTTTTTGACCCTTCCAAAGGATCTCTCTATCAAAGATAATTCAAATACCCATGGATATACTGGAGTCTTTATTCCTCCTACATTTATCACAAATAGCAAAGCATATACTATAGCTACTATTCACGTATGATCACCTAATACCTGACTATCTCTTAGCAATTGAATGGCTATGATATCTGTTCCTGTAGAAAATACGATTCCATGAAGTTTAGTAGAAATATATTATTCAGAAGATAATGGTAGTACTTGGCTACCCCATAAGAATACTTTTGTTAGAGATATTAATGGTCAGACATATGTATCATTCACTACAGATCACTTTACTGATTTTGCTATTAGTACACCTTTGAGTATGACTGGATCATTTACT
>CALMEO010000010.1 GCA_937862935.1 uncultured bacterium | reverse complement strand
ATGATATATTTGTATAATATATTCATCCATAAGTATATACAAATTCGTTTTTTTTTCAAATTTTTTGATTAAGGTCTTTTGGTGAGATGAAGAAAAAGTTTAAAAGAAAATAAGAGAAGAAGAAAAAAGAAGATAAAATACATCAAATAATCATTGAGTTCCCAGAATATATTTTGGATCTTTTGGTGTTGACGACTGAGGATATTTTGTGAAATTTTAGCAAAAAATTCGTCGAAGGATTTCTCACCAAGTATCCTGTAAAATTCTCCTCATGTTGTGTCAGCAAGCTGTTGAAGTAAGGGAAGATTAATATTTGTAGTCACATCACTATCCCAGATATCACGACCTATAAGATAATCTTCCTGTCCCACACCCAAGACGAAAAGAGGAACTTGGGTCTTTTTATAATATGTTACAACTTGCATAGGATCAAATCCTATATTCGAATCACCATCAGTAATCAGAATAACTATTCATGGTGTATATGTTTCTTGATGAACAAATTGTTGGAGATTCTTCGTACCAAGAAGTAAAGCGTCACCAATAGCTGTTCATAAAAAATCAGGAACAGGAGGAAAATCACCGAGATTCATTGTCTGTAATTTATTGATGATAGCAGATGATGAAGAAGAAAAAGGAATATAAACAAACGGTTTTCACGAGAAAGTAATCAACGAAATAGAATACCCATCCAATTGTTGAATGAGTGATATCAAAGACGTTTTTGCTGCAACAAATCTACTTGGAGACAAATCATTGGCAGCCATAGACAAAGAAACATCAAGGACAATCTGAATAGGAATATTTTTTTCTACAACGACCTGTTTATCACTAACGAAAGAAATACGTAAAGGAAGAAGAATAACACAAAATAAAAGCAATCAAAGCAGTATATTATACATAAACCAATAATTCTGTTTTAAATGTCTTACAGGGACAATAAATTTTGATTTTTGATTAAAAAAGAAAAGCACGCAAGAAAACGTGATAAGAGATAAACTGATTCGTATTCCATTTATAGAAAATGACATAGCACTATCAGCGAGAGATTAAATCAATCATTTTTTTTCTATATCTGTGACGTGTTGTTCATCAAATATATTTTTTTTCTGTTCAATAATTTGTTTTTCTTCTTTAGTTTTAGATTCCTGAATCATAATATCAAGCGGACTTTTTTTTTCGTAATTGATTTGAAATTTCTTCTTAGCATCAAAAAAATTATTCCTGATAAGTTTAGCAAGATAAGCTAGAAGTCACAATTCTGAGACCTTAAAAAATGCTATAACAAGAAATATAATAAGTATAAGAATAGCAAGAAATATTCCGATGACTTTAGATCATCACTTTGAAAATCAGTTGAAAGCAGCCAATGCAAGAGCTACTCACAAAGCAAGGACAAAAAGCTGAACAATAGAAATATTTAATGGTCAGATACTAAATGTCATACCTGCAAGCAATCCTCTTTTGATGTTTTTGGGATAGACGACTTTCATAAACAAAAGATAAATATAAAGAGAATGAATATATGAAAACTAAAGAAATACGTCCATAATTAGATAAATGATTGATTTTCGAAGATTTTAACCAAGTATATTATACGAAAATACTTTTGATTGTCAAAAAAGAATCTAGAAGAAAACAAAGATATAAAAGAAATGTATATACAAAGTGAACAAACAAAAAATTACATTTTAAAAAAATATGATATAATATTGATTTTGTAATATTTTTACAATATGTGTGGATATTTATACCCTAGTAGTATTGAAAAAAAGAAGGAAATGGATATAAGGCAAGACACAAAGTTTAGATAAATAACTATTATATATGGAAAATCTCGTCATTATAGGTTCAGGTCCGGCAGCACATACAGCGGCAATTTATGCAGCTAGAGCAAATCTCAATCCCCTCATGTTTGAATGATTTATGGCAGGTGGAGTTGCTGCTGGAGGACAGCTTACTACTACAAGCATAGTTGAAAATTTTCCTGGTTTCCCTCAAGGAGTCGATGGCACACAGTTGATGATGAGTATGAGAAAACAAAGCATAATGATGGGAACAAGAATAGAAACTAAAACCATAGATAAAGTAGATTTTTCATCACAACCATTAAAATTATTTAGTGGAAATGAGGTTATTGAAACAAAGTCCGTAATCATAGCAACTGGTGCAACAGCAAAACGCCTTGGTATCACAGGAGAAAAGGAATATCGACAGAAAGGAATCTCCGCATGTGCAGTTTGTGATGGTGGATTACCTATCTTTAGAAACAAACCTGTTGTAGTTATCGGATGAGGCGATGTAGCAATGGAAGAAGCACAACATATGAGTCATTTTGCATCCAAAGTTATTGTTCTCGTAAGAACAGATAAACTTAGAGCATCAGAAGTAATGCAAACAAGAGCAAAAGCCAATGAAAAAATAGAATTTATGCGATACACGGAAGCGTTAGAGGCACTAGGAAACGGAGATATGCTCACAGGGATAAAAGTTATTAACAATCAAACAAAACAAGAAACAATAGTAGAGTGTTCTGGATTATTTTATGCAATCGGACATACTCCAAACACACAATTCCTTTGATGACAGATTAATCTAGATGATAACGGATATATTATAACATATGGAAGATTGTGTGATGATGTAGTAGCAGGAAGAACAACACTCACTCCAGAACAAGAACAAAAATTTAAAGATGGAAAACAAAGATATCAGACATGTACTTCTGTAAGCAATGTATTTGCCGCCGGAGATGTAGCCGACAAAAAATACAGACAAGCAATTACCTCAGCAGGAACAGGATGTGCAGCAGCATTGGAAGCACAACAAAGTTTACAAGAACAAAAATAAAATATCGTCAAACAAGGAAATCCCAGCATCAATTATTCATTTTTAATTATTCATTTTTAATTGTTAATTATATTATTATGTCAGTAATTCACATTTCTTCAGTAGAAGAATTCAAAAAAGAAATTTTAGAGCACAAATGAGTATCAGTTATCGATTTTCGAGCAGAACGATGTGGACCATGTAGAATGCTTGGACCTATTATCGAAGAGTTAGGAGAACAACACAAAGAAATCAAAGTAGCAAAAGTAGATGTAGACAAACAACAAGAATTAGCTGCTGCCTTCCAGGTATCATCAATCCCTGTAGTATATTTTATCAAAGATGGTCAAGTAGTAGATAAGGTAATTGGAGCGAATCCAGCAACAGTATATGAGGAAAAAATAGTACAACACTCAACTCCAGCAAAAACTGCTGCGTAATAGTACATATAATCACATAAAAAATCTGAGCATAATGCTCAGATTTTTTTATAGATAGAATAAAGAAATAATAATTATTGAATAATAGTATTCATAGCAAATTCAGCCCGTGCAGGATCTATAATCTGTATCAAGAAAGTAATACCATTAGCTGATGTTGTTTGAATGATACTATTTCATAAATTATTTAATGTTCCTTTGATAGTACAACTAAATATTTTTATTTTTGGACTATCACTCATAGTTGCTTTATCAGAAAATTTAGTCACATTCATTTGTGTAGAACAACGAACTCCAGGAAGATCAAGACTTTCATCAACATTAATAGCTTCATAAGCGATATTCATAGAAGGGAAAACAATAGAATACCCTCTTGTAGAAGAAGTAAAAGTCATAGTCTTTTCTAAATTAATAGGGAATTGTTTTACTGAAGTATCTATAAGTACGGTTGAGTTTGGTGATGATGATCAAGCATCCGTACCCGATGTTACTATAGTAGGTGTATTAGAAATATAGCTAATTTTGGTACCTCCTGCAGCTTGTGAAGGATCGATAAACACCTTACAGATAGCAGAGCCAGAAGAAGTAGTACCTTGAAGATTCACAATTAATCAATTAAGATCTATACCAAGGGAATAATTTGTAATTTGAATAAGCGATGTTTCACCATCAGTACATAAACTTTGTATCTTCGATAATAAAGTATTTTGCACATAATATGTATTAGGAAGAACCAAAGCATTAACAACATCTATGACTTCTTGCTCAGGTACATCATTGATGAAATATCAATAGAAATCAGCATTACTAAAGAACCATGAAGTCACTCATTCCAATTTATAGAGTTTATCCGCACGTGAAGTAGAAACAGTTTTTTCTGCACTAGTTCAAATATTTTGTTGAAGCTGTGAACAGTTTTTATTGGGATCAGTCTTTTTACAAGCAAAATAACTAATAGAAATAATCTGATCAGTAAAAATATTTTGTACCTTCAAAACACCGTTTTCTCATTGATTAAGAAGTGTATACTTTTGTCCAAATTCTGAAGGAAGATATATTCCTGCCTGAGGCATATAAAGACCACTTCCTGATCATAATGATTGACCAGTTGTTCACGTGTTGAGTAAAGATCAAGAAATAGCAATCACTTCAATAATAAACATATCATTAAGTTCTTTCTCAATAGTTCATTGGATATCTACAGTACCAGTATATATGCCAAGGTCTAAAGTTCTACTTTTGAGACCAACAACACGAGTATCATCCAAAGTAAGTGTATGACTATAAGAGATAAGATCACCATCTGTTTGAAGTAGACCAGACAATGAAACTGTTTCTCAAATAGAGAAACCCGTATTCACTTCTATAGAGGAAGTAAACCAACTACTCATACGATCAAAGTTTTTGAAAAGCAAAAACGCAACAATAAATGTACAAACAATAACAATGAATAAAGCAAACAAAGAAATAGATCTCTTAGGTTGTTTGGCAATATATTCATTTTTATAACCAGGAAACAAAGGCGGTTTTGTAGAAGAAGAAACCATGTTGTTTTTAAAATTCATTGAAATGCATAACAAAATAAAACATATGCATACAGAATGGTACGAAATTTATATGGATTTTCAATCCAATAACCCATATTACATCATTTTTTGAACAACTAGGCAATGATTTTGAGTAAAATTTGACCATTGATTTGAAAAAATCAAGCATAAGGAATATACTTTAATAGCATTTTATACACTCATATACCATATATGAATACACAAACTGTAGTAGCAGAAACCACGGCTCTTCAAAAATTTATGGATAGTACCATCGTATCATATGGACTAAAAATTATAGGAGCAATAGCTGTCATATTGATTCTCTTATTGATTTCCAAATTTATTGCAGGAATAGTTAGAAAAAATATTGTAAAAAATGGAGATCCATCAAATAAACATATAGATAAAATAGGGAAACTAATACACGATATAACATTTTATATCCTAGTTATTTTTTCTTTTTTTATTGGATTCGAAATGGTTGGATTCAATGTTGGCCTTATTGTAGGAGGTATTTCATTCTGAGTAGGACTAGCATTCAAAGAAATTTTAGGAAATATGATTGCAGGGATTATGATCCTGTATACCAAAGAATTTAAATTAGGTGATATTGTAGAAATCAACGCAGATCAAGCATATTTTGGAAGAATAGAAGAAATAACCATTAGATATACAGTGATTAGAACCATTGATTTAAGACAAGTAGTATTACCAAATATGACACTTATTTCTGTACCAATAAAGACATATAGTTCAGAAGCATTAGTCAAAATAATGATTCCTTTTCGAACTCATTATGATAGTGATATTACCAAAGTAGTAGATATAATAAAAACCACAATAAATAGCTGCGATTTTATAAAAGAAAAAGACAATACAAAGGTATTTTTATCAGATTATCTAGACAGTAGCATAGAGTTTAAAGCATTCATAAGCTTCGATCCTAATGGATGACTATTACCAGAGATGATCAAAGGACATATTTATGAAAAAATAAACGATGAATTTGCAAAAAACAATATAAACATACCATACAACATGACAACACTAACATTCGAAACCCCTGAAGACAAAAAATTTATAGAGAAAAATATAGTTGCATAAATTATTTTATTCTCCTTCCAATAATGCAAGAAGACATAGTAAAGAACATTGTATTCTATCTAAAGGAAAATTGAGGTATATTAGCACTCAAAATACTTTTGGGTATAGGAGTATTTAGTATAGGATACATATGCATCCAACGAATAGTAAAAAAAATAAGAAAAAGAATAGAAGAAAATAGTTTAGAAGAAGATATATACATAAAGAGAACATCTAATTTGATAGGAAAATTTATGTTTATATTGTTAATGATCTTCCTAGTTTTAGCAATATTCCAAGTAATAGGATTTGATACTGCAATTATCATGTGATGAGTATCATTAAGTATTTGATTTGCTATGGAAACAACTATCGGGAACATGATTGCTGGAGTTATGATTATGACAAACCAAAAAATAAAATTAGGTGATCTTGTTGAGTTTATGGGGAAACTCAATATGCGTGGAACAATAGAAGAAATAAATGTAAGATATACTGTTGTAAGAACATACGAAAATAAAAGAGTTATAATACCAAACAGTATCCTAGCAAAGACACCAATAAAAACGTATAAAAGTGAAAGACTCATCAGAGGAGAAGTTTTTTTTACTGTACCACGTCATGTACATATACCACAAGTAAAAAAAATACTTATAGAAACGATAAATGCCAATGCAAAAGTATTATACAAAGAATATACTAATGTATGGATAGAAAACTTCGACACAAGAGGCTTACAAATAAAATCAGTTTTTTTTGCTAATCCCCAAAAAAAATCACCCTTCATGATAGCAAGAGAACTAAGACCGATTATAGCAGAAAATTTAAAAAAATATGGAATCAATATTCCATATCCTCATATTACTTTAAGTGCAGAAGAATAAAGAAAATTAGACAATAGTAGATAGTTATTCTCAGCTTATTTCTTTGATCTGATCTCTAATCACAGCAGCGTCTTCAAATTTCCAAGCAACGATAGCATCATCTAGTTGTTTTTTTAAGTCTTTGAGAATAATATCTTTTTCAATCTTAGTCATTCTTTTAAGTTTTTTGGTTTTACCCCTCGTAAGCTTATCAAAAGATTGTTCAAGACTTTCATCAGTCTTTACCACATCCAAGCCTTTGATATTTGATTCAGCTTTTTCTGGAATGATGGTATTTGTTTTATTATAAGCGTCCTGGATACCACGACGACGATACGTTTCCCATAAAGCCTTGATCATAGATTCGGTAAAATTATCTGAATATAAAATCACTTCACTATTGGGATTTCTAGATGCACGTCAAATAATTTGTATCAACGAAGTAGTAGAGCGAAGAAATCATTCTTTATCAGCATCTAATATAGCCAATAAAGTAACTTCAGGAAGATCAATCCCCTCTCTCAATAAATTTACTCAGACAATAATATCAATCACCCCCGTTCTCAATTTTTTGATAATCTCCCAACGATCTATCGTTGCGATTTCACTATGAAGATAAAATGCTTTATATCATTTGGAGACAAGGAAATTAGTCACTTCTTCAGAAGACTTTTTGGTCAAAGTAAGAAGCAAAACTTTACCTTTTTTAGCAATATGTTCATTGAGTTTATTGAGCAAATGTTCCAAAAAAGCTGGCTTCGTGCCAGTAAAATCAGATCATTGCATAAAGTCTTTGAGATTAGCGTATTTGTCGAACATAGAATATAAATAAATAAATAATATGTTATATTTCTTGATACTT
>CALMEO010000009.1 GCA_937862935.1 uncultured bacterium | reverse complement strand
ACCAATCATGTCTCCAAAACCCAAAAAAGCAAAGCAAAAATTATGAGAAAACATAATCAGAAAAAGAAATAATATAAAGTAAAATAGAGTTGACTTTTATATATATTTATATATAATATATTAAGACATTTTATGTTTTATAAAAAAATATGGAATGATTATCTGATATATCATGAATTAAAGACAAAAAAATATTAACCGTTGATGATAATGAGGTTAATCTTATGTTTAATAAAATATGTTTAACAAGAGCAGGAATAGTCAAAGAAAATATATGTATAGCACAAAACGGATTGGAAGCTGTAGAAGAAGCAACAAGGCAGTTGTTTGATGTGATTATCATGGATATCCATATGCCAGTAATGAATGGGATAGATGCAGCCAAAAAGATCAAAGAACAGTATATCGGTAGTGATAGACCAAAAATAATAGCAAATACGGGTGATTATAATATCGATATTATCGCTCAAGATAAAAAAACATTTGATGATTATATGACAAAACCTACCAGCCCCGAAGAATTTATCAAAAAAATATATACCGTATTAAATTTTCCAGCATAATGTACATATATACTATCTTTATTTATTAAAAACATTCTTATGACCTTAGTTCAGACGCCAAGTATTCTTCACTCCAAAAAAATCTTAGTAGTAGATGCAAAAGAAGATAATGCATTACTAAGCAAAAAGAATTTGGAAAATCTATGAGTAGATAAAGAAAATATTACGATAGTAAAAGATGGATTAGAAGCATTGGAAGCAGCAAAAAAACAGTTGTTTGATGTAATTATTACAGAGATACAATTGCCAGGGATGGATGGTGCGCAGCTTTCTGAAACCGTGAGAACGATATATCAAGAAAAATCTCCCAAAATGGTAGTATATACTGCCAATCAGTTTGTCGAGGAAATTCCAAAAATCAATAAATCATTCGATACCATAATCCTAAAACCATCAAGTAGAGCAAATTTCGAAGAAAAATTACTCGAAGTATTTGCTATGGACAACGATAAAATTTAGAAAAAAATAAAGTAAAACCCATCAACAAAAATCTGAGTACTCTACTCAGATTTTTTATATACGTACATGTCTTATATATTAGTTTCTGTTGTTGTTCGTTATTTTTTCGCTTTTTCTCAGAGGACTTTTTTTGGAGCGTTTTTAGTCTTGCCTATTTTGTAAATGATATGTTCTTTTGCTCATTCGTATTTTTCAAACTCTGATCTATAGGTCTCTACCCTGACTACTACATCAGGAGTGCTTGAATGGATTTTCTTAAAATTTTCAAATGCTTCCAAAAATGCTTCATAGTTTTCACAGGTATCTAGCCTAAGTTTCGCTATACAGTTATCACGACCTGGATAAGCATTCTTTGGGTGGACGTAAGCATAAAGCTCTTTGCCATGGTTTTTTGCTTCTGTAAAACCAGAAAATCCTGTTGTACATCTTGGATTGAGCATGACCATGCACTCTCTTTTATATTCGAAATTTTTGGTAATTCCTGTATGTTTGGGTGTGATATTTGTCCTTGGCATATCAGGATTGATAGTGATGATTTTGATCCCTTCTTCGACGGATTTTGGTTTTGGTAGTGCAGGAGAGATGAGCTCGCTTGGTGTAGTGACAATATATTCATGTTCTCTATTGGCTTCCATAAAGGTGTAGTAAATATAGGTTCTCATCATTTCGTACTGTTTATCTCCTACTATATATTTAAGTCACTCACTATTGATGCCATCTAGAGAGATAGCAAAATTTTTGTGGATAAAAAGTGGCGTAAACTGAGGCAAAACCGTTCAGTTAACAATGACATCTTCATCCTTATTCGTTAATATATTTAAGATGATATTTAGTTTTTTATCTTCCGTAATGCTAGGTCAAATACTGAAAATAGTTTTTTTCATTTTTTCATAATTTTTGAAATCGACAATATTAAACATTCTAACATAGGCCAAATAATTATCTGAATCAGATAAATCATACGATTCTAACATATATTCAGTATCCTTGATACCAAATTTATCCGGAGAGATTAAGATGGGATCTATGCTAGGCGCTTTAAATCCTGGTGATAGTGTATAGAGGTCAGCACAAGCCTTTCGATCTCATTCGCTGATAGTATTGTCTAGAAAGAGAGTATTGCTGATGTCGTAGATATTTTTAGTTACCACAAAATGCGTCAATTGTTTGAGTACATAAGACAAAGAAATTACTCTAGCATTTGTATCTTCTGGTGTAGATAGTTTGCTGCATTTCTTAAAGTTTTTTTTAAGAAGTTGTAATTCTTGATCGGTAGTGAGAGTATAGTTTTTCATATCAGCGATATCATTATAGAGCGAGAATAATTGACGTTTATGTTCTTCATCATCTAGCATATTTTTAGCAAATACTTCCACATACATGATTTCTAGAATATAGTACATGAAAGGATTCAATATTTTTGATATATCGATATTTTTGTCCAAATAAGTAGTTCTGATGTATCCATATATTGTCCAAATGATATTTTGGAACATCATCAATTGTTGTGCAACATCCTTTCCGATATTGTTTTTTTCTACCAATTCCATAATAGCACTGACTACGTCATCCAATTCATCAATACGCGTAGTACTGATGGTAGTGAGTTTGGTATAGAGTGAGACAGAATCCTGTTTATCTATAGCTTTCAATATACTATCTACTGTAGTGACGATATGTTCAAATCATTGGAAACTGATAATTTTTTTCTCATTAAATAAATTGACTATCTTGTGGAGTGATTTGAGTGCATCCTTGTTGATTAAAATATCTTTGGCATAAGGACCATTCAGTCCATGTTCCCTGACAATAGCATCCCATTCTTCCTGAGTTTTATTGTCTGCTACTTTAGGACTGATTTTTGAGATAGGAACATTGTAGTCAAAGATAAGGGTATTTAATATGGTATTGAGATTGTTAAATTTAAGTGCTTCAGATTTCTTGGTGATCGATGTAGAATATTTCTGTATCTGATCAAATGAGACATCTCATTTTCTGGCAAATAAAGGGTGGGATAAAATCTGATTAATATCTTTCAGATGTGGGAAAAATTGTCTATTCCCCTCGAGGACATCCTTATACATAAAATCTAATTCTTTATAGTTTACCTGGAGTTCTATATCTTCTATCCTAGGAACAGGTGGTTCTTCTGGCGTAGTAGCTTCATAGTTTTGAATAAGTGATTGAAAATTATTGATGAGAGCATTTGCATGTTCTACTCTAAAAAATTCCATAAACGTCTCTATATAGCCTTTTTTTTCATCATCAAACATGGTATATAACCCCTCCAAAACCTCTGGATTATTTTGAAAATTTTCGAAAGGGTACTGTTCTTTCGTTTCAGCTTCAAATTGAGTTCAAAGTACTGTTCTTTGTTTTTCTCTTCTCTGCTCATTAGCCAAAAATAGTTCTATCATCTGGTGTTTTTTGATGTCAATATAGCTACGGACTTGCTCCTGAAAATCTGGAGCTAAAGATGCTGCTCGTTCAGATTTTTTATCTTCTAGTGCTTTCATAGATACATTGATCTGATTAATCTCTTCGATAATCGGTATCTTAGATTCCTCCAGTGCACTACTATCTTTTTCCAACTGTTCCAACTGTTCTTGGAGTTTCCCTAGTGAAGCTTGGAGCGAAACTATCTTGGATTTTTGTTCTATAAAAATCTTCAAACTAGAAATTTGCTTCTGTTTGTTTTGTATTTCTTGGTCAATGATAAATAATGCCGAATCTTTTGCTCATCTATTTTGATCATATTTATTAATCTGTGATTGAATGAGTGCAATTTTTGATTGCGTTTTCTCAGTACGGCTTGTGGCATCAAAAGGAGTAGTAATGTCTCAATAATGTTCTTTGAGATATTCTTGTAAAAATGCATTATTCATAGGGTTACACGAGATGATAAATGTATATTTGTCAATATACTAATATCGATATAAAATTCAAGTTATTATTGACTTATTGTATAAAATAAATATATAAAATAAGTAAATATAAATATACGAGAATATGAGAACAACGAATGTTTTTACAAAAATTCATGTTCTAATACCACAAGATTCCAAAGATAGACGCCTGTATTGGACTGGAATCAAAAAATGTGAAATCCAGTTTCCTGGTGGTCAGGTGATCAAAGAATGTTTTCTCAACTGTTCAAGTACAGCAACATTTGTTGAGATAAAACTCCATGGTATATTCCTTCCTTCGTTCAATATCGAGAATGAAACAAATGTCTTAGTACAAAATCAATTACAATTTAGACTCGTGGAAAGTGATTAGTCACCATATACCATAGATGAAATAGCCTGTGTTTTTCCTGGCTATTTTTTTTAATTTATAAGGTAAAAATATTCAAATATTTAATTTCCCTCTTTCAAAGACAGCTTGATTTTCCGTCTTTCAATTCTACATGACCTATTCATGGGATTGACTTTCATTGCTATTTATATATAAAATATAAAACAAAAAACCAAACGATATGAACTGGGAAAAATTTGACGAGTCTTGGTATGAGCGATTGTATGAGCGCTACAGATATACCATGACGATAGTCTGGATGAATACGATTGGATTGATTGTCTCGATGGTACTGATTATCAAAACCATGAGAAAGGCTAAAAATATCTACACCAAAACTGAGAAAGCAGAAGAGCTCAAAAAAGTTATAGCAAAATTGCTGATAGGTGTTGGCATAATTGGTCTTGCTGTATATTGGCTCTGGGTATCTTCCAAACTTCTTCTGATTATTTCGCTTGTCCTAATAATTCTCGGGATATGTGGAAGAATCGCACAAGGTATGGGACGATTTATTGATGAATTCGTTTCTTAAACGTATGGGCTTGGCGTATGTGCCGGCCTTTTTTTATTAAATTCTAAATCGAAATTATTAGATTTTTTTTGTCAAAAATATATTTGACAAGACGAGGGAGATGAGTATAAGAGCATTGTTACTATGCCATCTCGCCTAGATATCTCATCATGAGTAGATACGCTTGGCCTTTTATTCTTCCTATCCGTATATTATATGTTATCTATCAAGCATACATCAGAGGATCATAAAGATATGTACAAAGTTATTTTGGACAAACGAAAAGATAATATCGATGCCTTATATTTTTTGAAAATAGTGGATGAAAGTGACGAGTGTTGTTTTCTCACGGGCAAAGCAGGTACCGGAAAATCTACGCTTATCAAAGATATTATAGATTTTTGTAAGGAGATAGGAAAGGCACCTTTAGTCTTAGGATCTACTGGGATATCTGCACTCAATGTCGGAGGACAGACCGTGCACTCATTTTTTTCTTTGGGGATAGAAAATGTTTTTCCTAAAGAGATCAAACCCTATCTCGCTGACAAAAAGAATAGAAAATATAAACTCAAAAAAAGTAAAATCCAGACGCTTATCAATGTTCCTTTTGTTGTTATTGATGAGATTGGTATGCTCAATGCAAACACCATAGATTGTGTAGATCTTTTGATGAAAAAGTATCTTGCTAAAGAATCAGGTGATGATACTTTACTCAAGAAACCATTTGGTGGTAAGCCCGTTATATTTGTAGGTGATGTTTTCCAATTGCCTCCTGTAAGTACGCAGGAACGAAAGACAAAATTTGGAGAGGTATATGCAAGTGAGCGATTTTTTGATTCTATGATTTTCAAAAACAAATTAACATACCAAGTGATAGAGCTCAAAAAAAATTATAGACAAGAATACGATACCTTCTTTTGAGATATGTTGGATGGGATAAGAAATGAAACTATCTCTGACCATCATCTTGCTTTACTCAATAAACAAATAGGGGAAGTTGCTCCCGACATAATATTATTATCCACACATAGAGGAAGGGTCGATGAAGTAAACACTAGAAAAATACAAGCATTACCAGGAAGAGAATATATCTATGAATGATCTACCGATTGATTTTTCCCTGATTCTATGAAAAAAGCAGATATGATATTGAGACTCAAAAAATGAGCGAAAGTCATGATGGTGACCAACGATATTCTTGGCAAACGGATAAATGGATCTATGGGTACTGTGCAAGATTTATGAGAAGATTATGTCGATGTAGAGATCGGTGGCGAAGTTTTTATGATAGGAGTAGAGTCACGAGAAAACAAAGAAATCATTGTCTCGAAGAGAGGAAAAATTACGGAAAATATTTTAGGCAGCTACGAACAATTTCCTCTCAAATTAGCCTACGCTATAACCGTTCACAAATCTCAGGGGATGACGTTTGATGCATGCAATCTAGATTTATGTAACACGTTTACCTGAGGACAGGCATATACGGCATTGAGTAGATCCAAGACTTTATCTGGTATTACTTTGCTCAACAAAATAGAAAGAAGACATTTGTTTTTTCATCCCTCGATCAAAACATTTACCCAAAACAATCCTCCCTCATCATCTCTCCAAGAAAAAGATATCTTCGACTATGTTCATTATTTTGATTAATAACTATATCTCCATGTTTTATTTTTTCATGAGTACCTATATGATTCACAAAATCCAAACTTCTGAAGGTACGAGTGTCACCTTAGAAGTTAAAGATCAAAAGGGAGAACATTGTTTATATATAAGTAAAGGGGGATTATCCTTGATATTTAATCAGCAACAAACCAACCAACTCAACACCATCGTTCAGTCTATCGATACCGCAAAGTATATTTTGAAAGAATATGGATCATTCAAAAAATGATCAGAACTATTTAAAATTTCAATCAGTGCATTTAGAGGAATCAAAAGTTTTCAGATTAGAGAGTGGATACAATCAGCTAATTATAGCGGTTTTGGTAAACAAGGGATCTCATTGCCAACGTACAAGATCAAAGAATTACAAATGCATCTTGCCATGATACTCGAGGAGTTTGACAAACAAGGCTAAGCTAAATAAATACTCCAAACATGTGTCGATGATGGTACTAGTACATACATTCAGCTGGGCTAACACTATTTTTGTCAAAGTTTTTTTTATTACATTCCTGTACAATACAGAAATCATCACAACAAATTCATATTGATTTATTCCGAAAAATAGCTAAGCTTAGGTTCGTAAGTGGTTTTTTGCATAATTAGGAGGTCAGCGTATTCGCTGGCCTTTTTCTATTACTCCTTATTTTCAAGGTATTGACATTTAGTAGTAAATATATATAAGGAAAATTAACAATAAAAACAAAAAAATCATATGAACGTATTTCATTTAGAAGAAAAAGAAAAATTAGTCTTGGATCTTGGCAACGAGATTTTCGATTATCTCACCGGTTTGCCACAAGCCATTCGCCCTGATCCCGAGGGAAGAGTTGGTATCTGGATCCTTTTACGGATTTTAGGGACAAGGGAGTTGCTTGATGTTATAGTTAAAAACCCATTACCATTTGCAAGGTTTTTGGCTGCAGAAAAGTCAGCAAGAACAGAGGTTCATGCGCATAAGACATCCCAGGACAGTGAGGATATTCCAAACCTCAAATTCGCTGGTTGTGTAGGCTTTTATCTGGAACAGACTTGTGAAGAACTTCATGTTTCTATCTCTGGCTTCAAAGGTGGGCCTGAAGACGCGGCAGTCGCAATTATCATCACCTCACGAGTTGTGGGTGTATCAAT
>CALMEO010000008.1 GCA_937862935.1 uncultured bacterium | reverse complement strand
GAATATCATCACTAACTTCAGCATCACTTATTTCATCACCATCAACATCAAACTGTGCATAGACAGTTTTATTTTCATATCCAGGAGAAAGCGTCCAGGATTTGGATGTAGCATACGCTTCTCGATCAGACCAAGAAGATCAGTTATTAGAGAATCTCATTTGGTTGGCAGGAGGAGTGGTAGAGATATGTAAAGTTACGGAGTCAGAGCTAGTAGAAGGAGTATCGTCATTGATAGTAAAGTCTCAGGTAAAAGGTCATCATCATTGTCATATAGGTAGAGTTGTAGCAAAATAGGTAGCGTGATTTACGGCAAATTCTATATAGGGCACTCAGTCTTTATCTATCACAGTCGTTGTGTGTTCAAAATTCCAAGCAATATCTGTACTGGTATAGATATCATCATTTGAACTATAAATATCTACACTATCTCCTATATTTTTGTCGAGTGCTGGCATTCTAACAATGACAGGTTGACTAAAATCCAATCTTTCAGTAAACGATCAAAATTTCATCAAAGTTACTGGTTTGGTGATACTAGGGGTAGATATGATATTAAATAGTTTTGGTGCATGTATAATCCCATTGTATGGTTGTCCATTTTTAGTAACGACTGTTCATTCTTGGTATTGTACTTCTACTGTATATTGATAATAGTCTTCTTGATACTCATTCGGATTATTAGACAGCATGATGGTGTTAGCAAGAAATGTATTTGCATACTCTGTAGTATATCAGACGTTTTTGTTTCCTGATTGATAGGTATTCATATTGATAGAATTAAGTCCTACGTAATAGTTATTCCCATCGATTGCATATCCTTTTGCTTCCATATTAGCAATAAACGTAGAAGAATTATAGGAATTATCATTTGCTACAGGAACACAGTTGTCACTATCGGTTTGTACATAACGTCCTGGAATATAATTTATTTCTCCCCGTCATCCATTATGATTACAGTTGGAGAGAAAACTGACCGTAGTGAGATTGTTGAGATTACTCATATTTAGTGTATCTATGGAAACAATCTGATTGCTGGAAACATCAAGTTTTGTTAACGAAGCGAGTCAATTAAATGTCGAGTCATCTATCGTAACTATATCATTGTTGTTGAGATATAATTCACCAAGAGCATCAAGTCCATTAAAATCATCTGATTCTAGTGACATAATATTATTGTGATCGAGATAGAGTTGGTTGAGATCTTTAAGGTTAGAAAAACTATTACTTGCCAATGAAGTAATTTGATTGAGATTAAGATACAAAGTAATCAATGCATCAAGTCCGTAGAAATATCATTCTTCTATAGAAGTAATTTTGTTATTATCAAGATATAATGTTTGCAGAGATGGAAATCCACTAAAACTACTTCTTTCGATAGAAGAGATCTGATTGTAATTAAGATATAATTCATTCAATAGTGGAAGATCAGGAAAATTTGACCTTTTGATTGTAGTAAGAAGATTCTCGCTAAGATCTAAGTAATTTAGTGAAGATAATGGATAAAAGAGAGAATTTGATAATTGGTTTATATGATTTGAATATAGATAAAGGGTATGTAAAAGAGAAAGACCATTGAATGTATTAGTATCAAGTATTTCAATCTGATTTGCACTAAGATCCAAATCTTCTAAAGAAGAAAGTTGACTAAAACTGTTAGGTTGTATAGATGAAATTTGATTTCATCAAAGATACAACAAAATAAGTGAGGTGAGTCAGTTGAAATCGGTATCTTGTATAGAAGTAAGTAAGTTATTGCTTATATCTAAATGTTCCAAGGAATTAAGTCAGGTAAATGTTAGGTTACTAATTTCCGTGATTTGATTTCCCCAAAGATATAAATTAATTAAATTAGGGAGATCATCAAAACTATTGTTTTGGATAGTGGTGATATCATTATCTTTGATATCCAAATATGTTAATCCATTAAGTCCATTAAAATCATCAACTTCTATAGAAGTAATAAGGTTATCATAAAGATATAATTCATGTAAATTTGTATGATTGATAAATGTATTTGCAGCAATGCTTGTAATGTTCATATTGCCTAAATAACAATTTGTTGCAGAAGTAGCACAGTTAAAAGGTGCTTGAGTTATGTTAGTACTATTGAGTTCCAATGGTGTTTGTGCAAACGTATTAGTGATCTGTATAAGTCACAGAAATCATCCAAAAAGAAAAAAAGTTTTGACAAGAGCAAATCCTCAAAAAACACCAAAGAGATATTTTTTGTCATGTTGTTTAAGGTGTTTGTGGATACGATGATGGAGTTTCATGTGAGGTAAGAAATATCTAAATAGCTAATTATATTCGAATAAGTGTTATTTGTCAAATTTTGTTATAATTGCTACAAACATTATAATAGAGTATAAAAAAAATACGCTCCGTGTTTGCAGGGGAATAGAACTTCAGAGAGAAGTTATTGCAAAGTAATGTAAAGATTATCTTATCTGGATGGGTGGGTATATCTTGATATTTATTTTTTAATAATTATGGTTACCAATAGAGTAACTCATTATGTTTTTATTTTCTTACCATAAAATTATGAAAAAAAAGATTTTATTGACTGTTTTGGTTGTGTCTCTTTTTTGATTGGTCTTTGCAGGGAAAGTAACCTCTTGGATGGATAGAGATAATCCTGATGGTACTTGAGATAATGAGGTCTCTACCACAATTACTTGTTGAAATAATGGGACATGAACTACTATTAAATATGTAGAAGTAGCTGCTGTGTTAACATGACCATCATTGATATTTACCGGAAATAACTTTGATGGAATGTTTTGATCAAAATATATCCATATTTATTGACCATATTGGACGGGTCCAGAAAAATGAATGTATTGTCTAAATGCTGAAAATAATTGAGGATGTCTAGATTATAAAGTAAGAATAGCTTGCCGATAATATATCAGTTACTGATCTAAAAAAGACTCACAGGTATTGAGTCTTTTTTGTAAATAAAAAATATACTACAGTAATAGTTTTTTAAAATATATGTTTTTATTAATAATATAGAATGAGTCAATTCTCCGTTGAAAGAAAGGAAATTCTTGATTTTTATCCGAAGAATCAAATATTCCCGTTATGGTATTATTGTATATAATGGGAAAAAAGAAATAATGAAGCATATTTTGCTCTGTCTGCAATATTTATTGACTTTATTTATTTAATGTATACTATATAAATTCAAAATAAAAAGTAAAAAAATATGAAAACAAAATATTTCAAGACGGGGATATTGATAATACTTCCATCTATTGTTTTTGTCTGGCTGCTAGTCAAAATAAAAAATATGATATTTGGAGTCAGTGACAATATACTATCCGTGTTTCCAAAAGAAAATCTACCGGACAATACCTTGGCACTAGAAATACTTATTATTATTGGGATATCTTTAGCTATATATGGTATTGGTTATATATATTCACACTATTATATAGGCAGAAGACTTACAAGTATTTCTAAAAAAATAATATCCAAAATACCTGTACTCAGTGTTTTCTATCGGGTCGCTCGACAGATAGAAGAAACCTTGAGTAAAAAAAATTCATTCAAAGAAGTCGTTCTCGTTGAGTTTCCGGTGCCAGGAGTTTATTCAATAGGCTTTATCACAGGAGAAAACACAAGGTATTTCGAAGAAGTTTTGGAAGGATCTCTGGTGAGTGTATTTATCCCTACAACTCCCAATCCCACCAATGGGTTTTTGTCCTTAGTAGAAAAAAACAAAATAGTTAGAACCAAAATTTCTGTATCCAATGCTATAGAATATATCATATCTATGGGTACAGTAAATATTGGATTGAATACTGATTTGAATAACTAAATCATGATATCTCATTGCTTATTAGTGATGAGATTTTTTTTTGAAAAAAAATCACGACATACGGTCGTGAAATATATCGTAGTAAATAGAAATATCTTAGCAGGATTGGGAAATAATTACAATAAAATTATAGAATTTTTAATAAAGATTCAAATGTATTTTTTAAAATAGGTAATTGCTTCCAAGATTAATCTTTGTTTATTGATCCAGGAATTTAATGTAAAGAAAAAGAATCCTCAAAAAATCATCAATTGTCCTTTCTATACTCAATAGCGATAATTCATGGCATTATTTGTAATGTAGATATAACGCTCAATTTTATCTGTCAAAATATTTGTCATTAAGCATTTTTTCATATGAAGGGAAATAATTTTAATATCATTTTTTTTATTTAGTAAACCAAGGTACTAGGATACTAGTTTTTTTTACATAATTTTTATATGCAGTTTCTTGTCATCGTTTTTTAGCATCATTTTTTTCGAGGAGAGGAATACCAGAGACAAATAATAAGAGAAGTATAATGTATACGGGACTAATGAGTCCTAGTAAAGAATTGGTAAAGCTTAGACTTGGTAAAACAGCAACATATATACCAATCCAACATAAAATTTCACCAAAATAATTTGGATGTCTAGAATATTTTCGTAGTCAGGTATCTATTCGTTTGTTGTTTTTGTCTGATTTAAATCTAAACTTTTGATAGTCAGCAATAGTCTCTATAAGTAAGCCAATGATTCGTATACCTACTCAGAGTAAAGAAATTTCATTGTTGCTTGAAAGTAAGAATGGTAGTAAGATAACCCATACACTAATCCCTTGAAGAATCCAAAATTTTATAAATTTTGTTCGCGATGCTCTCATAGTATCAAATCTTTTATCTTTTTTTATTGTAAATATTCTTATCAAAAGATAGGTTCATAATCTCAATGCCCAGATTATTATTAGTATACTTGCAAAAAATACATTTTGATAGATGATCATCAAACTAGCCAACACAATAAACGTTATGGCATAGCTTATGTCAGTAAGTTTATCTGTCTTGAAAAAATATGCAGGGATAAACATCAATAAGTTGATTCATAATGAGAGTATCAATCAGATAATAAATGGCTCCATATGTTTATAGTAAGAGATAAAAATTATTTTTTGAGGAAAGTGCCCATTATATTGAGGACTATCTTCATAGGTAAAAATTTTGTGATACCTACCAGTAGTCTATTTGTGAATCCATGTATTGCTATTTTTTTGCCTTTTATCATCTTTTTATAAGCAAATTCTGCTACCTCCTGGCTTGTAGGGAGCTTTCATCCAAAGGCTTTTACTCAGCTAGCTTTTGCATTTTTTACAAAATTTGATTGCGTAGGTCATGGATAAAGTGTGGTTACGGTAATACCATATGTTTCTACTTCTTTGGACAAAGCCAACGAAAAACTTGAAACATATGCTTTGCTAGCAAAATATACTGCCATATAGGGTCATGGTTGAAATGCAGCAGTAGAAGCAACGTTTACTATTTTTCCGAATTTTTGTTTTTTCATATCTTGTACAAAATATCTCGTCAATAGCGTCAAAGCATGTATGTTTACCTGTATCATATCTTGATCTCTTTGGATATCAGAATCAGCAAAAGGTCCATAGTCTCAAAATCAAGCATTGTTTACTAAGTAGCCGATGCGTATATTTTTACCTATCACAAAATCATATATTTCTTTCGGACTTTCTTCACGAGACAAATCCTTTTCTAAAATATAAACAATAATTCCATATTTTTTTTCGAGATTACTTTTTATTTTTTTTAGCGTAGTAATAGATCTAGCAACAAGGATAAGATTTGTTGTATGACGAGCAAATATCTCTGCCATTGCTAGTCCTATACCACTAGATGCTCCAGTTATGAGTGCATAATTTTTCATGTTTGTTTTGAAAAAAAATAAGAGAAAAACTATTAATTAGTTTATCTAAAATATATAAAAAACCAAACAAAATGTTATAAACAAAAAAAGCACAGTCAAAAGCTGTGTTTTTTAATTACCATC
>CALMEO010000007.1 GCA_937862935.1 uncultured bacterium | reverse complement strand
ATTTATTTCCCCAGCCAATCGACAAAAACTTCATAATCATGTGCTATATCATGATCTTTTTTTAGTTTTTTTTCAGTATTGTTAATAGCATAAATCACTGCTGCATGTCACTTTCCACCAAAATAATCACCTATCCTTTCTAAAGTCCATTGGAAATACTTCTTAGACAACAACATCAATAATTGACGCGCATTGGTTATTTCCTTTTTCCTTGATTCAGATTTTAACTCTTGGACAGAAAGTCCATAATACTGTGCTACCATATCTACAAGAAGATCAAAATTTTTGGTACCTTTGGTGTTGGACTGAACAGCTGTTTGAGTAGCATCGTTCGTTTGTTCGATCTTATATCCAAGTGTTTTGAGGCATTCATAGACATCTTTTTGATCAACTTCTTTACTAAGGATAGCCTTTCTACTTAGAAGAATATTGAGTGCTCATTCAAGTTCTCTTACATTTTCTTTGATATATTTTGCAAGTATTTCGAGCAAATTAAAATCCAAATCCTCACCTTTATTCATAAGTTTGGACTGAAGAATAGCAATTCTTGTTTCAAAATCTGGTGATTTTATATCTGCGACCAATCACAAAGCAAAACGTGATTTGAGTCTAGGTTCGATATGGATAAGTTCTTTTGGAGGACGATCTGAAGAAAGAATAATTTGTTTCTGTTTGAGTTGAAAATCATTGAAGATATTATGGAATATTTCTTGGGTTTTATCTTTGTCTGCAAGAAACTGAACATCATCAATCAATAAGACATCAACATCATCAAATTTCTTGAGCACATTAGGAAGTTTGTTAGCTTTGATAGCGGTCACGATTTCATCGATCAATTTACTGGTAGGTAAATACACCACAACTTTTTCAGGATATTTTGCCATGATATCATTACCTATTGCCTGCATAAGATGTGTTTTCCCCAAACCTACCGTTCCATAAAGAAAAAGTGGATTATAGGCTTTTCCAGGATTGGCAGTCACTGCCTTAGCAGCAGAAAAAGCGATATTGTTGGTTGCTCAGACGACAAAGGTATCAAAAGTAAATTTTGGATCAAAAAGAATACCAAAAAAATCAGACAGTTCGTTTTTGAGGTGATTTTTTTCTACACTCAATTCAGATGCTTTTGTTTCTTTGATATGTAAGAGTTTTTTGAGATCGACAAGAAGAGCATTGGTATTGGAAAATTTAGCATAGATAACGAACTTGATAGAAAAATGGGGATTATAGACTTCGTTGATAGATTCTTTAAGTGATTTTGCAAAAAATTTCTTAGCTTGCGTAAGAACAAACTCGTTAGGGACACCAAAGACAACCATTTTATCTTGTTCATCCAAATCCAAGATTCCTACCTTACACAAAAAAGAAAGAATCTTCTTATGATCCTGTTGTTGTGCGAGATGAAGAAGTGTTCTTTCCCAAACACTACGAAACAAGGCTATTTTTTCTGCATCATACTGTTCTACAACATCCAGCAACATAATAACTCAGATTATAATATAAATGATTATATTTCCTTATTTATGTATCTTTGCAGTAAGGCTTTTGTCAATCTTTTCTTCCAACAAAAGAGAAAGCTGTTTATCCATATAGAGAACCTGTTCAAATTCTTCTATTTCCTTAGAAGAAAATCATTGAGGCAATAAGAGTTCTCAAAGATTTGCATAGGTATATACCGATCAATCATTGACGACGTCAGTTGTAACAAATTTTTCTAGATATTCAATGAATAATACAAGCTTCGACTTTCCTGAAGATTTACGTATGTTCTGCTGAAGTAATTGTTGTCCAAGAATTTGTGCATGATGATCTATATCATCCAATTGATGAAAAAATGCTTGTTTTTTACGATATCTGAGCCAAAAATAAAGAACAAAAAAAAGACTAATCCCAAACAAAAATACAATACCAACTATCTGAATATACCACAACAAACGCATCCCTTCAATATTGGGAACCGCTAAAAATGAAAAATCCGACATACTTTGAAACTAATGAATAATTAAAAATGAATAATTAATAATGGATGAATCATCTTATTATTAGCTTCTGACATACTTTGAAACTAATGAATAATTAAAAATGAATAATTAATAATGGATGAATCATCTTATTATTAGCTATTGTAATACACAATAGTTGATAATTATACAATACTTTCATCATTCATTTTTAATCTTTCATCATTCATTCTTAATCCTTAATCTTTCATCATTCATTTTAAAGAAATACTACTAAAATAACCAAAACACCAAGTAGCACATATAGAAATATACGTTGAGATAAAGGAATGCTAAATCAATGAAACAAAAGTTTTGTAGCAGAGAGCGTAGTCAACTGAGACATAGCAGTATATGAACTATGCAGTGATTGTGCAAATTGGTCATTACGCGCACTAAAAACAGAATTTCCCTTATCATAATACAGGATGCCATTACTATATCTTACAGCATCACCAGCAAGCGATCATAGTCCAAGCAATGCAGTTCACTTGGGAAAATGGAGATTTTGTATTTGATGTATCCTCTTCTGACCCGTATCAAAATCTGAAATAATCACATAGGAAGTATAATCATTATCATGAAGCAATCAGCTCAACTGAGTAAAATCTTTGATTCAATCAGGGAGAAGATTAGTCGTTATTCCACTAAGATACAAAAGAAAGGTTCAAGTATCAGAAGTAGGAGGAAGAATATAGTCGGTACTCGCATTGAAAAGGATAAGTCCATAAGAAAATCAGGGATCAGTTATAATGGTTGTTTGAATAAGTGATATAGCAGCTTGTAACCTAGAAATCTTTTGCGTACCAGAAAATACATCTTCTGTATTCATACTTCTATTAATATCCAAGACGAAAACGATTTTTTGGTCAGGAGTAGCATCGTTAGTGATGTTACCAAAAGCTAAAAAACTCGCCAGAATGAGGGCGACTATAAGCAGTAAAAGTTTAATAGCTCTATATGTTGTCTGTTTCATACAAAGAAATATATAGAATCCTCTTTTGTATACAAGAAAAATATAGTAAACTGCCAATACCTTTCAGATAAACAGGTAAAACGAAATTTTACAGGCGGATCATTTTGCCTAGAGTTTTTGTTCTTGTCCTAAGCAAAGTCTTAGGGTACTTTTGGGGCAACGCCAAAAGTAAGCCAAACTGAGTGTGTTAAAATTTATTTTATTAACTTACTATACACACTCTTTTTTTCCTTATCACCTATCTCCTTAAAACACGCTAACACATAGTCAATATATCAATTTACCAAAAGTTTTTGAGATTGTTGTTGGGTCAGTCCTCTACTCATCATATAAAAAAGTTTTTGCTGATCGAGAGTATCAATAGTAGCTCCATGCGCCGCGGTGACATTATAGGAAGCGACATCAAGTTTTGGCAAAGTAGTAAGAGAAATATTTTTACCCAAGACAAGATTTTGTTCAAGCAAACGACCATGTACCTGATCAAGATGCATTCAAATAGCTATAGACCCATCAATAGCTACTTTGGCATCATCATAAAGAAAAGAGAACAATTCAACATTGGCCGATGTATGGGAATGATCAAGAGCAACCTTGAGTGATCCTCTCACAGGATGTTCTGTATCAGAGACAAAAAGTCAAAAAATCTTACAACTACCATACGGTCATGTCGTGACAATAGTAATATCTACATCAAGCATTGAGCCAACAATCAGATAGGTCAAGGAACTATGTGATGATAGAGTAATGGTCTTTTTTCCAGGAACATCAAAAACATCAATAAGCTCCAAAGATTCTCCCGTAGCCACAGATAATGACTGAAATATATTAGTTTGTAAGAGGTTCATAGTATATGGTTATTGAGCTAATTCACGTTGTTTAATAAGTTGAGATAATGTACTACTTCCAGATGATATTTCTTCTCCAGAAAGAGATTGTTCATCAGAAGTAAATCAAAAATCTGCTTCAGTAGTACCAGAAAGTTCAGTATCTAGAGTATCATCAGAAAACATATCATCAATCTCCATATCTTCTGTATCACCAGAGAACATATCAGCAATGGCACCAGAAGATTGTTGTGACCAAAAAGGATCTGTCCAAGTAGCTGGTTGCGATCGATGAAAGACTGATCGATCAGTAGTATTGAGAAAACTAATATAAGCAGTAGTATCTCGATGCATTTTTGCTAATCCTACAAGTAGGAGAAAAACAATAATAGAAAAAAGTGATCGTAAAAGATATTTTATAGTTCTCCCAAAGAAACGCATAAGAAAATAGATAAGATATAAAATACAACAAAAAATATATAGATTATCAGACCACTATCAATATTATCTTCACTCATTCAAGTGCAAAAAACATTTTACACAAAAAAACTTGACAAAAGCACTAAAAAAGTTATAAATCGAACATATATATAAGTATATTTAGTTATTTATTATACCATGATGAAAAAAATTTTACTAAGCTTAGGGCTTATGGGGATCCTTTGAGGGTTTATATCCTTTGCTTCTGCAAACGACACCAATTGCAAAGAAGTAGAGTTTTCCAATGGCGTAACTGCATGTGTAAATATAGAAAATGTTTCAACGAATAGACGAAGACTGACCACATCAGTAGATAATGGTTCAACGTCTAGTTTGAGATGCGATATCATGACTCCTGATTCTATACTGAGATTAAGAGAGAGTACATCATGTAATCAAGAATTTACGTATAATGGACAAAAAGCAGGAAGAACTAAAATCTGGATAAGATATGTCACATCATATCAAAATGAACTAGCTCCAAGTGATCGAGAAGGAAAACCAAACAACAATAGTGAACGAACATATCCTCAATGGGTATATGATTTTGATGATGAAGGACGATTTGATGATGATTATCAAGGATCCAACAACAACAATAACAATAGTTCCAATGGTGATCTTGATAATTTCTATCTCACTACTGATGATACAACTCCATCTACATCTCAATATGTTGATCTTACTGTCAAAGCAAGAGATAGTGATAATTATACACTTACTGACTACACCAATACTATCAATTTCAAAGTATACTATAGATCTTCTAGTTCTTCTTCTTGGACACAAACTACTTCGTCTACCTACTACACTATGAGTTCTACCTATAGAAATGGATATGATTTTACCTCGTCTAATAACGGAGTAAAAACACTAAGCAATTTTATCAAGTTCAATAGAAACAATTACGAATACAAAGTAAGAGTGTACGATGAAGACGATACTTCCATCTATAAAGAAATTACCTTTGATGTAGGATCTAGCAACAATAGTTCCAATGGTGATCTTGATAATTTCTACCTCACTACTGATGATACAACTCCATCTACATCTCAATATGTTGATCTTACTGTCA
>CALMEO010000006.1 GCA_937862935.1 uncultured bacterium | reverse complement strand
GATTGGAACAGGTTCATAAATGATTGTGAGAAATGCAAACTTTAGCAACTGGAGTAGGAGACTTAAAAAAAGTTCTTTCTAATGTAAAAACTAGATGAACACTAGGAGAAGTACAATTAGGAAATATCCTAGAACAAATTTTATCTCCAGAACAATACGACAAGAATGTGAAAGTAAAATCATGAAGCAGTGAGGTAGTGGAATTTGCAATTAAACTTCCATGAAAAGAAAAAGATAAATTTGTATATATTCCAGTGGATTCTAAGTTCCCATTAGAAAAATATCATGCAGTCATAGATGCTTATGAATGAGCAGATCCCGAACAAGTAAAAACAACAGTGAAAGAACTTGAAGCTGCCATTATGAAATCAGCAAAAGACATTAGAGATAAATATATTTCTGTTCCAGAAACTACAGATTTTTGAATTATGTTTTTACCTATAGAATGACTATATGCTGAAGTAGTAAGAACTCCTTGATTACTTGAAAAATTACAATCTTGAAAGGTTATGGTTGCATGACCAACAACACTTGTTGCTATGTTAAATAGTTTACAAATGTGATTTAGGACATTGGCAATAGAAAAAAGATCAAGCGAAGTACGAAATATTCTGTGAGCTGTAAAAAAAGAATTTGATACTTTTGGTATTGTTTTAGCAAAAGCTCAGAAAAAGATTCAAGAAGCAGATAAGGAAATAGATACTTTGGTAACCACAAGAACAACTCAAATTCAAAGAAAGTTAAGAGATGTTCAGACAGATACATTGTGATTGGAAAATATAGAACCAGAGAAAATTATTGAATCAATATATTTGACTAGTGAAGATGATTTTTAATTGTTTTATTACCTACTAAATATAAAAATGAATAAAATCGAATTATTAACAAAAGCCATCAACGAAAGATTTCAAATTAAGTACGATTATGTAAAAGATTGAGTATCTGAATGACTTAGGCTATGAGATCCACATGTGCTTTATGTATTCAAAGCTAAAGATTGAAAAGAAACAACAAAATGTGATATATTTCAATTGTCTTGATGAACAGAAAGCGGAGAATTGGTAACTTTCAAAATATGTGACCTAGATAAGATTCAAAGTATTGAAATACTTGACTCTCATTTTGAAGAAAACTCAACACAATACAAGCCAGAAAGTGACAGATATTTATATGCTATTGCAAAGGTATAATGAGTCTATCAACATCTAAACCTATATTTTCAAATAATGATATTTTAATATATCTTAACTTCTCTTGAATAATAACGGATAGAGACCACCTTTTAACATTAGTAGGAATAGACCCAAATACGGGAAACCCAAAATTTACAACTAAAATTTCGTATGATGGAGCGGTAGCTCTTTTGTCTGAATTAACAAAAATAGATACATTAACAGATAAATCATTAGACAAAGAAACTATATCTAAAATAATTCAATCTAATATTGATATTACTCAAATATGAGATATTTTAAAGAAACTTTTAGAAACAAAAGATGGTATTGAAGCGTTTTGAAATATAGATATAGATCCTGCTGAATTTCTTGGTATATTATGAATCAAAAAATTAAAAGAATTTATAATAATTTGCGAAGAAAATATAGAAAATGATGATGAATCTTTTTGGCAAGATTTATTAGAAAACAATCCACGAATATTACAACAATTATTTTCTTATCCAGTTATATATTTACAATGAGAAACCTATGTTTGAGGGAAAAATACTAAATGACGTTGAGGTCAATGAGGGGTAGCTACAGATCTATTACTTAATTCACTATTGTGTTGAAGTTTTGCTGTAATCGAAATTAAAACACCTAAAACAGATTTGGTTTGATGAAAGTATAGATGAACAAGTGGAGAGTGAACTAACGTTTCTTATTCTATAAGTGGAGAATTGTCTTGATGAATAATACAAACATTAAATCAAATACACACCGCAAAAGAAAATTTTCAAAATGTTTTAAAACAAGATTTTGAAAAAATTCAGTTTTACCATACACAATCTATTTTAATTGTTTGACACTCGTCCTCTTTAGATTCTCCTGAGAAAATAAAATCTTTCAGCTTATTTAGAGAAAATTCTAAAAACGTTATTATAATAACTTTTGATGAATTATTAGAAAAAGCAAAATCACTATTGAATTATTTACAATCAAAATAAATTTATGAACATCACTAAATCCCTCTTCGTAGACTATCTGTACTTCCCTAAACTCGCTTGGCAAAAAGTTCATAAACCAGAAATCTACAAAAAGATAAATGGTATGGACTCCGAAGAACAAGAAGACTATATCATGAACCTCTGACAAGCTGTAGAGAATGCAGTCAGGATTTTACTCGAAACTAAATATTCTACTACTGCTATCGACCTGATGCCAGAT
>CALMEO010000005.1 GCA_937862935.1 uncultured bacterium | reverse complement strand
TAAAGTTTTTTATTCCCCACAATTATACTTGGAAATGTAATTTTTGTCAAATTTCAGACGACTTAATTTATTCACCATTTACTCAAAACTATTGAATTATATCATTGGAGGATGATGTGCAAATTTTAGAGGACTTTTTATTTATTATGTTACATTATATATCTAATTCTATTTTATCTATTGACATTTATCTTGTAATAAATATAAAAAATAGTTAATTGTTTATTAATAAAACTATCATAAATGACTGATAAATCTGAACAATTTCGAGAAATACCTGCTATTAGAGGAATGCTTGCAGATCCTATGAAGACTTCTCGTGAAATAGAAGATATAAAGAATAACTTGAGAAGGGTCCCAGATTATTCTCAAGTAAGTAAAGCAATGGATGATAAATTAATGATATCGAATAATAGATTTTCAGAAATGCTTTCAGATTCAATCATCAATAACCAGAGAGACTACCAAGATCTCTCATACAATATAGACAATCTTAATGATACCTATCAAGATATCTGATTTGAAATGCAAATGAGAATGGAAGATGAAATAGAAGAGATGAAATGAGTCAAAAAACAAATGCAAATAAAGAATAATATGGCAAAAAAAAGAATAGAACAAAATGAAGAAACAAATGAATATCTGGACAGTATAGATCAATCAATGAATGATACAAGAAAATGAGTAGATTGGACAAATAGACATCTAGAAGAAATGAAAAATAATTTAAATCGAGAGTTTAGAAAAACTCAGAACTATCTATCTAGCTTGAATGTGTCTAATCAAAACATGAATAAATTTACAACTAGAATGGCGCAAGTTTCTTATGGTACAAGTATACCTGAAAAGAAAACAATAGATGAATTAATGAAAAATACTGATTATGAATGAAAAAAAACATTGTTGGCTTTGTACGCCAAAAATCTAGTAAAAAAAGATACAGATAATCGGTCTGTTCTCGCTAGTATATTTAGATATAGATTTATTGACTATACATCTAAAGATATAACCTCAGAACAAGCTATAGATATTCGTGCAAATGAACAAGAAAATATACAAGAATTAGAAGAACAGTATAGTTATGAATACGATATATTGATAAAAGAAAAACGATCAGAGGATGATATATTAGAAAAATTAGCTCCACTGCAGAAAAAAATATCTGATATGATAGAATATCTTTTTACTGATGAAGAGATTGAATTTTTAGATATATATCAGGAAGCTAAAACTGCAGAAAATATAGTAGATCTTATAAATATGTGAATGATTGAAGATACTACACTAGAAAAATTACTTAGAAATCAAACTATTACTGGTGAATCATCATTGCAAATAGCCCGCATCATGAAAATGGATGAAAATGGAATAAATCCAAAGATAGATTTAGATGGGGATGTGGGGAAACGACAACAACTAAAAGCACAAACCATACAGGGCAATATTGCCCTAGGACAGAGACAATCTATGCTAGAAGGTATATCGGAATGAAATCAGTTAACGACAATAACCAATGATATATTATTGGAAGTGAAAAATGAATTATCAGAATGAAATGAGTTAGCTAAAATAACCAATGATATATTATTGGAAGTGAAAAATGAATTATCAGAGGCTTTATATAGTATATGAGATGTATTACAAAATATATGAGATACTTTGATACAATGATTCAGTGAAATTTCTGAAGAATTATCAAGTATTAGATATGTAAATCAGAATATCTTGGAAGAACTACAGCAACAAACTCAACTTTTGGAAGAAATTAATACAAATTTACTTCAACCTTTGGATATAAAAGCCAATGAATTTTATATACACTGAGTGTATTGGGCAAAAATAAAAGAGTGGAGAAATGCATTTGAGAGTTTCAGAAAGTGATTAGATGAAAAGAGTATCCATTTGTGAAATTTATACTGAGCAGGAACAGCAAAAATGATGCTATGAGAAGATAAAGAAGCAGCGAAATATCTTCTTCGATCTTATAAAGTTGCGAAAGAAGACTCTAAACACGAAATTGTCAGTAAAATAGCATTGGATATAGCGAAGATAAACACGAAATATCTGAGATTGAAATTGGCAAAAAGACGACTTAATGAATCTATTAGAAGCGATAAATGAAATATGGAAGCATTTCTGCTAAAAGCAAGGATAACAAAGATGTTGGGGCAGAAAAAAGAGTTCGAGGAACTTCTACAAATTATGTACAATGAAATCATATGTGAATGAAATGACAAAAATATACCAAAGAATTATGCTGATATATTCAAATATTTTCATAAACCGATAGATATAACAACAAAGGAAGAAATCATAGCATGATGAACATCCAAATTGATAAAAATCATGTCAAGAGTCGAAAATATATGATATAGAAAATGAGCAGAAACTATTCTCTGAGAAATTTTGTTCAAAAATCCATGAGCAGTGAAAAAATCATGAACAAATATTGGGCTTATTTTAACATCAAATAAAGCTTTATTTACCAAGAAATATAAAGAATTTGTACAGAAAGATTATGTATGATGAAAATCAATTGATCTTTTCACATTGGCATATTTAGGATATCAGTATATCGATTTCGGAATTATCAGAAATGTTATCAAAAAAGGTTTAGAATTCGATGAAGATTATATCAATCTAAAAAATGCACATGATATACAAAGCAAAAAAATACATTTACAAAAAATAAAAATCAAAATATATGCATTATGAGACAATGCAAAATATATGCTAAGAGATTATGTAATAAACAATCCGGGTTCATTATTAAATATTTAAATTATAATTTCTACAATTATGACTATCAAAAAAATCATTATTGATGATAAAACGCAGGCAAAACAACTGGATTCTAATAAAATCCAATTAGATTTGATTGCTTTCCCATTAAACGAAGGAAATCAGAAAGAACCTGATGTGGAAATTAAGCTTTATGTAGATAATCAACTTTTACAGAACCTTACCTCAGATCTACAGGGTAATATCAAGGAAAGTTTAATTATTAATTGAAATGGAAAAGATATTTCAATTAAACTTCAAGATATATCATCATGAATAACAAGTGAGATAAAAACTCTATTTTTGTGATGAAAAAAAGAAACAAACAATGTTCACAAAAATAATAATATCTCAGAGAAAGATAAACTTATAGTACAAATGAAAGCGAATCCTCAAAGTATAGATAACATACCACGAGAGGCAAAAGATGATCCGGATATAGTAAGATATGCATTAGAACAAAATTGATCCTTGATAGGAGCTACAGGAGAAAAAATAAGAAATAATAAAGAAATGATATTCATAGCTATGAAAACTGATTTATATGCTTTTGGTTTTGCCTCTAATGAATTAAAGACTGATGAAGATTTTTGTTTGGAATGTATTAAAAAATTTGGTATAAAAATTGTTCATCAAATTCCTAATTATACCAGGAACTTACCTAAAATAAAGGATGAAATAGATAAAGCGAATAAACCAATAAAAGAACTAGAAGATAAAATTAGCGAACTCTATGAAAAGAGAAAAACATTTGATTTTATATTGAATGAGGAAGCGGAATCCAAAAAATATCCTATATACAATGAACTTGGTGAATATTGCGGTGCGAATAGTTCCAATCGACAATCAATATGGTATATAAATGAGGTTGAAATTCCAAAAGTTCAACAAGAAATAAAAATCCTCCGACAACAGATACGATGAAGATAAAATATTTTTATAAATAAAATTAAATATATACTATGTTAATTTAAAAATAATGATAAATAATAGAATACAAATAAAAATCCGCTTTTTAGCGGATTTTTCCTGTTTCTCTATCTTTTTATTTTACAATTTACTGCTCTCTTGCTGGAGATCTTCTTTTGCTTCAGCTGCTTCTTTTTGTGCATCAATAAGCTTTTTTTTTGCTTCTTCGAGTTCTTTTTCTGCATCTTTTTTTGATACTTCTTTGTCTTTTATGTTGTCTTTTGCTTTTTCTACTCTTTCTGTAGCATCTTGATACCTTTCTGCTGCTTTTT
>CALMEO010000004.1 GCA_937862935.1 uncultured bacterium | reverse complement strand
CTCTATAGGGTCCATAGTGAGAATAAGAATTATACATAATCCCCTCCCCCTTCGTCAGCAAAATAAATTGTCCTCTAAATCAGAGTAATCCTCTTGTTGGTATTTCAAATTCCAGAGTGGTAAGACCATTTAGGGTATACATATTCGTCATTTGTCATTTCTTCTTGGCAACAACATCTATGATAGTACCTGACAATTTATCATCAACACTAATGATGACATGTTCTATCGGTTCGGTTATCTGTCCATTTTCTTCTTTGAAAATCACTTGTGGAGAAGAAACCTGAAGTTCAAATCATTCTCTTCTCATGGTCTCTATCAACACTGATAAGTGAAGTTCTCATCTACCAGAAACAGCAAATCTATTTCCTCATTTGTCAAAATTTATTTCCAATCAGACATTTGTCTGTAATTCTTTTTGCAATCTTTCTTGGATATTTTTTGACGTAACCAATTTTCCTTCTTTACCAGCAAAAGGAGAATCATTGACAAGAAAATCCATAGTCAATGTCGGTGCATCTACTTTGATTGGAGGAAATGGCTCACATCATTCTATACCTATTGTCTCTCCTACATAAATATTTGGTATACCTGCAATAGTCACGATATCACCACAAAGTGCTTGTTTAGTTTCTACTCTAGAGATTCATAAAGTAGTAAATATTTTTGTTATTTTTCCTTTCCTTTTGATTCCATTATTGTCAAAAATAACTACTTCTTGTCCTTGACTGACAGTTCATTCATAGACTCTTCCGATACCAAGTCTTCCGATAAAATCATCATATCCAAGATTAGCTACTTGCATACGAAAAGGTTTATCAGAATAATCAGGAGCAGGTTGTACAGCTCTTTCTATCAAATCAAATATAGGAAAAATATTTCCATGTTCTTTAGCCTCAGCAAAATCTTTAAGATCATCAAACGCATATCCACCTTTAGCACTACAATAAATGATAGGAAAATCTGCCTGTTCATCAGTAGCTCCAAGCGCAAAAAAGAGATCAAATAATTGATTGATTACCCAAACTGGTCTTGCAGTATCTTTATCGATTTTATTGATAACGACGATAGGATTGAGTCCAAGTTCCAAAGATTTTTTGAGGACAAATTTTGTCTGTGGCATAGGTCATTCATAGGCATCCACCAAAAGTAAGACACTATCAACCATTTTCAATACCCTTTCTACTTCACTCCCAAAATCAGCATGTCAGGGAGTATCTATAATATTGATAACGTCATCTTTATACATGACCGAAGTATTTTTAGAATAGATAGTAATTCATCTTTCTCTCTCTTGATCATTACTATCCATGATGAGATTTTGATCTTCTGCCATCTTCATAGTTCCAGACTGAGTGAGAAGTTGATCTACCAAACTCGTCTTCCCATGATCTACATGAGCAATAATTGCAATATTTCTGATTTTCATAGGAAATAAGTATAAACAGTAAAAGAAAAAAAGCCTTTTTACAAAGCCTTACTTAGAAAGCATATTTCGATTAGTGAAAATATACTCTTTTCCTAGGAAATTACAATCTAGTTTTTTTATGTATCTAGCAGCTTCGCTACTACCATAATCCTTTTATTATCTGTACCCAATGGATAACAACCCATCAAGGTAATATAGCTACCACCAGCATTTTGATAAGTCATATATTGATTATTGACCTGTTTCGGATTTACAATAAAAAGATCTACAACCTTATATTCATACAAATTACCCTTTCGCAATATTTGAATCAAGGTACTATCTTTGAGTTTAGGAAGATCTTTGAAAATAGTTCCATAAGGATTATCTTTCCAAACGACATAACTAGTATGACCAAAAAGCAAAGTATTACCTTCTTGTCAAGGAGCTGGGGTTGTAGGATATTTTACGACTCATTCATTAAGTTCTTTATCAAAATCAGCTTTTGCAAAATCTACCGGTGCCATATGTTCATTAGAAATAATAGGAACATCAAGGCCTAATGATGGTACGATAATTCTATCAACAGGAGGAACTGTATTAAATGAAAAATTATAGTCCATCAAATGAGATTGAAGCGTTTCTTCGGTAGAAGGAGCAAGTGCGTTTACACTAGCGGTCTGTTGATAATTTTTGAGCAATCACTGAATTTCTAAAATATCTTGTTCTGCAGTATCCACAATAGAGGAGATATTATTATCTTCAGAAACAATAGAGTTAGCTATAGGGGCTATAGGATGTGTTTCCTCCTCAAATAAGGCAAGAAAATTAGATGCAAACAAATTGAAGTTAGTAAAAATGAGAATAATCACAAAAACAGCACCAAAAAAAAGAGCAAAAGTTCTCGTCTCTTGTCAAAAGGAATTTTTTTTTGGCTGATGAATATAATGTTCATGTACTCAATACATACTAAGAGACAATGTAAAAATATAAATATAGAATAATATATTTCAAATTACCTATCTATTATACTCAGAAATTTCGAGAACACCAAAAAAATATATGTATGTAAACAAAAAAGATTGACATTTAGAATAAATTATACAGATTTTTTTCTTGAAAACTATCAAAATTACCGTATGCTCATACTACACAGATTTTATATCAAACCAAGAAATTGCTCGATATCATAGCTATATCTTACAAAAACATTTGACCATTTCAGGATAAACTCTTGAGCGTTTTTTTCAATACAGGGAAAATGCTTATCAAAGCACCTATTGGATCAGGAAAAAGTTTTCTTTTCTTTGATGGACCTATCTATGGACTTTACAAATATAGTTCGAGGAATATATTAAATACCAAATCAAAAGATGGTTTTATCAAGATTATCTGCGAAGTAAACCACACAATCTACCTCATCACCAGAATGATGAAAAAGGGAAAATCAAAAGATTCTTGTGAATCAAAAGTATATACGCTGGATGGTATTTTGCCAGATTTTAATCAGCACGCCCCTATAGAAGATAACATAGACATCGAAGATATGCTTAGAAAGCAACCTGGACTCAAACGAGATGAAATTAACTTCAAAAATGAGACTGATCTCCAACAAAATCTCCAGACCTTCTTACCACCAAGAGAAGTTATTATGAATACGATTTTTCTTATGCAAGATTCTGATAATATTTTTGAACTCGCTCCTGTAGAGAGACTAACAATATTAAAAAACGTTTTCAACCTCATGGGGATTGATGAAGCCAAAGAAATTTTAGCGGATAAAAAGAGAGAGATACGATATAAGATAAAATCAAAGACAGATATTTCAAAATACGATGAAAAACTCAAAAACAATATTCAAAACTATCTTATTACATTTGAGAATACAAAAAAATTATTATCCAATGATATAGAGACACAAGCATACGAACAATTTTTTGATGAATGGAAAATGATAGAAGAAAAAATACAAATCACAGATTTTTCACTCAAAGATTTTCCTAACGATCGAGAAAAACAACTTCGTACATATATTGATCAGAAAAAATCTCAAGAACAAAAACTACACCATCAATTAGAAAGTATACAGAAAGAAATAGTACAAGAACAGAAAAAAACAAAAGAATACCAAACAACAGAAAAAGAGCTTTCTATAGATATTTCAACATTACAAAAAAAGATAGAACAAATCGATGAAAAAAAAATAGAAGCTTTAAAAAGACAAAAACAAGAAATAATCACAAAAAGAAATGCAGCTGAAGAAAATATTCCAAGAGATGAAATACGAAAATATATTCAAAGACAATGAGATGAAACCAATATTAGAAATATATCTGATATCACAGTTGTTACAAGCTATCTCTATATACAACAACTCATCCATCAAGGGAAGAAATGGAGTGAAGAGATCAAAAATATTCAGTTACAGATAAAAAATGAAGAATTGATAGCAAAAAATGATGCAGAGAAGATTGCAACACAAAAGAAATATCTCCAAGAAAAAAGAGAGAATCAAGAGGATCAATTAAAAAAAATAATAAAAACATTGGAAGACTTCGAAAAAAACATCAATACTCAAGCGACTTTTGCATGTGAAAAAATAAAGGAGCAATGTCCATTTATCAAAGTCATCAACAAAAAAACATTTGATCAATTAGAACAACAGAAAAAAGATTTTATAGCACAAAAAGAACAGATTAAAGAGACAATAAAGAAGATAAATGCAGAAGAGAAAACAATAGGCACTAGTTTAATAGTCTCAGAAAATAAGAATGTTAGAAATCTGGAGAATCAACAGAAAGAAATAGAAAACAATATAGAAGCAATTAAAGTATTTTTAAATAAAATTGTCTATAAAGATATTGAAATAGGATATAATGAATACAACAATCAAGATAAGTTAGCAAAAGAATTAGACAAAAATATCAGCGATTTGGAGCAAGAAAGTAATCAAGTAGACAAATGGAAACTCGACCTTCAAAAAGCAATTATCCAAAAAGATTCTATAGAAAAACAAATAAATGAATGTATCAGCAAAATAGAAGAAAAAGAACAACAGAGAAAAGAACGAGAATGAGAAAAAGAGAAAATAGAGAGTACAAAAACAGCTCAAATAGAAAAGAATTATCTCACTATGCAACAACTCTATCACGATATAGATATGCTCATAGATGAATTCAAAGAACATCAGCTCGAAAGACAAAAATTAGAAGAACAAGAAACAATTTTGGGAAATCTCTATACTATTTTTTCTAAAGAATTACTACTACTCGTGCTCCAAGACCATCTACCGGTATTGAACGATATCGTCAACAGTTATCTTTCACAGATTGTAGATTATCAGATCAGTTTACAACTCAAAAACGATGGAGACAAACTAGAACTTGAAGCAAAAATAATCGATCAAAAAGGCATGAGAGATACCAAGAGTTTGAGTGGAGGACAAAGAATTATTCTCAAACTAGTCCGAATGTTGGCTATATCATCATATATTAATTCACCTATTCTTTTTCTTGATGAAACTATTAACAATCTAGACGCAGATACTGTAGGCAAAGTAGCTGATATGCTGGAGGACTTTGTAAAACAAAAAGAGATAAAACTCTATACCATCACTCATAGTCAACAAATTCAACAAATGGATATTTGGGATAAAACAATAGATATTAGTACGTAGATATAAAACTTTAGAAATCAAAATTAATAGTGGGGGCGATGGATAATCGCCCATTTTACAATTAAAAAAAACCGAGAGAAACTCCCGGGAAATAGTACTTAACTAAACAAAATGCTTAAATTTAATGCTCCTCCTTTTTTATGATTGCTATTTTCTCTTCTGATGTTTTATAGAGAAATGGAGTATCAATAGAAGCAAATCCACAATCATTGTCTGCTAATACGACATTGATAAGATCTATTTGTTGTTGACTATGAGCAGACACAGCTACTGATTGAGTAGAAATATTTGCAGATACGTTTTCCCAAGACAATCGTTCATCAGACGACAAGTCCAAAACGCTCTTCTTCTGAGCAACAAAAGCATCGATAAGTGATACTGCTTTTTTCGCATCAAGATACGACAATCCTTTAATATACCAACGCATAAAGATAATCTTTTATTTTATTTATTATAAATATTATAAATATAAAGTCAATAGAGAGTGAAAAAATACAGAAAATCAAAATATATCTGAGTTTGCATTCAGAATACAATTTTTTATACTGAAAAACACTTTATTTATACAAAGAAGATGAAATATTTAACGGTTCTCAAAAAACTAGAAAAGAAACATGTATGTCCTTTTTGTCATGAAAAAGAAGAAAATATACTACAAGTAGGAAAATATTTTTACGTCATACCTGCTCGTGTACCATATACCAAAGACCATATACTCATCATACCCAAAAGACATGTAAATCTTTTAATCACACTTTCCCACAAAGAACTCAAAGAAATGCATGAAATGGTAGATATACGAACAAAAAAATTACACACAAAACATAAAGATATAAGCTTATTATTGAGAGATGGATTAGTAAGTGATCTCAACATAAGTAAATCTGTCAACCATCTTCACTTTCACCTTTTACCAGATATAGGAGTTCATCTCGAATGAATCAAACATCAAAAACCAGAAGATCGTGTATGGATAGAAGATAATGAATATACAAAACTCGCGCAAAAAATCAGAAAAAAATTTTTATAAAAACAAGACCCATGAGACATAAAAACATGATTCTTTTTATTGTCATTACATTTCTTCGAAGCGTATTTATTTCTATGCTCAAATTTTTTCTTCGATCCTACCTCAAAGATATCAGTATTAGTTTAGAAGAGATAACAGGATATCTCAGTTTATGATGAATGTTTGCCTATATTGTATGATCGGCCATTGCATATACATTTCGCAAAAAAAACATCACTATCATTGCTTGATTGATTGCAATAGCGGGAGTAGGTATAGGACATATATTTGATTATTACCCATTTCGAGTGTTCGTTGTACTCATAAGTAGTATAGGATTTGCCTATAGTTTACGATTGATTATTAAATCAATTATTCTGAGTAGTGAAATCCAAAGATCAAATGGTGGTGAAGCAAAAATAAATGCTAGTATAAACATCGCTATTTTAACAGGAATACTCCTCTGAAGTTTTTTGGGATTTGCTATCTTTACACAACGAGGGACTAATGGATTCCAAATCATCATAACATTACTTGTAGTCTCAAGTATTTTGACGATGATGATGGACTATGATACACGTTTCAAGGCAAAATCATTTAGACATACAATAAAAGAATCATTTCCGAATATACGAAGAATTACGAAAAAATACGTACGACTACTCCTTCCTATAGGTACATTACGAGCCATTTCTACAGCTATTGTACAAAAGATGTTAGAAATAGGTGTTGACGTTTTTGAAAGAACGCCAAAAAATTCAATTATGATAATCATTATATCTTTTATAGGAGCGATTTTGGGACATATTATCTCGATATTCTTCTTGAGGAAAAGAAAAACAATAGCCATTGTTTTTACTATCATCTTTGGTCTCACTACTATTTATTTTCCTCATATCATAAACAAATACGACTATTATATCACCTTACATATATTCTGATTTTTTATTGGAATTTTCTTTGGAATAGCAGTCAATCTTTTAGAAGGAAGATATTTCTTTCATATCGGAGATGACCACAAGAAAGAATATGGATCAGTAGCGTATGGAATTATAACAAGTGGAAGTATATTTCTTATTATGATTATAGCAGATTATCTGAGTAAAACGATAGGGATAAAAATAAGCTTCTTTTTCTTTGGGATAGTCCTCTTAGTAATGCCGTTTTTAATCAGAAGATTTGATGCTTCTGATATTTCAAGTATACAACAAGAGAAAAATTAAAAAACACTGGATAAAAAATATATTTCAACAAATTTGTCAAGTATAAAAACACGTCTTAAGCGTATTTTTTTGGTTATCCCATGATTTTAGAATATAATAGAGAGAGACAAAAACTTCACAGTAAGGTGAAGTGATGTCGAACCTATACCGATGATTTTTGATACATAAAGTCCAAATATGCATGAAGGGATATATGATATCAAAAACAATAGGTATGAATATGATTTATATTCTTCGATCTTCCTCATGAAAAAGAAAATTTTCCTCACCTGTATCATACTCCTTAGCTGATGAATGAGTCTTTGTACGGCACAAAGTATAAATACTACAACTACTGAAGTAAATGATTTTGATGTCCAAAGTGCAATGGACAAGATGCAAAACCTCAAAGAAAATCTTGATGAAGTTATTCAAGAATTATATATACTCGACGGTAAAGAAAGAGGAACAGACAATACAATCTCTGACAAGTATAGATCGACAAGAAAAGAAATCGTAAATGTAATCCAAACAATTAATCAAACAACAGATACTATAAACGAACAGCTCCAAAAAATAACTACCTACAAAAAACTTATGCTCCTTACCTATAAAGAAATCCAAGCATCAAGATCAGGAATGGTAGATACAAAAGAATATATAGAAAACTTTTCTAATTTTATTTACAAACTAGACAACAAACTATACAACGAAGAAACTAATACTATTGATGAAATAAAATTACTTATAAATTCTGACAATGTTCCCGTTACTCTTGCCAATGATTATATGATTCAATCAATGATGATCCAACTCAACGATTTGATGAGCAACTTCCAAGAAAACGAAGAATCTCAATTGGAAACCATCAAAAAATTAAATGACCTCAAAACAAAAACAAAAGAGACCATAAAACAATATCAGATAGAAATAGAAAAATTACAACAGAAAAAAAATTATTTGATCCAATTTATGAAACTTTATCAAAACGATGAAGAACAAAGACAATTGAGTATAAGCAACTTCTTTGAAAGTACAAAAGCGGTCTATGACAAGACCATAGAATTGGTCAAAGATATCAAAAAATGAGTATATAAGGTAGATTTTGATATGGACAAAAAAATAGCAGCACTTAATAAATTAGAAAACGATAATGAAGCATATATATTAGCATGGCCACTCTACCCTATCGAAGAAATACAAACCTATTTCGGAGACATAAATTTTCAAAAAGAATATGGTGTGCCACATATAGGGATACAAATAAAAGCAGAACAATCGACACCAGTATATGCAGCTCGTAATGGTATCGTATATTTTGTAGCAGATAATGATGAAATAGGAATCAACCGAGCAATGATTGTGCATACTGATGGATATATTACTATCTACCAATATCTCAACAAAACAGTCATCAAACCAGGAGATATAGTCAGAAGAGGAGAACTTATAGGATATAGTGGATGAGAACCAGGCACAAGAGGTGCAGGATTTATTTCCAAAGGAGCAAATCTTACCTTCGAGATTTTCAAAGATGGAATTGCAATGGATCCGTTTGATATATTAGATGCAAGTATCGTAAAAAATAAGGATGTTTTACCTGAAGGATACCAAATCAAATATCTCAGAGATAAATATGCAAGACCTATTGATATCACTGATCTTGAGCTTATGACATGAGAAACATTGGCAAAAAGAGAAAGTCAATTTCTTATGAGATATGGTGTAGGAATATATAAACAAGTAGCATTCCGAGAAGATGTAAGTAAAGGAACAAATATTGATAAAGACATGGTTATATGTATTGCCTTTGCAGAAAGTACTCTTGGTAGATATCTCAGTACAAACGCAAATATCGGTAATGTCGGAAATAACGATCGTGGAGACAGAGTACCTTTCTACTCTGCATATGCAGGAGCAAGAGCTATTCCTTTGACATTAAATAATGGATATTTATGATCATATCACACCATCAATCAGCTTTCCAGATACGGAAACAAGGAAGGAAAAATATATGCATCAAGTCCTATCAATCGACAAACAAATGTATTAAAATGTTTGAGTCAGATCAAAGGATATTATATTCCAGAAGATTTCCCATTCAGAATCTGACCAAACCCAAATATTGACAATCCAACTCCAGAAACTATTTCATTCGGAGAAAACCTTAACCAATAACATATAAAAGAGAGGCTGTTCATGTAGGTGAACAGTTTTTTTATAAAAGAAAAATAATTTTAAAATAGTATTGACTTTTCAAAACAAATAGATACTTATTTAATAGAAAAAATAAAAACGAAAAACAAATAGCCATGAGGCAACTAAAAATAACAAAATCTATAACCAACAGAGAAACAGCATCGTTGGATAAATACCTTCAGGATATCGGCAAAATAGAATTAATTACCGCCGAACAAGAAGTTATTCTAGCACAACAGATTCGACAAGGCGATACTATTGCCTTAGAAAAACTAGTCAAAGCTAATCTGAGATTTGTGGTATCTGTTGCAAAACAATACCAAAATCAGGGGCTCAGTCTTCCTGATCTGATCAATGAAGGGAATCTTGGACTGATCAAAGCAGCACAACGCTTTGATGAAACAAGAGGGTTCAAATTCATTTCCTATGCAGTATGGTGGATACGTCAAGGTATCCTCCAAGCACTAGCGGAACAAGCTAGAGTGGTTAGAATACCATTAAATCAGATTGGTGCTCTGAACAGAATCAAAAAAGAATCCTCACGGCTAGAACAAAAATTTGAACGTACACCTTCAAATGAAGAACTCGCTGAAGCACTCGAGACACAAGAATACAAAATCGAAGCATCGATAAAAAATACTATAAAGTATATTTCGATGGATGAACCAATGTCAGAGGATGAAAATAGTAAACTTGGCGATTCATTTTTTGATGAAAATGCACCAACAACTGATGCATTACTCATGCAAGAATCACTAGCTAAGGAAATACAGCGAGCAATCGCCACACTATCAGAAAAGGAACAGGAGATTATATATCTCTATTACGGCCTCGGAGGAGAACAAGCGCTTACACTTGAAGAGATCGGAGAGAAGTATAATCTCACCCGAGAACGAGTTCGGCAAATCAAAGAAAAAGGGATACGGAGACTGAAACATAAAAGTCGAAGTAGTCTACTAAGACAATATTTATAACATATCCTTCCCAGCGTATTCGCGGGAAGGTTTTTTTATACGAAAAATTATAATATATTGTACGACTAAACAATTGTTTTTTTGATAATATTAGATATAGTATATTTTTGAAAATACCCACAAACAAATATCACATGTAAAAAATTTCAAGATATACAAAAAAGATAAAAATAAAAAAAATAGATAATGATTATTTTACATAAAAAA
>CALMEO010000003.1 GCA_937862935.1 uncultured bacterium | reverse complement strand
TTGATGTAACAGTCCCAAAATCGACGGCAATAGGATATTGAGAACAAGAGAAATTCCCCCCTGAGATTTCTAGACTAATACAAGCTTCATTATTTCATAAAGTTCAGCATTCTCATCAAGATGGATGAGTTCCATCAGTATAGAGAATATCATCACTAACTTCAGCATCACTTATTTCATCACCATCAACATCAAACTGAGCGTAAATGGTTTTGCTACCATAAGTGCCAGGAAGTGTTCGAGATTTAGTGGTAGAGTAACTTTCCCAATCAGGTCGGGTGACTCCATTATCAGAGAATCTCATACTCACTACAGGAGGCGTAGCAGAGATATTAAGTAGCACTATACCTGAGTTAGTCGAAGGAGCATCGTTATTGATGACAAAAGTTCAGGTAAAAGTCCCCGCAGGAAGAGTAACCGCAAAATCAGTAAAATGATCAGTGGTAAATTCAATATATGGCTGTCCATTGTGGTCAATAACCAAAGTAGTAACCTGAGGATACCAGGTTACACCATTATCTTCTGAATAATAGATTTGAATCATGTCGCCTATTGTTTCGCCAGGAACAGGCACTAAAAGCGTAGCAATTCCTCATACTAGATTGATAGATTCAGTACTACTACCTACTTTGAATGCTGTAGCAACAGATTCATCATTTACACTAGCAATAGTTTTAACTATAGGTGCAGAAATGATACCGTTATAATTGGTTATATTATCGACTTGTTTAAATTGTGTTTCTGCTGGTATGGATAAGGTAATGTTTTCGTTTTTTATGCTCAAAGTGGAAGGGATATTCCCATTGGTTTCAGAGAGGGATATTGCTGTAGATCAAACAAAATCTCCATTGGATTGGGTATATCATTTGCTAGTAAATTCAGTTGTGATAGTGCCCGTATTTGTAGAATTTGGGAGAATAACTAAATCGCTGTCACCATACAGTCATACTAGATATCATGCGGGTACTCAGTTGTATGAAGTAAAATTTCCTCCTACTAAAAGTTTCCCATCTCATTGTATCGCGAGGGCATAGACATAAGAATTAAATCAGTTTACACTAGTAAAAGAGCTATCTCTAGTTCCATCATTATTGAGACGGATGAGATATTTTGCTATAGATCAACTATATAAAGTAAAATTCCCTCAGACTAAAATTTTTCCGCCATTTCCTACCATAAATGATTTTACTCCATTATTGAATCAAGATCATATAGTAAACTCCGTATCTCTGGTCCCATCGCTATTGAGACGGATAATTCTATTTGCAGATGATCAATCATAAGAAGTAAAATCGCCCCCGACGAGAATTTTCCCATCACTTTGTATTCATAAAGCAAGCACTCCACTATTGAATCATCATCATATAGTAAACTCCATATCTTTAGTTCAGTCGCTATTGAGACGGATAATTCTATTTGCAGATGATCAATCATAAGAAGTAAATTGACCCCCGACGAGAATTTTCCCATCACTTTGTATTCATAAAGCAAGCACTCCACTATTGAATCATCATCATATAGTAAACTCCATATCTTTAGTTCAGTCGCTATTGAGACGGATAATTCTATTTGCAGATGATCAATCATAAGAAGTAAATTGACCCCCGACGAGAATTTTCCCATCACTTTGTACTAGTAAAGTATATATAGTGCCATCAAATCAAGATCATATAGTAAACTCCGTATCTCTGGTTCCATCACTATTGAGACGAATAATTCTATTTGCAGATGATCAATCATAAGAAGTAAAATCGCCCCCGACGAGAATTTTCCCATCACTTTGTATGTCCAAACTATATGTATACATACCATTAAATCAGTTTCCTATATTAAAACTAGAATCCTTAGTTCCATCAGCATTGATACGAGTTATCTTATTTACTGCAATTCAATCATAGGTGGTAAGTTGTCCGCCGACGAGAATTTTCCCATCACTTTGTGTTGTCAGGGTATAGATGGCATTGTCAAATCAGTCTCAAATACTAAAAGAAGAATCTTTAGTTCAATTACTATTGAGACGAATAATTTTACTTGCAGCTCAATTGTATATGGTAAAATCGCCCCCGACCAAAATCTTCCCATCTTGTTGAACCCGTATAACATATGCATACGTACCATTAAATCAGCTTCAAATAATGAAGGAAGTATCTTTAGTTCAATCACTATTAAGACGAATAATTTTATTTGATGTTGCTCAACTGTATGATATAAAGACACCCCCGACGAGAATTTTCCCATCACTTTGTACGCCTACCGTAGTAACGGTATTATTAAATCACCCTCAAATAATGAAGGAAGTATCTTTAGTTCAATCACTATTGAGACGAATAATTCTATTTATTGCTGATCAGTTATATGAGGTAAAAATCCCACCGACCAAAATCTTCCCGTCGTTTTGTATTGTGAGTGAATAGGTAGTATTATTAAATCAGGATCAGATAGTGAAATTTGTATCTACGCTTCAGTCGCTATTGAGACGGATAATTCTATTTGCAGATGATCAATCATAAGAAGTAAATTGACCCCCGACGAGAATTTTCCCATCACTTTGTACTAGTAAAGTATATATAGTGCCATCAAATCAAGATCATATAGTAAACTCCGTATCTCTGGTTCCATCACTATTGAGACGGATAATTTTATTTGCAGTTAATCAATTATAAGAAGTAAATTGTCCGCCGACAAGAATCTTTCCATTAGATTGAATTACTACACTTTGTACAATGCCATTAAATCAAGATCAGATTATAAAACTAGTATCCTTCAGTCCATTAGCATGTAAACGGATAAGTCTATTGCTTGTTGTTCAACTATAAGAAGTAAATTGTCCACCGACAAGAATTTTTCCGTCATTTTGTATTTTTATATCATAGACGGTACTATTGAATCAGTTTCAGATGTTAAAAGAAGAATCTATGGTTCAGTCAGCATTGAGACGGACAAGGTAATTTGCTGCTGTTCATTTATATGAAGAAAAAGTGCCCCCAGCAAGTATTTTTCCATCATTTTGTGTCATTAAGCTATAGACGATATTATTAAATCCTACCGGTGTTCTTGTATCAAAAATAGGATTTATATCAGCAGAATTGGCAGATACCTGTGTGAACAGCGTAGCTCCCAATATCATTACGAAGAGAGCGAAAGTTTTTGTTATTAATTTTTTGACTGAGACATATATCATTTTTTGTTTTATTTAGAGAATAAACTCTTATATATTATATACAAAATAAATAACTTGTCAAATATATGAAAATATATGGTGGGAAAAATTATAGATATTTTACGAACAGAGTAGACAATATTCCCACTTCATACGTCATATGTCTACTATTTCATCTTGCATTAAATTCCCAAAAAGCTAGAAAATAGCGTTCAAATATTTTTTGTTATTTTAGAAATACTGTTTTTTTTGAAATGATACATTATGTCTACGCTATCTATCAAAAAACTCAGTATGCTTTCGACATCACCAAAACTTTACTTATTTCAAGGTTTTATTATGTCTCAACGATTTTATTTATCTTTATAGTGTCAGATGAAAATTAGTAAACAAATGATCT
>CALMEO010000002.1 GCA_937862935.1 uncultured bacterium | reverse complement strand
TATCTCTAAGTTTATCTCTAAGTTTATCTCTAAGTTTATCTCTATATTTCTTTTAAATATTTCGTTAGAAAAAATACGTGTTTACTATTATTTTTCTATAGAAAAAATCCCCCTCACTAGGGGGAAGAAAAAAATATGCTAAGGTAATTTAGTAGGGATAGAAGCTAAAGACTATAGTTCCACTATAGATTCCAGGAGGAGCAGAACTTGGAATAAGTATTTTTATCCAGGGTTTATCACCGTATTTATTGATTATTCCTAGCTGATTTGTCTCTGTTTCTTTATAAAAATAGGTAACAGGTTCGGTAATATTGATATAATGGGATAAATCAGGATTGATGTATACATTAGGCCCAGTCATACCCATTAGAAGCTGTGGGAGTATGTTTCCTGCTTTGAGTTCGATTCATGTTAGTTTAGTTCAGTAAGGACCGTAAATTCCATCACACTGGATGGTAGTATAATGACCTACAATAGATCATAGTAAATCTTCCACTCGGAAGTTTTCAGTAAATTGACCACTAATCTCTTGATCAGTAGGCAAAGCCATAACCATTCAGATAGGAAGGTTTTCTGGGGTACCATGTCTAACTCCAAGACCAGTTATTTTGAGTGTAATATCTGCTTCAGCAGCCTTAACATCATATATGCCCGATATCATAAGACACAATAATATCCATCCTACGAGAAGAAACATATATTGTTTTTGTTTACTCATAGCTATCATAAAAAGTAAAGATATACGTATCTTTATAAAAATTTCTTACAAAATCAACTGATAGTTCTTTTAAAAAAATATAAAAAAGTACCCCTTAGGGGTACTTTTTGGATATAAGAGATTAATAATACTTGATAATTATGCAGGATCAGTAATAGTCATAACTGCTTGATATGATTCTACAGGAGAGTAAGCAGGTACATTAACTGTCATTTCGTCTGCTGGAGTCCAAGTAAAGTCACATACATTAGTACCAGCTTTAGTAATAAGTTCTCTAGAAGCATCCAAAGTTCCACCAAGACCTAAAGATAGATCAGAACAATCACCAGCTGTTTCTACGATTGCAGCTGTAGGAGTCCAAGTAATATTACTAGCATCAATTAATCCAACATCACTACCAGTTAAATCAGTAGATTGAACTGTCATTGGAGTTGCTCGTACAGAAAGATAGTTAGTACATGCAAAAGAATCAGTCCATACATCACCAGTAAGAAGTGTATCAGTAGGTGATGCTGTTGTTATACCAAAAGCTACTGCTGTTGGGTACAAAGAACAATTGAATGTTCCATTTTGTACTTCCAATGTAATATCTGCATTTTGTGCATTAGCCTTGTTGATAAGACCAACTGTTCCTAAAAGTGCCATCGCTAATACAGCGATTACTAAATAATTTTTTTTCATTGTTTTGTAAAAAAGAATATAAAAGGTATAGAAATTGCGCGCACATACGAATCTAACAGATTCACGATATAAGTATACTGAGAAAAAAAATCCTGTCAAATTTTTGAACACTTTTTTATTGTGTTATATATGTAGATAAGAAGCTACTTTTATAAATAAGATAAAAGAATATTAGACTATTCTTTCTTTTTTGGTTTATTAATACTTTAAATAGAATCGAAATTATATAAAATATATATTTTAAATATAGAGAAAAAAACAATATCTTGTCAATTGTATATATAATAAAAAAAAAGTTTTTATATATTATATAATAAAAAAATAGATAACGCTATGAAAAAAAACTAAATACACATTGTATCAAGACACGAGATACATATCTATAACAACGATTCACATTTTTTTGATTTTTTAATCTTTTACAAAACAAAAGTATGTATAAAAGAGTAGTAGGGATTGGTATGGCTTTTGCCTTGTGTATGACAGTAGGAATATCCGTATATGCACAGACATGAGAGGCAGAACCAACTATACAAGTACAAGCATTTAGTAATCTTCGAGTCAGACATTGTGATGATGGATTGGAAAGTGAAAAACTGACAACCAAAAGTTCTTTGACCTTGGATGGGAACGAAACTAAGACACTGTGTAACGTGTTTATCAATGATTCTAATGTAGATATAACAGTAAAATATACGTATGTAGAAGCATCAATATGAAATTCATGATTGCCTAACTGTAGTATAAATGGAGGAAAATTTGCTGCACTTATTTCTACACCTGAGCCGACATCATTTGTAATACCTGCAAAATCTCATATAGTAAGAAAAGATAATATGTTTCTTCCTCCTGGGATGAATGAAGGGATTATCCGTGGATGTTTGTGATATGGGATAGAATCTATCAAATGAATAGAAGACAAAAGAGTAGAAATGTTTAAAATAGAAAACCGTAAAGTTATATTGTATGAAGTACTTATCTGATGAGTTGCCAATATAAAAAACGCTGTGTCTTTGGAAGCACAAAAAAGTAATGTCTTTATTACCAATAAGAATATAAAAGTACTATCGAATACAGGGGGAGGTCTTGTTATCTCTGCTACAATCAAAAATAGTGGTAATGTAGATCAAATTGTAAATTTAACAGGTGAAATACGCAATTTTCTTGGATTTGAAAAGATATTCTCTATAAAAGATAAAAAAATCGGACCATTCCAGACAGTAGAACTTCCTATCGATATAAACAATATTCCATCATACAAATGAATATTTGATGTTAAAATGACAATAAGTTATGTACCATCACTTTCTTTTGAAGGATTTGATTTACCAGAAGAAGTGCTAAAATGAGGTTCTTTTTATGAAACAGGTAAATTCTTTATCTTCTCACGATATGCTGTAGCTGTACTTGCTATTGTACTATTGATACTCAGAGCAATTATAAAATCTATTATACCAAGAAAGAAACAAGCATAATAGCATAGTTTTATTTATTTACGTTCTTATGTTTATGAAAAAATATTTTCTTCTATCTTTTGCTTGTATACCTATTCTTATGTGATCATTCGTTTTTGCGGACAATAATACTGTGCTCAAAAATGAAAATAGTGACACCAGACAAATAAAAGCTTGAGTAACTATACCAGATCAATGACTCTTACAATATGTTACTCTTGGGTTTTGTAATGAACAACTTACCAATGTAACAAGACAAAATATTATGAATATCCGTCCATGACAGACCAAAGAGATTTGTATGGTACTCAACAATGCTACAGGAGACAGTGTAGATATTGCATTATCGTTTGTAGATACAGAGCTAAGCAATCAAGGGAATATGGTATGTTCTTTGGGTATACATACAGGTGATGATTCCTTAGCTTCACGTATCTCCTTTGATGCTACTGATTATAATATAACTTTAGCTCCACAATCACAGCTTATCAAAAAAGCAAAAGTACATATACCAAAAAATATGACAGGAACACTTCGTGGCTGTGTTGGATATCAATTGGATATCAAAAAACCAGACAATTATACAGGAATATTTTTTGTAGTAAGACGTAGTGTTGGTTTGATGGAAGTAAATATTACTTGAGATATATATAATTATGGTCGACGAGATGATATAGTATATACATACAACGATAATCAAATGACTATATTAAAGACTATAGCAGGGATTATACTAATACTATTGGTATACTATATAGTCATAGGTATGAAATCATGAAAAAAACCATCAGAAAAAAAGATAAATAAGAAAAAATAATAAATAAGAAAAAATAATAAAATAGCGAAAAAGAAAACCGCCCAATTATTTGGGTGGTTTTTGA
>CALMEO010000001.1 GCA_937862935.1 uncultured bacterium | reverse complement strand
TATTGCCTTTGCTACCTCTAATTCTTGGTTTATTGTTTTCTTTTTTTGTAATTCGGTCTTGAATTGTGCTGGTGTTTTGTGCTCAATAATTGCTATTACCTTTTGTTTATTTACCAAAAGAGCATCTGGTTTTTTCCTAATTAGATGTTTATAATCAATATCTGGAATTATTTTATTTTCTTTAAGAGATTTTAATGTTGTTGCTCAAATATTATAAAAATCCCATCTTCAGATTTTTTCTGGATTATCAACAAGCTGTTTTTGAAGCAATTCTTCAGACATATTATATGTATAAATAAAAAAATGAGAGATGTATGACTTATGAGGAGTATAAAATTACCTTATCAAAAATCAACAATTTCTTGACAAAATGATTTGACAATTTTTCGCTCCTCCGGAGCGATTTTGCCCCCGTTTTGCCTCTACGAGGCATTTTTTTCTTATTTATTTAAAAAAACCAAACTTTTCTTTGGTTCTTAATTCTCTCTCCTTCACAGGTCCTCAATACTTCGGACACTCGCACAACTCGGATCACATTGTGCGAAGTATAAAAGAGCTGAAAAGAAGCGGTTTTCGTGTTTTGGCTGATGTTTCGTCCTTTGGGTCTGTTTTGTGTGTTTATAGATCTCTATTTTTGGAGGATTTTTTTTGGAGAGGGGTTATATTTTTTTGAGCTATTTTTTATGTTAGTCCTCTATCCTAATAAAATAGCATTATTCCTCATCTAATTCATTGATATAAATAAGAAGATTTTTTAAAGTAAGTTCTAATTCTTTTTTTCTCTTTGATAAAATTGAAATGTCTTGATTAGGTTCGCCTCAACTAAATATAACACCATAACTACTTGTTAATTGTAGAATACAAACCATACATGAGTACATTAGTTGCATTGTATGTAATTGTAGTCATATTCATGGTATTCTAAAATCAGTTTTTTTATAAAATTGGTAAATATTTAGAATATCTTTCATGTCTGATTTTGTATCAACTACAGGATCATTTTGGATAAGGCTAATAATTTGATTTATTTTATTTTCTATAATACGGATTTCTCTTTTTATTATAAATGGCCTAATGATAAATTCATATATAATAATCGTAATAATTACTATAAATATAATATTCCATATCCTCATTTTGTAAAGAAGAAAATAAAATTATTTATGTCCCTATAAAACTATATTAACTATTAATAGGCATTTGCTGTATATTTTCAAATAATACTTTTTGTTCCTTTGGACCCATTTGCCCTAGTAACACTATGACAATCTTTTTTTCTCTTGCTATTATCTTCGTAAAAAACTACTACTAGGTATCTTTACATCCTCAACAACAAACCCATGAATAAACTTCTGATTATTCCTATTATTATAGTTGGCTTGTTTATTCTTCGATGTTGCCGATGATGGTATGTTAACCACAATATAGAAAGACCAAAAACACTCTCACATACTATGATTGGTGCGATAGAAGAACGTGAAATGTCTGGGCATCTGACGGCATATGTTACGGTTAGCTGAACACAAAATCAGGCGCTAAACAATGGATTCAGCATATTGGCAGATTATATCTTTTGAAATAATACAAAACAATGATCGATAGCGATGACTGCACCGGTAACCAGTAAGAAATCTGAGACTATAGCGATGACTGCTCCCGTAACTAGTACCAACAATGGAACAACATATACGATAGGGTTTACGATGCCAGCAAAATATACGCTAGCGACACTTCCTAAACCCAATACTCAAGCAATCACTATCGTCCAAGAAAAAACCAGGTATATCTATGTCTGGAAGTTTTCTGGCTATGCAAAAGAAAAGAGCGCTGATAGACAATTGGAGCTATTCAAAAAAGCGTTAGCAGAGAACAAACTTTCTCATGCTCCTGATTTTACCCTTGCGCAATATAATGATCCTCGAACACCTTGGTTTATGAGAATCAATGAACGATGGGTAGAAAAGAAATAATAGTCATTTTAGTCTATGATGTTTTCTCGTATATAAAATTCTCTTGCAAAATTTCTTTTTATCGTTATTATTACTTTATAAACAAAGTATTTTATACGACAAAACGAAAACATGGATAGAATATCGCTTCTCTTACAAACCAATCAAACAGTTTTTACAACTGAAGAATTACGTAAATTAGTACCAGTAGAAACTCAAAGGGGGTTTGAAAGTTTTTTGTATAGAGCCAAAAAAGATGGGAGATTATTGAATCCTCGCCAAGGAATATGGACACTTGCCAAATATGAACCCATGGAGCTAGCTTGTAAAATCAAAAAAACTGCATATATCTCTTGTGAGACGGTATTATTTAGAGAGGGGGTTTTTTTCCAATTTTATGGAAATACATTTAGTTGTGTTGCTGATGATTCTCGTAAATATACTATTGATGACAAAGAAGTTATCTATTACAAAATAAAATCAGAGATCCTTAATAATCCTATAGGGATCAAAGAATATGATAATTATCGTATAGCTACTCCAGAGAGAGCTTTATGTGATTATATGTATATCAATCCACGTGGTGTGATAGATGCGCCAGAAAGTATCAATAAAATAAGACTCAAGCAAATACTCCCTATATATCCTAAACAAACTGCTTTATATATCGAGAAACTTTTGCATGGTAAATAATCAGGTTCATGAAAAATATATGAAAAATATTCTCACTACTATCTTTACTCATCAGATAGGGAATTTTTTAGCATTTAAAGGGGGTACGCTAGTATATCTCCTTTATAAGTTAGATAGGTTTTCTACAGATATTGATTTAGATTTGCTTGATATCACTCAAGAACAGCTAGTCATAGAAAATATGAGAGAGATTCTTATCGGTCTAGGAGAGATTAAAAATGAAACATTAGGAAAAAATATTCATAGATGGATATTCCGTTATGATGAGAAAAATATGAATATCAAGATAGAACTCAATAAAAAAATCTGGATACATAATACGTATATAGCACAGACTATATCAGATGTTGCTCTCTCTTGTATGACTTCGGACTGTATCTTTGCAAACAAATTAGTAGCGTTATCAGAAAGATTTTATCCAAGGGATCTCTATGATGTTTACTTTTTCTTTCGTGAAAAATTTCCTATCAAAGAAGCATTGATTCAAGAAAGAACAGGATTAACTAGTAAGAAGTTTCTTCAAAAACTTATCAAAGAATTGCCCAATTATTTTACTGCAACTACTGTTTTGACTGGACTTGGAGAAGTGCTTGATAGTAAACAAAAAAATCGAGTCAAAAAACATCTACTTGTAGAAACCATACACCAAATAAACACATTTCTTTTACATACATAATCCCCCCACCATGGAATTAGCTACTTTTGCTGTGTGATGTTTTTGGTGCGTAGAGAAAGCTTTTAGTGAGGTACCTTGAGTGATAGCTACGCTGGTATGATATGCATGAGGCACAGAGGTGAATCCGACGTATGAACAAGTTAGCGTACAGAAAACTAGTCATAAAGAATCCATACAAATCACCTATGATCCCAATCAGATTTCTTATCAGCAACTTCTCAATATGTTGTGGTCTATGATAGACCCTACTGATGATACCGGACAATTTGTAGATAGATGACCTCAATATAGGACAGCTATTTTTTATCATTCTCCTGAGCAAGAGACTATCGCTCGTGAAAGTAAAAGAAATCTAGAGAATCAGAAAACTTTTGACAAACCTATAGTCACAGAGATACTCCCCTACACCACGTTTTATCCCGCAGAAGAATATCATCAACACTACTATCAAAAATCATCTTTTCATTATGCACTGTATAGTAATGCTTCCTGACGTAAGGAATTTTACAAAAACCATTGAGCGGTCTCTCCAGCACCAATCTTTATCAAACCCTCTGATGAACAGCTAAAAAAAACATTGACTCCATTACAATATCACGTTACTCAAGAACATGGTACGGAAATGCCGTTTGAAAATACCTATCGAGATAATACACGTGTAGGAGTATATATAGACATCGTGTCTGGTGAACCATTATTTCTGTCTACAGACAAATATGACTCAGGAACCTGACGGCCAAGCTTTAGCAAAGCTATCACGGAAAATGCTGTGACTTATAAGACAGATACAAGTTTATCAATGTCTAGAATCGAAGTCCAAAGTCATTTCGCA